>NZ_JBWCDK010000001.1:0-431699 GCF_056280405.1 Bacillus sp. URHA0034 | reverse complement strand
AACAAAGCAACTGACAGCAAAGAAAATATTTTTAACCTGTCCATACGTATAATAACCATCTCCTTTCCCCGCATTTTTTTATGCAAGTTCAATTTTCAGGTCATGACCTGATCATAATACCCTTAAAAAAATCAATGTTAATTCATTAATCAACATCTGTTTATTATTATATAGAGAAACTTAAAGCATTCAATGGTTAATTTAACGTAATCCGTTGATTACTCAACAGATCAATCAAAATTGTTAATTATCTATAAGAAAGGTTGGGGAAGTCAACATGTCTAATATGCATATCATCAACTCAATCACTGCATTTTTAATAACTTCTGGCTTAAGGTAACGGCTGTACGATTTTCAATAGTGTTTCCACACTTTTGTTTGTATGACCGTCATAATTAACGCATCGAATCATTTGATTCGATGCGTTAGTTTTTTACAAATTGTTATAGGTTTCATCATCGACAGGTTCTAACCATTCCGGCTTTCCTGCAGTGATTGCAAGGTGCACAAACCAGCTGTCTTTTGTGGCACCATGCCAGTGTTTTACACCATCATGGGTGACAATCACATCACCAGCTTTTAATAATTGAGTAGGTTTTCCTTCCTCTTGGTACCAACCTTCGCCACCGGTTACTAATAAAAGTTGGAATCCATCACGATGAATATGCCAGTTATTTCGGCACCCTGGTTCAAAGGTGACATTTCCAACACCAACGTTTACTTTAGGGTCAGACACTAATCCTTTAAGATAACTTTGTCCCACAAAAAATTGTGCAAATGCTTCATTTTTTTCGCCCATTGGGAAAATAACGCCATTTTTTACTTCTTCATGTTTTGCCATTTTAATTCCTCCGTTTATTTTAACTTCCCGCCAAATACCGGGAAGAAGCTATGCTCACCATAATTCTGGATGCGCTCTACATTTTTCAAAATTTCCATATCTGCATCGCTGATAGCAAAATCAAGCTCTGCATTGTTTCTCATGTGATCCGGATTTGCCGTCTTAGGAATTACTACAAGACCAAGCTGGATATCATAACGTAGGCAAAGCTGAGCAACAGATACTCCGTACTTATCAGCTATTACCTTAACCTCTGCATTATCCAGAACTGCACCGTGTGCAATTGGTGAATATGCCTCTACTAGGATGTCATTCTTCTGGTTGAATTCAATTAGTTCAAACGGAGTATTGCTCACATGTGCCAATACCTGATTTACCATAGGCTTTATCTCACAGCTTGCAAGAATATTCTCTACATCATCCTGAAGGAAGTTAGACAGACCAATTGCTTTTACCTTGCCTGCCTTATAAGCATCCTCCATTGCTTTCCATACTTCTTTGTTCTCTTCGAAGTATCGGTTTCCCTCGCGGAACTCCACCCAAGGCTGTGGGCTGTGGATAATCAGAAGATCAATATAATCCAATCCCAACTTTGCTAAAGACTCATCAATGGACTGCGTAACTGCATCATAGGTCTTTGCTTCTGCAGCAACCTTTGTCGTAATGAAAAGTTCTTCTCTTGCGACACCACAGGAACGGATTCCTTCACCTACACCAGTCTCATTCATATAAGCCTGAGCAGTATCAATATGTCGATATCCGATAGATACCGCATCAAGCACTGCCTGTGCTGTCTGTGCATCGTCAAGCAGCCAGGTACCAAGACCTAATTTTGGAATTTCTACACCATTTGATAATTTGTAAGTTTCGTTAAACATGTTTTTGTCTCCTCTACATTGTTATATTTTTTGTAATACCTTGTCTTATAAACATTGCTTTTCCAATTTCTCATCAGGACTTTCTTCAAATGAAACAGAGATGCTTGGATCTCCAGCGTTTACTGAATCCTTAACAGCTTGCTTAATTTTCTGGAATTATTTCATTAACGCAAGCTAATGCGTTCAGTGTTCTCGGAAAGCCAATATATGGAAGGCAATGGGTGATTGCGGCGATCAATGATTCCTTGTTATTGCCTACGTTTTTGTTACCATGCACAGGTGCTTTTACTTGACCTTCAGCACCGCCTAAAGCAGTGATGATGCAGAGTGTCAACAACTCCCGTGTTTTTAAATCAAGTCCCTCGCGAGTATAGAAGTCTCCAAAGCAAAAAGCTGAAAGATATTCCTGCATATGCTTTTGATTTGCCGGAGCACTCTCTTGCATTTTTTTTATGACATCACCGAAAATCTCTACCTGTACGGACAGTCCCTTGTCAAAGCGGTTTTCTTCATTAACAGTGGTTTGACTTTCAATCGGTAAAGCGATATCCTTCGCTTTGAAAACCTCATTGACTTCATTGATAGCATTTAACGTTTTCGGGAATCCAATGTACGGAGCACACTGGTAAACCGCCTCTTTGATTTCTACTGGTGTTAGCCCAACGTTCAGTGCTGCACCCACATGTGCCTTGAGCTGAGGCAACGTCTCGTTGGTCGTAAGTACCACCAGGGTAATCAACTCGCGTTGCTTGTCATCCAGATCACCTTGATAAAAAACTTCCCCAAATATGAAGCGGCTAAGAATGTCCTGAAAATCAGGATCGGTAGCGTATGAGGCAGGTACTCCATTGCCAAATAGCTGTATGTATTTTTCCTTGCTCTTTTCAACGCGGTCCATTTATAAGCCTCCTGTTTTGAAGTAAATTTACTTTTATTTCCAAAAGTTAGCTAAACTGATGTATAAAAAATTGATATTGATTGATTAATCAACATCTGTTTATAATTATATAAAAGCCATTCATAGTTTCAATGGTTAAATTAACACAATTCGTTGATTACTCAACAAATTAATTAAAATTGTTGATTATTTTTAGAAAGATGGGAGAATTAAAATGCCTAAAGTAGATAGAAGGATAACCAAAAGCCAAGTAGCAATAAAAAATGCTGTAACTGAATTAATGTCTGACAAAAGATTTGATGACATTACCATTCAGGATATTGCTGACAGAGCAGATGTTAATCGAGGAACCATTTATCTTCATTACACGGATAAATACGATCTACTGGATAAGATGATTGAAGAACATATGAACAATCTTAGGGAACTATGCCAATCGGCTTCAGAGATGACGTTTCGAGAGGGAAATTATGTCTGGTTCGAATACTTTGAGCGTCATTATTTATTCTTTTCGACTATGCTAGCGAGTAAAGGTGCCCCTTTTTTTCGCAGTCGGTTTCTTAATTTAGTCGTAGAAGAGTATAAACCTGAAGTGGATACAACCGAAGGAAAAAATCAAGGATTAAGCGAAGACGTTTTTCTTCAATTTTTTGCATCAGCTATCGTAGGAGCGGTAGAATGGTGGTTTAAGAATGGAATGCCTTTACCAGCACAAGTCATGGCGGAACAAACGGGTGTATTGTTAGATAGGAATTTTGAATAATCCATCAAGGTTTCAAAAGAATAAAAAAAACTGAGTCCATATCTATACAGGACTCAAGCTTTTTTCTCCGTAGATTAATGTAATCTTAATGCATTGGCTTTTCCCATGCGCCTCTGACCTCAACACCGGTTTCTTTTGCCGCTGCTTCAAGATCAAGGATTTCCTGTTCTGTCAGACTAATCTCGGCAGCTTTAATAGCATCCTTGATGTGGGATGTTTTCGTCACTCCGATAATCGGCACCGTCCCTTTTGCAATGGACCAAGCCGTTGCAATTTGTGCTGTGGACGCATTGTATTTACTGCCGATATCTCTCATTACCTTAATTAAGCCTTCGAGCTTAGCTAGAACGTCTGCATTAAATGCCTCGCCTCTTCTTGTGCCACTTGGGAGAGGATGTTTGGCACTGTATTTGTCTGTTAATGCGCCTTGTTCCAAAACCATGTAAGAAAAGAACACAATATCATTTTCATTGCAATAATCAATAATTCCGGATACTTCCGACGAACGGTAAAGCAAGCTGTAATGGTTTTGTACAGCGGAAATTTTTAACCCTTCTTTCGCCAAAATGCTGGCTGCTAATTTAATTTCTTCAAGATTATGATTGGAGACACCTGCATACTTTACTTTGCCGCTTTTCATCAAAGGAATTAGTTTTGGCGTCCATTTTTCCACATCTGCCGGGTTGTGGATCCAATAAATATCGGCATGGTCCACTCCGAGGCGGTTTAGGCTGCCTTCCAAAAGATCCTCAACTGCGTTATCATTATCATTCGCAATTTGTGGAGTAAATTTCGTTGAAATCAGCACATCATCGCGACCTTTGGTAAAACTCCCCAAAATAGTTTCTGAAGCGTTCAGCCCATATACAGCCGCAGTATCCCATAAATTAAATCCGGCATCCATAGCCGCATCAAATACCGGCTTTATGTCTGCTGCTGTAAGCCGATTTCCGAAAACGGCATCCCCGCCAGTTGGACCGGTCCCCCATGACCATGTACCAAGTGCAATCGGAGGGATTTTCTCATTTTGCAAATTGACTAATTTCATTTTGTTTCACACCTTTCTGTTTTATTAACTGTTTATTTTGGTGAAAAATTTTTTTCATGCCAATGTTTTAAATGGATGTATTTCCGTATTCATTATTTCAGATTTTACGAAAGGGTCATTTTCAAAAAATTCTACTGCTGCTTCGTATGACTCTGCTTTATAAACAATTAATCCCATGCTCCTCTATACAAGAACCAGTAAATAAAATTTTCCCTATCTACAACCATCCGATTTACATAATCCAAATGTTGAGATATTATTTTCTTTTCTTCTTCAGTTGCATTCTGTCTAAAGTTTTCTCTTTTAGTGTTGCTGTTACAAAAAAATGTTGCTGTTTCATTGTTTTGTAACTCTCTTTCTTTTGTATTGAGAAAAGTTATGTCCCACTACAGACTAATATTAACGGACTGCAAGTAGATCAAGTTCAGGGTTCAATGCGTAAACCACGTAATCCTTCGCACTTTGCTCAAGTTGCTCATCGGACTGTTGATTCACTCCGTACAATACAAAAGGTGTCAAATAGCGTGTGCCAATCATGTTACTGCTTGCCTGAAGAGGTCGTAGTAACTCCAGCATAGTGAATTTAAAATTGCCCGCTGGTGAATAGTTTTCTTTAGCGGCACCAGTAGAAACGGCAATCAGCAGCTCTTTTCCGTGTAGCTTGTCCCCTTTGCTTCCAAATGCCCAGCCGTAAGAAAGGACGGCATCCTCCCATTTTTTCATCAATGAAGGCGTGCTGTACCAGTAGAAAGGAAACTGCAAAACAATTCGATCGTGCTTCTCCAATAACCTCTGCTCGGCTGCGACATCGATCTTCTCATCAGGGTAAGCTTCATAAACACGGTGAACGGTAACGTTAGCTTGCCTCTCCATTTCTTCCGTCAAGCGTCGATTAGCACGAGAAGCAGTTAAGTCTGGGTGAAAAACAAGAACAAGAGTTTTCATCTTATTATCTCTCCTTAAAGAATAATTTGTTTGTCAATTTGATTTATTTAAAACTATCATTAAACCTATATACTGGGTGAGGTACTTTTACCCAGTTCAAAAGCTTTTTTATAATGGGACGACTTTGCTCTTCATCGAGTACCCATTGATGGAAATCCTCGAACTGTTTCATCAAAGCTCACACAACCAAAACATAGGCGAAATACGTATAAGTCGGCATTTCCAAGTTCAACATATTCCATTGATTACTCCTTACTTCGAGTGATTTTTTTCACCCAAAGTTTGTTTGCTTCGATATTATTTATCGGATAAAAGCTGCCCTGCAACACCTATATTGTCTCTTTCATTTTCCTTTACGAAAACATAGAAGGTTTGTTCATGTAAATTCATGATATTTGCAGCTGTTGTGGTAAGTTCTTTTACTAACTTTCTTTTTTGTTCTTTAGTTAATTTAGCTGCTTCAATTGTTATCACAGGCATAATTTTATTCTCCTTTTTTACTGTTATGCACTAAAGAATGATTAAACAATTTGTTTGGTTGGGCGAATCAAAATTTCGCTCACCGCAACTGTTTCAGGTGTGCTAATTGCATAAGCTACTGCATCTGCAATATCGCTTGATTTCAAAGAAAGACCTTCTGCACCCTTACTCATAAGTTCCTTTGTCCATTCTCGATTTTTAGGATCATTAATTGTTGTATAAAGTTCAGTAGTTACAGCACCTGGTGAAATAATAGTTGATCGAATGTTATTTTCCCTTTCTTCCTGGCGGAGCCCTTCCATGATCGCACGAACTGCAAACTTAGTACCGCAATATACAGCAGAATCAGGGTATACAACATGTCCTGCAACTGAATCAGTTGCAATAATATGACCGGATTGTTGTTTTTTCATAATTGGTAAAACCGCAGCAATCCCGTTCAAAACACCCATGATGTTGATGTCTAACATTTGGCGCCATTCATCGAAGCGTGTTTCTGAAAGAGGCGCTGTCGGCATAACTCCAGCGTTGTTGTATAGTACATCGACACGTCCATATTTTTCGATTGCCAAATCAACAACGGCTTGAACTTCTTCTTTATTCGTTACATCCGCAACAGCATATGAAATTTCTGCATTCGGTAATGTTTCAACAAGAGATTTCAAACGATCTTCACGACGAGCCGCAATGACTAATTTTGCTCCTTCTTGTGCAAGTTTCTTGGTAGTGGCTTCGCCTATACCACTTGATGCACCCATAATGATAACAATTTTATCTTGAATATTAGACATAACTAAAAACATCCTTTTCTTTTTTTGTTTTGAAAAATTTCCTTGTATAAAGCCCAACATTGACTTCGCTTTTAAAAAACTCAATATCGGTTGATTAACCAACATCTGTTTATTATTATAAATAAAAACACGATGCCTTCAATGGTTAAATTAATGCGATTCGTTGATTACTCAACAAGCAAATAAAAATTGTTGATTATCTTTATGAAAATTTGGTGATTTAAAATTATCAAAAGTAAATAGATAGTAACTTCTTACATATAAAACGCACATGTATATTAATACACGTGCGTTACCATTAATAAACTTAGTTTTAATAGGCACATCTTAACCGTTATTCACTAACGGAAAATGTAACCTTCACACTACCAGAACCTAAGGCTTCAGTAAGACCAGTGACGTTGTCTATGTGTCCGAGCTTTACATAGCTGTAGGATGTATTGAATGTTTTGTAGAAAATAACAAGACAGTTGTTACCATAGAGCATTAAATCTCCTTCATTAATCCTACCTGGAATGGTTGACTTATCTTCCAGAAGATTAACTGACAAATTATTATACTTTTCATTCCCATTATGATCAGACATATCTACTGTTAGCGGTAGCTGGTTTACAAGCGCTTTAGCTGTATCGTTATCCTCAAGAGTTGCCGTGAATGTCTTATTTCCAACTATGATATTTATCGTATTTCCCATTGTTGTCGCCTCCCTAGCACGATCTGTTTGGCTTTTTTTGTGTTCATCGTTTGAGTTATTTTTAGAAACAGCAAATGTTTCAGATGATGTATTCTTATTGTTTTCTGCACTATTACTGCACCCTGCAAAAATAAAAATAACAGCTACTGTAAAAAATACTAGTAGGATTTTCTTCATTTTATTTGCTCCTTTTATAGCTAGGAATTATACCAATTTGCTTAGTTTTGTTACCAATCGATTTGCTTTCCATCTCTAAAGAATCCACCATTCGGTCCTGCAGTTCCAACAGTCGCTAACCACAAGATAGACTCAGCTGCTTGCTTTGGTGTTCTTGGTGCAGATGGTCCGCCCATATCTGAGCTTACCCATCCCGGATCAACTGCATTTATTTTGATATCCCTATTGATTTCTGCAGCTACCAATCGTGTCAATCCATTTAGGGCAAATTTAGACAACTTATAAGCTCCTACTCCTGGATATGACATTTCGCTCATCGCCCCATATTCCGAGGAAACATTAATAATTCTTCCATAACCTTGTTTTTCCATGATGGGAATAAAGGAACGGATGACATGGTATACGCCGAAGAAATTCGTAGCCATCGTTCTCTCTATAATGTAAGGTTCCATTGTCAATAACTTTTCAATTTCGTCCAGATACACTCCAGCATTATTAATCAATACGTCTAATCTTCCATACTGCTCATTTACTGTAATCGCAGCTTGACGGATGCTTTCTTGATTATCTACATCCAACACCACAAACGAAACGTCCAGATTTAATTCCTTAAGCTTTTGCGCAGCTTCATGACCCATCTCCAGATCCCTACTTGCTAAAATCACCTTAAAACCCTTCAACGCCAATTGCTTGACCAACTCATATCCAATTCCTCGATTCCCGCCGGTGACAAGGGCAACTTTTATATCTTTTGACATTTTAAATCCTCCATTTTTCGGCTACTAATCTTGGGCTAAAGCAGATTTTCCACACTCTAGAAATTTAGTAAAAGAAAGTAGGGCAGGGAACATAAATCAACAATGAACAGGGAGCCCTTAAAAAATGATGAATTAATTCCTTATCTAGAAAGTTGTTTTGTAGGACTCTGCATGTAGTTTCTTAGTAAAATAAATAACAGTCCTAATACCAACGATAATAATCCCACTAATACGACGTATTGTGTACCTAAATCTGAAATAAATAATCCACCTACGGCTGTACCAATTGTTGTTCCTAAGTTAACAGATGATAAAAATAATCCATTAGCGAAATCAGGAGCTTTTGGAGCTGCAGACGTAATCCAATATTGATTAATATTGGTTCCTATACCAGCCAATATTCCCCAACATAAAGTAATGATAGCCATAGGTAAAGTAAATTGTCCAAATAAGAATAATAGGATGTAAACAGCTCCCAATGCAAAAGGAAAAGATACTACAGTTTTGATGGCATCTTTAGTAAGTAACTTCCCTGCCAAAATGTTTCCAATAATATTTGCCCCCCCGAATATGACTAACATTAAACTAATTGATTTCCCAGAGATATTCGTAACGGATTTAAGATACTCAGCAAGATAACTATACACCCCAAATACTGCTGAATTAAGTAAAAGGACAGCAAAAATGGAAAGCCAAGTAATTGGTTTTTTTAATACCGACAATTGAGCTCCGTAAGAAAGTCTTTCTTTAACAGGCATAGAAGGGAAAGATACTAATGTAGCAATAAATACTATTGCATTCACGATGGCGAAAAATGCCATTGATATTTGAAACGAAACTGTGCTAGCAAGAAAACTTGCGATTGGTACACCAAGTACCATTCCCGCAGATACTCCAATAAAAACTTTTGAAACAGCTTTTGGAGCTTCTTCCTTACGAACTGAGTTAGCCGCCATTGTAAAAGCGGCTGAGAAATAGATTGGCTGAAAAATGGCTGGAATCACACGTGCAATTATTGCGATGGCAAAGTTAGACGTAAATATAGAGACAATGTTACCTAGAACGAAAATACCAAGTACAAGTAACATTGCTTTTTTGCGATTTACCCCCGAAAATAATAACGGCATCGTTGGACCAGATCCAGCAACAACAAGGGCAAAAAGACTCACAAGCAATCCTGCTTTTGATACACTGACATGAAAGTGATCAGAAATGTAAGGTAATATCCCTATAACTCCCATTTCAGTATTTATGATGCCGAAAGCCCCAAGGGTCAATGTAAATATAAGTAAATTATTTTGCTTAGACAAAAAAGCAACTCCTATCTTAGTTTTATCCAATATTTTTTTTATCGTGCCTCTGAATAAATTTCAAAGAATAATGTGTCCCACAAACATAGATTCCCATAATAGATAGGTGTCCAATTAAAAACCTTAAAGTGGAATTATCATTGAACCAACCAAATGGGCTGTAAATGAATAGTTTAGAACCTATGTCTTCCTCGAAGGAGGAATGCACCCCGTAGGCAACAATTAATACCGCCAAAATACGTAATGCAATAGTACGAACACGGCTTGTACCGGCGATTCCCGTCATCCTCCGAACTGAATTGATAATTATTCCCCATGAAAACCCTATATGGACTGCCATAATGATAAAACCCCAATATGCTGTCTGAACATGTATTTGTCGTAACATCATGTCGTTATTTATGGGAATAATGGGAAATAAGTCACTTGAAATCATCACTGCACTCACCATCATCAAACCTATAGTTACAAGAAAAAGTAGATTGATTGCTATTTGTATAATGCGCCTTAAATGATATTTCCCTTTAAAAATCGCTTTATACCAACGTCGATTTAAGAAGTTATGGACGATAAATAATAAAAGCACCACAACTCCAATGACTTCGTGGACCATGTTTCCAGTAATATAGTAAGCCATTGCAATTAACATAAGCAATGTCATAACAAGGTCATTAACAAGCCTGAATAACATCTTTGGAGTCAAAGTATTTTCCTCTTTCTATTTGATTTATCATTGAATTATGTTTCCATAGTGGACATTTAAACACCTTATAATGACTACACTTCCATTAGCTTTCAAATTGCTGTAAATACATCTTTAAGAGAACGTCCTGAATGATTTTAGCTTTATCCTTACCATCTATTGCATTACTTTCTTCTTTATTTAAATCCTTAGAATCATTCATTTGACCAGATATCTCACTTACCTTCCAGTGGTCAGTAGTGATATCTGCGATTGAAGTTTCTGGATTGCTGTTCTTTGATTGTGAAATCTCTTCCAAATCAAACTCTTTCATTTGTTCTAACGAATTCATATATTGATCCCTTTCCTGATTTGCGTGGCAGGTATAGCATCGCCCAATAGCTGGTCCACCAATACCATCTACCATCACTTCTTTGTCAGGAGTAAATGCTTGGAACTCCCATTCCCCAGGACGCTCATCAGGCGCGTACTGGGAACCCCAGCCGGTACGCTTTTCCATCACTAAATAATGCTCAAGCTCTCCATCTCGAAATCCTTCGAGAGTGATAACGGTGCCGCTCGGAAGCTCCTCTCCGTTCTGCACTGCTTCAATTGCTTCCCTACTATTTACATAGATGTTTTCATGAATATCTCCTCGATCGTAAGTGGCAAACACGATTCCTTTTTCAAGGTCTTCAGGGAATTTAACAAGGTTAGCTCCAGATCCAATCTCATCGTATTCCTCAGACTTTGCTTCAGAGGAATTCTCTTCTTGCTGAGAAATGACCTTTTTCCCAGTATCATTGTTGTTACAAGCAGTAAGAATGAAGGCTAGCAGTAATGCAAATGAATGCATTATTTGTTTTTTCATATTATTTTCTCCTCCAAGTTCCATTTAGTGTCTTTTAAATTCATTGTGACTAGGACTCTACATTCGCCGAACATAGATAATTTCAGCAAATGGTAATGAATGACATCACCCTTCAAATGACTCTGCAGCCATCCGAGATTACCTCCTGATTTAAAGTGATAATTGTTAGTTCGAATATCAATGAATGGGGATTATTACGAAACTGCCATTAGTAAAAAATTGCCTCAAACAGTTATGAGGCAATTTCTAATCAATCATTAATAGCTCAAAGGATATTTCTCATCGAACCCGGTTGGATTCCATCAGTAGCTTATGCATCTTTATAATCGAGGGATGTGGAAAGGTCACGATAAGCATCAATCTGTTGCCGCAGTTCTTTGACCTTTTGTTCAGCACCGGCAAGGGCATCTGCACCGGCAATCCAACGGGACGGTGGTTGTTCCTGATTTACCATGGTGATTAAAGCTTTAGCGAGTTTGACTGGATCGCCTTCCTGCTTTCCGTTTTTCTCTTTCCAAAAAGCATGATATTGCGCATTACGCTCTGCGTAGTCATCAATAGACGGCTCAGCAAGGAATGTTGATTCTGGCTCCAAAAATTCAGTACGGAAGAAGCCTGGTTCTAGAATTGTGGTTTTGATTCCATATGGAGCGACATCTTGATGTAACGACTCCATAAATCCTTCAAGACCGAATTTTGAAGCACAGTAAGCCGCATTGTATTCAAATCCAACTAATCCCGCAAGAGAAGAAATTGAAATAATGTGTCCTGAACGATTCTTACGCATCAAAGGCAACACTGCGCGGGTAACGTTCATCGGACCAATGAGATTGGTATTGATTTGTCGTTCAATCTGTTGTGGGGTCAATTCCTCAAAGAATCCTCCGTAGAAGTTACCTGCGTTGTTGACTACCACATCAATACGTCCAAATCGGTCAACAGCTGACTTGACCGCATCAACGGCACCTGTTGGGTCAATAATATCCAATTTTACGATCAATAGATTTTCATTATCGCCATGAACTTTGGCTAATCTTTCAATATTACGACCAGTGGCAACGACCTGATAACCTGCGGCAAGAGCAGCTTTTACGAACTCCACGCCCATTCCACGTCCAGCACCTGTGATAAACCAAACTTTCTTATTGTTAGTCATATTTATTTCCTCCTAGTTCTATTTTTCTTTTTTAAAATTGATGCACCAATAATTACAATAACTTTATCTTTTTTAGTAGACACACTAAACGTAGTCCTTTCTACTGATTACAATTTATTCTAGCTATGTCCTTTTGATATAGCCAATACTTATATTTCATATCATGATATGCTTGTTATGAATATCAGAAACGTATATACTAAAATAGTATAAAGGAGGATAAGTCAATGGAACTTCGAGTTTTGCGCTATTTTCTGACTGTTGCTAGAGAAGGAAGCATGACGGCTGCGGCTGATTTTTTGCATGTAACACAACCAACTCTATCAAGACAAATAAAAGATCTTGAAGAGGAATTAGGAAAAAAACTATTTATTCGCAGTAGTCATAGTATCAATCTCACCGATGAAGGAATGCTCCTGCGAAAGAGAGCGGAAGAAATCATTGATATGGTTGATAAATTAGAAACAGAATTTAATTCTATGGAAGAAACAATAAGTGGTGATGTTTACATAGGAGGTGGGGAAACAGAAGCAATGAGACAGATTGGACGGATTATAAAAGAGTTACAGGTAAGTTATCCAAATATCCGGTATCACCTCTACAGCGGAAACGAAGACGACGTGACTGATCGACTTGACAAAGGATTGCTTGACTTTGGTATTTTAATTCAACCAGCTGATTTATCTAAATACAATTATATTAATATCCCTGACAAAGATGTTTGGGGCGTTGTTATGAGGAAGGATAGTCCTCTTGCTTTCAAAGAGACCATTCAACCAATGGATTTATTAAATGTTCCGCTGATTTGTTCACGACAAGCTATAAAACAGACATTTTCTAAGAATGAATTTGCGGATTGGTTTGGTGAAGATTTTGATAAATTAAACGTCGTGACTACATATAATCTTGCCTATAATGCTGCCATTATGGTTGATGAGGGCATTGGTTATGCAGTAGTCCTTGATAAAATAGTGAATACATCTAGTGATAGTAACCTTTGTTTTAGACCGCTGGAGCCAATACTTGAATCCGGCTTAAATATTGTTTGGAAAAAGCATCAGGTTTTTTCTGCTGCTGCAGATATGTTTTTAAAAGAAATTCAGGCGAAATTTCAAATACTTTTTCAGATATAAATGCTTAGAAAGAGTTAAAAGGATACAGAGTGGAGTCTAACTTTCTTATAAAATCTATTATAAAAGCCGTTTTTCATATTTTAGAAAAACGGCTTTTCTTTTGTAATAAGAAATAATTAATGAGCCATAGGCATTTTATTTTTTTCCTGCCATTTCCCAGGATTAGTATCATCTGGGATCACTTTGTTGATAATGTCAAGGTAATGACTTGCCTTCTCGTCCATATATTTGACTGTTCGTTTTGCTTCCTCTAACTGAGCCTCAGCGATCTCCTTTTGTTTCAAAATAATTTCATAGCGCTCCTGAATCGTACTGTCACCTTTCAAACACAAATCTACATAGGTTTTAATGTCTTCCACTGTCATACCACATTGTTTTAAATATTTTACACCTGTTAGCCAATTGATGGATTCTTCGTCAAAAAGACGATTATTATTTTTATCACGCTTTAGAGTTGGAACTAATCCTTTATCCGTATAGAAACGAACAGTATGTTCAGTCAGATCAAGTAGCTTAGCCACTTCTTTCACAGTATACAATTCAACCCCACCTCGAATTTTTTAAAAAAAGTTACTTGAAATCTCTTGACTTAGTGTTACACGAAGGTATTAGACTTATTATCGTTCAAGCCTATCGAAAGCTTAAAAATAATTACGTAAAAGAGCAAAAGTTTTTCATATACAAAAAAAGGAATTCCGAAATTATTGACTTCGTGTTACACGAAGGTGATAGGCTTATCATAGTTCAGGTTGCTGAAATTGTAAATCCTAAAATAAAGGATGTCAATGGAGGAACTGAACACGTAAACAAGGAGGATTTTATATGCAAAAAGTTATTTTAAACAATAGTGTTGAAATGCCTATTTTAGGTTTTGGTGTTTATCAAGTCCCTGATCCAGCTCAATGTGAGCAGTCAGTTTCGGATGCACTTGAAGCTGGGTATCGTCTAATTGATACAGCTGCCGCCTATTTTAACGAAGAGGCAGTTGGCGCAGCCATCAAAAAAAGCGGGATTCCAAGGGAAGAACTTTTTATCACAACAAAACTTTGGATTCAGGATGCTGGTTATGAAAATGCAAAAAAAGCCTTTGATGTTTCCTTGAAGAAACTAGGGCTCGACTATCTTGATTTATACCTCATTCACCAACCGTTCAATGATTATTATGGTTCTTGGCGTGCAATGGAAGAACTTTATAAAGAAGGAAGAATTCGCGCCATCGGTGTTTCTAACTTTTATCCGGACCGTCTAGTTGATTTAATTCTGAACAATGAAGTTGTACCGGCTGTCAACCAAGTGGAAACCCATCCGTTCTTCCAACAGAAAGTTGCAAAGAATGTTATGGAAGAATATGGCGTACAAATTCAATCATGGGGACCGTTTGCAGAAGGGCAAAAGAATATCTTCCAAAATGAAATACTTGCCGGTATCGGAGCAAAATATGGCAAGTCGGTAGCACAAGTCATTTTACGTTGGCATATTCAACGTGGTGTAGTGTCAATTCCAAAATCAGTTCATAAAGAACGAATTGTTGAAAACTTTAATGTTTGGAATTTTGCTTTAAGCGATGAAGATATGGCAGCAATTGCTACTATGGATATTGGAAAAAGTGAAATTATTGATCATTTTACTGCCAATACAGCGAAGATGTTAAACGGATGGAAAATTCATGAATAATTAAAAATGAAAGATTTGTTTAGCTCGATATTTAATGCTTTTCATCATCAAAAAACCGATTTTCCAATTAGGAAATTCGGTTTTTCCATTTTAAGACATTACCAATAAGGAGGAAAAACGATTATGAGAAAGCATTTCCGGTGCGAATCAACCAATGACAATTTTATCAAAGAAGTTAAGGGTTCTGCTGTTGTTGTCGGTGCGTCGCTTTCTGGTTTAATGACAGGAATTGCCCTTTCGTGTGCTGGATTGGATGTAACTATATTAGAAAGAGCCGGTTCGAAACCACGTAGCGGTGCAGTTCTTCAAGTTGACAGTGGAGAAATTGATCGAACTCAAACAGCGAAATTCTTAAGAAAACTTGCTTCCGGTGGGATTAGGTCGGCAGAGGCTTGGTCATCTATACAGTTGCGATTGCGCACAGTAGCCGAAGCTGACACTAGAATTACCTTACGTTATGATACTCGTGTTCAAACTATTAATCAGGATAGCGATTCTGCTTGGGCAGTGACGGATAAGGGTGAGATATTCCATGGAAATATTTTGATTGGTGCTGATGGTCACCGTAGTATTGTACGTCGCTTAGTTGCACCTCATAAACCGAATGCAACATTTGCTGGATATTTGATATGGGTAGCTATTGTAGGTGAGAAAGATATACCTGAAAAACATCGACCTAGCCTCAATGCTCCGAAGTTTACTATGCCAGATGGTATCGGTGACTTTTTACTCGGTTCCATTATTGCTGGTGCAGACGGTTCCACCGCTCTTGGAGATCGACGATTGGGATGGGCTTGGTACGATAACACTCAAAATGATTTGTTACGTCGTCTTGGATGTGTGGAAGGTAGCCTTGTTCGACATTCGCTTCATTCTCCTGACATCCCGGAACAGACACTGATTGAGTTGGCTGAAAAGGCTTCTGTTAGATGGGAACAACCATGGTTAGATGCGATCCTTCATAGTATTGAAACACGTAATCTTGTTGGAACTCCGATTGCCGAGTACGTTCCTGACAATCTTGTAAAAGGACGCATAGCAATCGTTGGAGATGCTGCACATCTACCTACACCACTAACTGCATCAGGATTTAATGCTTCCTTACAAGATGCTGCTACCTTAGCCGAATGTGTTGAAAAAGGAATAAAAGGCTCTGCAGCAACCGAGGCTCTTTCGGAATATGAGTCTCTCCGTCTAAAAAATGCATGGCAAATAGTGCAATCTGGACAATCTTTTAGCCGCTCTTTTGGACGATAAAAGTATTGATATTTTTACAACCATATGAAACGGAGGAAATGAAGATGAAAATTTTGATTTTAGGTGCAGCTGGTCAAATTTCTCGTATGATAACTGAAAGATTACTCAATGAAACAGATGCAGAAATTGTTCTTTATGCAAGATCCGCACATTCTCGTTTAAAAGTGACAAGTGGCAGATGTACATCCTTCCCTTGTGACGATTCCTGTAGAATGGGATTATGAGGTTCCCTTTGGGATTGTTTATGCTAATGAGCCATCCAAAGCTGTCATGGCTTTTATTGATGCAATCGATAAGGCAAGAGTTTTGAAATAATTCGTGTCCAATTGTGTATTTGGCAATTAAAACATACTGTTTATGGCAGTATGTTTTTGAATGTAAAAAAGCTGCTGAAAATATGCAAGAAATGCAATAAAAATTTGCATATCTTCAACTTTTTATAATTTGGGATATTAAACAAAAGCCCTAGTTCGTTCAAGTGCAATGCTTCACAAACAACACCATAATTGAAGAGGAAAGGCATATTATCCTCCTTTTTCAAAAAATTAGAAAGTTTTATTATGCCATCAATCTATAAAATCCTTTCTAACAATATCCCCAAATCCTTCGCCATGACATGTGGTGGATAAGGCATTCCATCCTTTAACCACGATTCCAATACGCCTACGTATGCATTTGCGGCGAAATTTACAATAACATCTTCATTTAGACTGTGATTTTTTCCTGCTGCTATATTTACTTCATCCTTGAACTCTCCAATAAGAAACTCAAGGAATTTACTGCGAAAAGAAGGAGCCCCTTTACTCGCCAACATGGTTGAAAAGAATAAATAATTGCTTTCAAAGTATTCAAAAAAGATCCGAGTCGCATCTACCCACTCCCTTTCGCATGCCCATTCACTTGTTTCCCTTAACTTGTTTATATGTTCTTCCATCATCTTATCCAGCAGGTCATATTTATCTGTAAAGTGTAGGTAGATGGTTCCCCGGTTTACATTTGCCCTATCGGAAATATCTTGAATAGTAATGTCATCAAAACCTTTTTCAGTCATAAGTTCGATAAGAGCATTTTTAATGGCTGCTTGGCTTTTGGTTATTCTTCTATCTACTTTCGGCATTGTTTGTTCACCAACTTTCCTTAAGATAAAAGCTGCCTCAATGACAGCCCTATTTTATACAATTACTTGCTTTCCCTCTCCCCCACGGCTAAATCAAGAGGTCATGTGGACGGAATAAACCTATAAATTCCTATCTAGCAAAATCCCCACTTGTTCTGCAATAACTTGACGTGATTCGGATAATCCGTTGATAATCCACGTTTCTACTATCTCTACGATGGCAGCTCCAAAAAATCTAAGAATTAAATCTTTACTTAATCCTTTATTTTTTCCTTCGGTTACATCTACTTCATCCTCCAACTCCTCGATAACAAATTCTAGGAAATGCCTACGAAAAGAAGGAGCTCCTTTACTCGTTAACATGGTTGAAAAGAATGAATAATTCCGCTCAAAGTATTCAAACCAAATTAGATTTCCCTCAACAAAATCCAATTCAGATGTCGTTTCGCACAATTTTCTTAGATCGTTAATATGTTCTTCAATAAGCTTTTCCAGTAGATCAAATTTATCAATGTAATGATCATAAATGGTTCTTCGACCGACATTTGCCCTGTCGGAAATATCTTGTATTGTAATTTGATCAAAACTTTTTTCAGACATCAGCTCAATAAAAGCATTTTTTATTGCTTCTTGAGACTTTTGCACTCTTCTATCAACTCTAGACATTTTAATATCCACCAAACTTTCTTATAAAATATCGCACAATTTCAATCAGCTTGTGCAATAACGCACAAATTGTGGGATTTTGATTATTGCAGACATCCTCTTTTCATTTTATATTATATACAGATGTGCGATAGCATATCAACGTGCAATTTACTAATACATCAAATTTAACTACCTTCGGAATACTAGAAGAGTTAATTAAATTCATAGAGGAGGTTTAATAATGGATCGTGTTGAAAAGAGCAAAGAAAAGTTCAATCAACTATTTGGTGCGGAAGTAACTGCCGCACATGCTACTGATCCTGATTTTCAGGACATCCTTAGCCATTTCATTTTTGGGGAAGTTTTTTATCAAGGTAATCTAGATGACAAACAGCGTGAGTTGATCACTCTGGTGGTTCTTACTACCAACCAGACGTTGCCCCAACTAAAAGCACATGTGGGTGCAGCACTGAATGTTGGGCTAACACCTATAGAAATTAAAGAGGCTGTTTACCAGTGTGCTCCGTACATTGGATTCCCGAAAACGTTAAATGCTATCAATGAAGTCAATGAGGCATTCAAAGCGAAAAATATTGCTTTACCAATTGAAAGTCAAAAGACCATAGATGAAGATAATCGTTTTCAAAAAGGTCTTGACGTTCAAGTCGAGATTTTCGGAGATGTCATTAAAAAAATGCAAGAGAGTGCCCCGTCAAACCAAAAGCATATTCAGGAATATCTTTCTACTTTTTGCTTCGGAGATTTCTATACCCGTGGCGGACTCGATTTGAAAACACGGGAGTTGTTGACAATCTGTATCGTTAGTAGCTTAGGCGGTACTGAAAGTCAGATTAAGGCACATGTGCACGGTAACAAAAATGTGGGCAATGACAAGGAAACATTAATCACCGCCATCACCCACTGCCTCCCATATATGGGCTTTCCAAGAACACTGAACGCATTGGCTTGCGTTAACGAAATTATTCCTGAAAATTAAGAAAGGGTGTTATTATTTATGTCTAATATTCAAGATAAAGTTGTCATTATTACGGGTGCTTCTTCTGGAATTGGAGAAACTACTGCAAGAGAACTTGCGTCCAAAGGTGCGAAGTTGGTACTCGCAGCTCGTCGTGAAGATCGATTAAAGAAATTGCAAGATGAGATCCAAACCAGTGGCGGTCAAGCTATTTATAAAGTGACAGATGTAACTTCTCGCGGACAGATGGAAGAACTAGCTGCCTATGCTCTTAAGGAATTTGGAAAAATAGATGTATTAGTAAACAATGCTGGACTTATGCCACAAGCTTTTCTTGCTGAAAATAAAGTGGACGAGTGGGATAAGATGATTGATGTCAACATCAAAGGTGTTTTATATGCCATCGCTGCTATCGTTCCATCTATGAGAGAACGTAAATCCGGTCATGTTATCAATCTCTCATCAGTTGCTGGACATAACATCTACCCTGGTGGAACGGTTTATTGTGGAACCAAATTTGCAGTTAGAGCCATTTCTGAAGGTTTACGTCAAGAAGAAGCGATGAGTGGCACCAATATCCGAGTTACTAATATTTCTCCTGGGGCTGTTAGTAGTGAATTGTTAGAAACGACAACAGACCCAACCATGAAAGCAGGATTGGATGAATTTTATAAAATTGCAATCGATGCAAATAGTGTTGCTCGTGCCATCGCATTTGCCATTGAGCAACCATCAGATGTAGCCATTAATGAAATGATTGTACGTCCAACTGTTCAAGTAGGTTAATAATAAAAAAATATATTGGAGGAATTAAAATGACAAAACATGAAGAAGTAAAAAATGGAGTTATTTTCCCAGTAGGAGAGAAAAATGAAGCATATGCACAATATTTCGTAGGACAAAGTTACCTTAAATCATTGATCGCAGATCCTAAAGTGAATGTTGGGGTTGGGAATGTGACTTTTGAACCAGGATGCCGGAATAACTGGCATATCCATCGTGATGGATTTCAACTTTTATTAGTAACTGGTGGCGAAGGTTGGTACCAAGAAGACGGAAAACCTGCTCAATTCTTAAAGGCTGGCGATGTTATTGTCACTCACGATGGTGTGAAACACTGGCATGGTGCCGCAAAAGACAGCTGGTTTGAACACATTGCAATCACTGCAGGTACTCCAGAATGGTTAGAACCTGTTTCAGACGAAGTGTATGAAAATGCAACAAAATAAATTGTAAAATATAAGATCAAAAAATGGTAAAACAAACAGCAGGACTAGATTTACTAGATTGCTGAAGTTTGAACGAGAAACGGTTGATACATTCTCTTTAACTGCCCCAACTATGTAAATTGGGGCAGTTATGTTTTTTTAATAATAAATGTAACAAAAGAAAGTTTACAATAGGATGTGTCCATCCCTTATAACGATTACTAGTTAGCCTTCCCCACTATATTTAACTAGGATAGCTGGAGGAAAATAGATTTAAGAATAGTTATTTGAGTGGAGGATTCAAAATATGCCAGAAGAAAAAAATATTAATAATACAATAACAATAACTAAAGCTATGACACTTCTATTAGCAATTGCCGGTGGAATATCGGTAGCTAATATATATTATAACCAACCCTTGCTTTCAGAAATAGCAAAAACCTTTCATACAACATCTAGTTCAGCAGGATTAGTTGCTACTTTTACACAGTTAGGATACGCACTAGGAATATTTATGTTTGCAACCCTTGGAGATATCAAAGAAAAAAAGAAATTGATATTAACGTTAACTGGCTTGGTAACGGTATCCCTTTTAGGTGTGGCTACAGCGCAAAATTTACTATGGATGAATCTTGCCAGTTTTGCTGTTGGTTTAACTAGTGTCGTCCCACAAATTATTTCCCCTCTTGCTGCTCAATTGGCTTCACCCAAAGAAAGAGGAAAGGTAGTAGGGACAGTCGTAAGTGGTCTATTAATTGGGATTTTATTGTCCAGGACAGTATCTGGATTTGTTGGACAAGTAGCGGGGTGGAGAGCTATGTTTGTTGTTGCCGCTATACTGATGTTCATACTTGGGATAATTATGTATTACAAATTACCAGTTACAAAATCAACCACAATCGATAATTTTACTTATAAAGAATTACTTAAATCAGTTTTAAGTATGCCACGCAAGTATCCTAGTTTAATGCTGATTTCTATTTCAGGAGCATTGTTGTTCTGTGCTTTCAGTGTATTTTGGACAACCATGATTTTCTTAGTAGGAAATCCGCCATATTCTATGCAGAGTGATCAGGCTGGACTATTTGGATTATTAGGTGTAGCAGGTGCATTGGGTGCGAACATTATTGGGCGTTTAAGTGAAAGAAAAATTGCCAAATTTATTGGTGTGACATGTATTGGAATCACTCTACTCTCATATTTAATTTTTGGTTTGTTCAGTATGAATATTTTGGGAATGGTAATAGGCGTAATTTTATTAAGCTTAGGTGTTCAAGGTGCACAAGTATTTTACCAAATTAAACTTTATAGCCTAAGTGATGATGAAAGAAGCAGAATAAACACCGTTTTTGTGGTAAGTAATTTTATCGGAGCAGCTGCAGGATCGACATTAGGGGCTATGGCGTGGACCAATTATGGTTGGAACGGAGTATGTATTTTAGGTATAACAGCAGTTCTAATCGCTTTATGGATAAATTCGCGTATAAAAAGTTAAAATAACATGAAATTTGTGATAGGGACGAATGAGTTTCCCTATTTTTAGTTGATTTGTACGATGCATTACATCGCAGAATGAAACACGGTGTTCATATGGAAAGCCCTTATATTATTTTCCTTTTGCTAACATCATTGGTTGGAAACATTGAAGATTATTTGGATGAGGAACGAGAAAAATTTTTTTAAGAAATGGAGGAAATAGAAATGGGTAACTCAATGAAAATAACATTAGACGGAAAAGAATATACAGTGACATTAAACAATAATCGTACCGTAGAAGATATATTAAATATGTTACCGGTGGAATTGACAATGGGAAGATCTGGTGGGCACCATTATTGGGATTCGATTCCAAAAAGACCGTCAATCAAGGGAGTGCCTGTGACCTCAAAACCACATGCAGGTGGCATTTACTACTCTGATTTCGTGCGTGCGCTTGCAGTATTCTACGGTGATGGCACCGTACCTGTGGGGCTTGTGCATATTGGAGACACAAATAAGAATGTTATTTCACAGTTAGCCACATCTGGTAATAGTGTAAAGGCTAAAATTGAGGTTAGTGAGTAACTTTTCAGTTTTAGTATTACAAAATAATAAGATTTAATAAGAGACAATCCATTGCGTTAAATTGCAATAAAATCAAAATGATACAAACGAAAGTGAGGAAACAACATTGGAAAAACACGGAATTGAAAATGGTACAGCCGTTACATTAACTGTTGGCGATGCTGTAATTCCTGCAACGTTGAATGATAATATGGCAGCTCAGGATTTGATTTCCAGACTTCCTTATACAATTACTCTGCATCGTTATGAGTATGATTATTGTGGTGTTATGGATAATCCGCTGGAATATGATAAAAAGGATGAACACAACGGTTGGAAGAATGGGGATATTGATTTTGCCGTTGTTGGTAACTACTTTAGTATCCTTTTTGATGGCGAAGAAGTTTCCGAAAGTTATAGTAATATGATTACATTAGGGCGGATAGACGAAGATTTATCTTTGATTAAAAGCCTTGGAAATACAATTAGGATTACTGTGGCATTGGCTGAATAGCCTTTATATGCTGATTTAAATGACTGCAATTATGCAGTCATTTTTATTATCTTCTTCCACTCCCTCAGTTTGATACGAATATCTCTTGAATGCTCACTTATTCGCAGGATTTCATAACCCTTGTAATTGGAATTACGTGAAATTGAAATGAGTCAGATCATCTTGGCTTCGTGAAGGCATAGTCAAATAAAGGAGTCAGCTACTACTCCATATTTTACCATATAATGCACATCTCCACGCCGCCCTGGAGGCTTTCCCTCCCATGTCTCAACGGGTCAATTGCCCTCTCATTCCTTCGTCATGCCTATCCAAGGGGTGGAGGCCAGTTATGCTAACCTGATGGGTCACGGTGCCCTTTTGTTAAAGAAACCTGGTACTCCGTGCATATTTGAAATCCTACGAATAAGACAACATTCAAAATTTAAGACTATTAGTCATACTGCTTCTATGCTGCTAACGGGATTGTTTCTTGTAATTTATTAGCACAGTAAGATTCGTTTCGCTTAGCTATACCTACAAAAATTCTTGCTAATTTACCGACCAACTTCATGATAGATTTCATTTTCTTAATCTTCTTGACCTTCACATTATATGCATGGATAGCTTTAAACTCAGGGTTATTCATCACAAGGCTCATGGTTGCTAGATAGAGGAAACGACGTAGTCTAGACCTCCCTCGTTTTGAGAGGACAATCTGCCCTTTCCATTTTCCTGAGCTTGCTTCAGCTAAATGAAGTCCTGCATGGCGTAATAGAGAATTCCCATGAGAAAACCCACTTAGATCTCCAGCCTCTCCTAAAATGCCAGCTAATGAAATTTCACTTATACCTTTAATCATAAGCAGCTTCCTTGCAAAGGGTATTTTATTTAGAACTTCTTTAACTTGTTGTTCAACTCTTTCGAGTTGTTTTATGGCGAGGTCATACTCCTCCAGTAATTGTTCTAAATGGAACTTATAAGCGTCCAGTGCTTGTACAGTTCCAATCGAGGATTTTGCTAGATTGATTAGTAATTGAGTCTTTTTGGGTCCTGGTTGTCGCTGCATTAAAGACTTCCATCCCCTCATGACATCTAGAGGCTCAAAGGAAGCTATTTCATTAGGAGTTGGAAATAATCGGAGGGTTGCGATTGCCCCTTTACAAGTAACATCTTTAAATACTTGTCTAAGTTCTGGAAATACAATATCTACCCATCTATGAATCTGATTGGTAGAGCTTACGAGACGTTTAACAATCACGTCACGATTAGAAATTAAAACTCTGAGTTTCTCAAAGGATTCAGATGAAGGGCGAACAAAGGAATAATAGCCGTTTTTCACCATATCAGCGATAACTAGTGCATCTTTTTTATCACTCTTTGATTGAGTGTTATCACGATTCTCCTTGTTTCTCTTTACTAGGTGGGGATTGACTGTTACTACCTCAATTTTTTGTTTAACAAGCCAGTTAGATAGGTTTTTCCAGTAGTGGCCAGTAGGTTCCATACCCACTATTGTGGAATCTAGATTTTTTAGTCTTTTTAACTTTTTAATCCAATTTTGCAGTTTAACAAACCCCTCTTCATTATTTACAAATGTAAGGGGATCTCCGACAACAATTCCACGGAAGTTAACAGCTCGAGCAACATGAAATTGTTGAGCAATGTCTACACCAACAATAAGATGTGTATCGGAAATTCTTTCTATTAGTTGATTTTGTTTGTCTTGCATTTTAAAATTCATAGTAGGGCTTCCTCCTTAAGAGTCTGAGTTAGAGTGGTGTCTATACTCATATCTTACTGAGGGGCTTTATTTTTTTCAAACCTGATATTTAACGATCTACAGGAATGCTAAACTGCCATGAAATTGAAGTGGAAGAACAAATAGAGAACCTAATGATCCCTAAGTTACTTATTCAGCCATTTATAGAGAATGCTGTCATTCATGGAATAGAGCCTTCGAAAGAAAGTGGTTTTATTAAAATAAGTGCTTATCAGAATTCCAACTCCATCCATATTGAAATTATTGACAACGGAGTCGGCATCGAAGAAGCACAACTTAATACGTTAAAAACGACACTGGATACCAACTATTCCACAGGTGTTAATCGTCTGAATGGAACAGGTTATGCCATTCATAATGTGAAAGAAAGGTTACGGCATGTGTATGGTGAACACGCAAAAATCCATATCCATTCTATAAAGGAAAGAGGAACACGAGTAGAAATTCACCTGCTTAATATAGAAAATGTGGGGGTAAGTAGATATGACCAAATTGTTAATAGTTGAAGACGAGTCAACCCTGCGTGAGGGGCTGGTCGAAATGATAGAGTGGAACCGATATGGAATCGATATTTGTACTCCCTGCAGAGATGGGTTGGAGGGTTATAACGAATTCATTAACGAAAAGCCTGACATTCTCTTGACCGATATTCATATGCCGCAAATGAGCGGGCTTGAATTATTAAAAAAAGCTAAGGAAACAGATTTAAATTTTGAAGCCATTTTACTCTCTGGATACAGTGAATTTAGTTATGCAAAAGAAGGCATCAAACTGGGCGCATTTGATTATTTACTGAAACCTTGCCTACCAGAGGATGTTGTCAGTACAGTTATAAAGGCAAAAGAAAAAATTGAAGACAAAAAAGAAATGACAAACATTCTTTCTCAATTAAAAACATCCTGGACCAAGCATGGAACGGAAAGCTTAGATACCAAACAAAAACCAGATGAAATGTTCGAGGTACTTACAAAGAATGAACCTATTCACAAAACCGTATCACTTTGGATTTACTTGCGAAAGAGGTATTTGTATCAACCGCCTATTTAAGTTCTTTATTTAAACAAGAACTAGGAATTAATTTTTTGGATTACCTTCATAAATACCGCATTAATAAAGCCAAACAACTTTTAAAAGAAAGTCTTAAAGTATACGCTGTAGCCAAATTAGTCGGCTATCAGGATGAACGTCATTTTAGCACCACCTTCAAGAAATGGACTGGTTAACACCTACGGAATATCAAAGGAAAATATAAAACATTAGCCCTTTCCTTTTTTTGGAAAGGGCTAATGTTTTATATTTAATTACTAAATTTATGAATTCGCTAAAGCTCCACCTAACGTTCACACTCAATTATTAGCCCTATTTTTAAAAGGTGGTGATTTGGGTATTTAACTAAGTCAAACGCTCCAACGAATATAATCTTGTCAAATCAACAAAACTGGAAGTGAGACCATTATAAACTTGCCAGTATTTTATTTGGAGAGTAATATCTGAGTCATGCAAAATAACCAAACATTAACCCCAACGAGAAAAAAAGAATACAAATCAGGAACATCATTCAATTATCGTCCTTAATTTAAAATTCTCTTCGATAAAGTTTAGTAGACATTGGACTTTCTCCATATAGGATAATTTCACAAGTCCGTGACCCTCGGAGCTCTTTTTAAATCCGAGTGGAACGGTACGCTTTACCAACAGAGCATAAATTTCCGATCACTAATGTTAATATTTTGGTGGAAGATTCCTACGGAGATAGAAGTTGGAGAATAAATTATTTAGATCAATCCCTGGAACTAGCTAAAAACCTTGATATATAACAGTCAATAAAAAATAGGAGACAAGCCTATCTGAAGTTAGAAGGATTTACTGAAAAAGAAGCATTAGAAAATCTAAGAAGACTATTTAATAGTTATGATGACTTTCAAATCAATGCACCCTATAGTGTAAGTACATTATTTCACAAGGTCGCATGGACAAAAGCCACCATATATCAATGATAGCTAATCTTTTAACTTTTATTAAACAGACTAGATAAGTCATTGTTGTCCAAAAAACACTGAAACTCCAAACATCAACGCTTGGTAATTGATGCCTGTTGTCTCGTTTACTTTTCCTCTTTTTTCGATTTTAGCCAACTGGGAAGCAACCTGAATCCAATCTATTCAGAACACAGGTTGCATAATTGGTTTTCCCACGCGCCTCTAACCTCTCGCCGGTTTCTTTTGCCACTTCTTCAAGTTCGAGGGTTTCCATCTTTCACATCGGTACAATGAGCACTACATACCGGAACATATCTTTTATATAAAATTAAGGCTATAGCAATGGTAGTTAATATTAAAAATATCATTTCATCCCTCCCAATCAACTAAGCTTCAAGTAAATGTGAATGGTCTGTATTTAACGGACAATTTCTTAATTGATGTAAAGTGTATTGGTCTTTTGAGATTTCATATAAATCATATAGATTTCTATCTGCGTTTAATTTCTCATACATTGATTTTCTTGTTTCATTTGCTTTTACAACATAAGGTAGTTTTTCGGCTGCTTTTATGGAACGGATATTTTCTTTTCGAATACGCATAAAAACAGATTCAATACCCCGTTCGTAAAATATTTCATTAAAAAAAGCGTCTTTAGCCGCGCTATTATATCCTTTTCCATGATAAGGTTTTCCAAGCCAAGTTCCTAAAAATCCGAAATTACCTTCTATATCGAATAAAGTAATGGTACCGATTGGATTCCCACATTCATCAAGAATCGTCCGGGATAACAATTCCCCTCTCTCTTCTACCTCAATGGTTTGTTTTGTAATAAATAAAAATTCTTCATATGAACCAGCTTTTTGGCGGACGTAAGGGAAGACATCCGGATGCTTCATTAGTTCGTATAATAAGAAACTTTCATAGAGATCTCTTTTCTTGAGCATGACAATCACTCCTTAGGGGGTATTTCGATTACTAAAATATTTCATTTTAATTTCCTTAATTTTTTAAATTAATGTTCCTAAAAATATACATCAATCAATTATTTCTCACATGTATACAATTATTAATTGAGACATAATTTCTGCAATTACTAAATATCCAAAATTGGTGCACTTATGCACAAATGAATTAATATTGTGAATGAATTTACAAGGTCTTTACAAAATAAGAAATTAAGATATTAAGAGAATTCTGCACTAAGGTAATTCAAAATCAGGAAAACAAAAGATGGTTTAACCAATTGCATTAATTGGCAAACCCATCTTTTTTAGAACCTCTAAAAGGAAAATTGCTTATAATATATAATTTACTGGTATCAATATAGCTCTGAAAAGATGATAATTTCACAGTAGTTAATATAAAAATGGTCTCCCAAACCAGTCAACTTTGTATTTTTGGAGACCATTTCTTTAGATAAATTTAGTTGGCTCACTCTCATGAATCTCTATATTTTCCTTTTTCCATTCGTTAACACATGTATAAATCTTACTCAAAGCGTTAGTAATAGTTTTTGATTCCTTCGTCATTAAAGGTCCTGCGATTGCTAAAATAAGGACATAAAGAGCAGTAAATGATATAAGAATAGAATTCAATCCTGCTGTGATTCCCAATTGTGCTAAAACAATGGAAAACTCCCCTCTTACCATGGTGGTTAGACCAATGTTGGTTGAAGCTTTATAGGATAACCCAGCACTTCGTCCGGTAATCAATCCAGCCACCACATTGCCTCCAATGGTTAAAATAGCAGCTCCTATAGCCAGCCAGCCAGCATTAGCTAAGGTTGTTGGATCAATACTTAAGCCACAATTGAAGAAAAATATTGCCCCAAATAAATCTCTAAACGGAATTACGAGATGTTCAATTCGTTCACGTTGCTCCGTTTCAGAAAATACCAGTCCTAATAGCAATGCACCGATTCCTTCTTCAACATGCAGGATTTCTGAAAAACCGGCTACAAAAAACAAAATGGCAAAAATAACGATAATGAAAATTTCATTTGACTTTATTTTCAACCATTTATTTAACAATGAGGACCCTTTTCGGGCTATGACAAAGAATAACATCATATAACCGAATGAAATCATGACTGACGTGATTATTCCTACAACTGATGCAGATTCAGCAAGCAAGATTCCCGAAATAGTCGCTAAATATAGAGCCAAGAAAAGATCCTCAAACAAAATGATACCTAGAATTAGCTCCGTTTCAGGATTTACTGTTCTTTTTAAATCCACAAGAACCTTTGCTACAATTGCAGAAGAGGACACGCTTAAAATACCTGCAATAATAAAAGTCTCCATCCACGGCATGCCCATAATGATCCCATAAGCAATGCCTAGACCAAAATTGATTGCAACGTGTATACTACCTCCCACTATAATATTGCGCCCGGATTTCATTAGTTTTCCTACTGAGAATTCCAGTCCTAAGTAAAATAGGAGAAATAGGACACCAATACGTCCCAAAAACTGAATGATATCATTATTTTGGATAAATTCTATATGTGGACCTACTACCATTCCCAAAATAATCAAAAATGGAACAATCGAAAACTTTAACTTATTTGCAATAATTGAGCCAAGGGCAACTAGAATAAGTGCTATACCAATCTCAAATATTAAATGATTCATCTATATCTTTCACCTCTTGTTGAAAAAGTTTACATAAACGTTTTTATTAGTTTTTTAAACTATTTATATAATTTTAAAAATCATGAATTAAAAAAATTTGGCTTCAGCTTGTTAAAAGAATGATATTGAATAAAATTCCCCGTACCATGCAAGTACAGGGTTTTATTTATTGGAGTTATTTTGTTACATGAAGAGTATGATTTGATTTAAGCAGCTTTTAGAGTTTTTTCTTCTGCATCTGCAACACTACGTGGTAACATTTTTTTAAAAACGACTGGTGTTAATACACAGGAAATGACTGCAACAAGAATAAAGGTCCCGCCCATTTCTGCACTGATTACACCTATTCTTTGACCAATAGTTGCTCCAGCAATCACAAGCGAAAGGGTTGAAGTTAGTAGAAAACCTGAAGCAACTACTGTTTTTTGGTCATACCATTTCCTTAGGATAAGAACAGGAATAAATTTGGACAATAACAGTGCGAAAAGCAGAAGTGGGATTAGTAGCAGCATTTTTTTCTGGCTTAACAATGACCATAGATCCAAGTTCACACCAATCATCACAAAAAAGATAGGAATAAAAAATCCATACCCAAACGAATCCAATTTATGAACCATTTTTTTGTTCGGAGACAGCAAGGATACCAGTACCCCAGCAAGAAACGCCCCAAGTATGTTCTCAGCTCCAACAAACTCCGATATAGCGACCAATACAATTAGAAGAGTAAAAATTGCTCTTGTACCTATCTGTGTGGTTCCTGATGCCAAAACTGAAACAAATTTTCGTCCCTTAAACCTGTTGGCTACTAGATAGAGTACGACGCCCGCAGCAAGTAAAATTAAAATCATCCAAACATTGCCGCTGTCTTTACTATTTAATGAAACAAAAATGGCAAGAAGGATCATTGTAACAAAATCAGCAATAACAGCGGTAAGCAAGATAATCTGACCAATGTTTGTCTTCATCAAATGAGCTTCCTTTAACGTAGGGACAACAACGCCTAGAGAAATCGTTGATATAATTAAAGTCATAAGTAAGACATTATCAATAAAGCCTGCGAAAACAAATAGATAAGATAATGCTAAGGAAGCAATGAAAATCCCTGCAAAAATCATGCCTGCTATCAGAAAGCTATTTGGTTGAACGTTCGCTATTCTTGTTTTCTTCCCTTTCTTGATGGAAAAGGTACTAAAGTCAATTTCAATTCCACTTAAAAACATAAGAAATAAAAATCCTAGAGTTGATAGAATTTCGAGCCAAGCATCTTCATGCACAATATTAAATCCACTCTTCCCAATGATTAACCCCATAATGATTTCGGCAACCACTACAGGAACAAATCGCAATTTTAACTGATATAACAGGATTGGTGTAAAAAACGCGACAATAGTTACAATTAGAAGCGACATAATTGAAGTATGCTGTTCCATCTAATTCCTCCTTTAATCAAAATATTTTGGAAACTCCACCATTTTTCTGGAAAAGTGTGTTATTTGAACATCTGTTTATTATTATAAAGACATTAAGAATGCTTTTAATTGTTAAATTGAATTGGTATTAATAATGGATAAATTAATACTTTTTAAGACCAAATTTTAGGGTCGATTAATAACAACCTCTTTTGATATGGCTGATTTTCCTGGACCCTGGCATAAATGAAAAAAACTCCAGACTAAATGGTTTGGTGTCTTGTATGTTCGCTAAAATTGATGTTTTGATCTCAACTTTTTAACCTCTAAAATACTTTTTTTCTTGACGCATTAAGGAAGTGGTATGTCCTGCAACCTCCGTAAAAGCCAACCAAACCTTCAAAAACCCAAAACAGCGATAGCCCTGCCTCTCTACCGCCCTTACGGTTCCGAGACCGTTCCAGAAGGATTGGGAACAAGTAGTCTTTTTTGTTTAATTTCAAAAGAAATATAAGATAGAATTTAAAAATTGCGAAATTGCTGCGACTTTTTTGTAGTAAACTAATGGATTAATCGTTATTTAACAGCCTATTAGCTGATTTTTTCCTTATGTCCATGCGAAGCTTCTTCCATCAAATTAAATATAGCTTCTATACCATTCTTTTGAATCTCTTCAATTAGTTTTTTTAATCGTTCTTTACGCAGATTAGCAGCCTCCCTTATTTCACTGGAGGCAACAGTAGTAATGTCAACCTTTTTGTAAATATTAGACATACTAATCTTCCTTTCTTTAATGAAAAAGGGTTGGTAAAAAAATAAATAAATGTATATTAACGAGCTGCATATTAAACTAGTACAAATAATTTTTAAAAGAACTCACCTATAGAAACTCCAATTGCTCTGACTTTTCCACTTTGGTAGGCTTCCTCCATAGCACGATAAATCCCGTGATAGTCATTAAAAGGCTCGTGCATCAAAAGCAGGTCAATATAATCGAGCTTCATCGTCCGCAACGATTCATCAATCGTATTCACTGCTTTTCGGTAACCGCCTGACGGTATATACAATTTGGTTGTAATAAACAGTTTTTCGCGTAGCACCCCAGATTTTCGGATTGCATTTCCGACAGCTTTCTCATTGCCATATACCTGTGCAGTATCTATAGAACGATATCCAACATCGATTGCATCCAAAACGCATCGCTCGCATTCTCTGGCACTGATTTGATAAACACCATATCCCAAAATCGGCATTTTCACACCATTATTCAAAGTGATAGACTCCACAATTTCCCTCCTTATTGAAAAACACTTCTTGCCCTTTGGTCCAACTTGTAAGATTATTCCACAATGTTAAACCACGGACCGGAAGTTTGAATTACAGTCCAAAGTTTTTCTGGAAGCTCAAGTTCGCTTACTTTTGACTTCTTAATTGCGATCTCAATTTCAGCTTCTTTACCATTCTGGACTTTTTCAACCCAGTCTGGATTCATGATTAAAGCTTGCCCAATCGCTGCTAGGGTTAGACCCTTATCTAATGCAGTTTTAACGTCATTCGGAGTGGACATAGAACCAGCTGCCATTAAAGGAACTCTGCCATTTACATGTTCCACAAGTAATTCAAGATATGTTTTTTCATCTTGACTATCGACCGGCTTTGCAGAAAGGGTATAAAACAACGAAGCATGTATATAATCAACATCTTCTTCAATAAGGCGATTAATTAATTCATAAGTATCCTTCATTCGCAAACCACCCTCTTGATGTTCGTCAGGTGAAATTCTGTACCCCAAAACAAATGGTTTTGTTGCGTACTTTTTAATCACATTTTTAATTTCCTGAACGACCGCAAGTGGGAAGCGCAAGCGATTTTCTAGTGAACCTCCCCATTCATCCTCGCGTCTATTAAAGAATGGGGAGAAGAAGTTTTGAAGTAAAAACCCATGGGCACCGTGAATTTCAACACCATCAAAACCAGCTTCAATGGCTCTTCTTGTTGTTTCTCCGAAGGCATGAATTACTTCTAGGATTTCATCAAGCGAAAGCTCTCTTGGTAATAACGCAGGAGCAAATTCGGAAGCTTCAGTCTCTAAAGCACTGGAACTAACCACTTCGCCATCTGGAGTTAAAGTCGGTAATGCTTTGTTTCCAGCATGGAAAATCTGAAGGATCGCAGGAGCTCCACCACTTTTCGCGGCTTCAGCTAATTTACGTAAACTTGGAATAAATTTATCGTCATAAGCTGCGAATTCATTTGTAAAACCAATACCATTTGGTTGTACATGTGTACATCCAGTTATGACAAGTCCTACTCCATTGACTCTTCTTTGGTAATATTTCACTTCTTCATCTGATATGGTGTAGTCATCGTTACTTGACCAAGTTGTCATTGGTGACATAATTACTCTATTTTTAAGGATAACTCCATTTTTAAATGTGAATGATTCAAATATGTTGCTATATTGAGTGTTCATTTTTTTACCTCTTTCTATATGCTAATTGCTATGATGCAGTTAGTGTTGTTTTTTTAGAGTGTTCAATCGTTACAATTATGAATTTTTATATCGTACCTCGACACCTTCCAATTATAAACGAACGTTCATTTATTTATATTCTAAAAAATACCTCTTTAATTTAACCCCATACTAGATTTTCATTCAGTACAAGTGTTTATACTCAATGATAAACGAATGTTCGTTCATTATTTAGCAAAAAAATAAATTCAGTTGAATAATAAACGAACATTCGATTATAGTCAATGGATATTTTTTATTAATCTTAGAGAGGGATGATGTTAATGTAGGTTTCAAGCTTTTACAGCATCCCAACTCATTTTAACAATTTCATTTATAATTTTCTCATTTATTTCCGTAATTCCAATAAAATGCTCTTTAGCAACTTGTATCACCGGGTTAAAGGTATACTTAACCAGTAGTTCCGTACCAACTTGTTTAAAAACATTTTGTTTTTTCCCATTTTCAAATAAACCATAGAGAGGTTTAAACAACTCTGTACTTTCATCACGAGAAATATTTTGAAGAAGTGGTGAATTTTGAAACTGTTCGATAAATAAAAAGTAATCTTTGTTTGTCAAGATAAAATCAACATATTTTATTAATGAGGTTTCAAATGCCTTTTGTATTGATATTGAATCATCGAAGTTATTGAAAATGGCTAAACTCATCTTCTTTTTGGCATACAAATATAATTTATTAAGCAAATCCTCCTTATTTTCAAAATAAACATAAATAGTTGAAGCAGAAACCTTGGCTTTTTTAGCAATTTTGGACATAGAGGTCTCGGCAAGACCTTGTTCATTTATTAGTTCTAATGCAGCATTAAAAATGCTTTCGTTTTTATTTTCATCTTTATATCTCATACCTGAATATTAAATGAACGTTCGATTAATGTCAAGTTGAATTGAAAAGCAATATTTACCACATTATTACAAACCTACCCCGTTCAACAAGTAAAAATGACCGCCGCGCGATCATCATCCTTAACGTTTGTTTTAAGTATATTCCTTCACAATTTTCATTGAATATGATCACCTATTCTCTACTATAAATTCCTATCTATGTTCTAACCTTTAAGATTATTCCACAATGTTAAAACAAGGACCGGAAGCTTGAATGACAGTCCAAAGTTTTTTTGGAAGCTCAAGTTCTTAATACTATTGATTGTAATGCATAGCGACTTGACAGTGAATACACCAAAAAGCTAACATAGTTTTAACTAAAAGTTAAAGCAGGTGTTCGCATGTACAATAGACAAATCTATACATTTATTCAAGTAGTAGACTATGGGAGCTTTTCCAAAGCAGCAGAAAAATTGTTTATCTCTACCGTATCCGTAATGAAACAAATCAATGCTCTTGAAGGTCATATAGGAGTGAAACTACTGGAGAGAACAAACCAAGGCGTATTTTTGACCGCAGCCGGACGCTCTATTTATGAAGATGCAAAGCGGATGATTCAAGCTTCCGACAGCGCCATCCAGCGTGCCAGACAGATTGCAGGTGAAGAACAATACGTTATCCGAGTTGGAACTTCTTTGCTGCGTCCATGCAAGGTACTGATGGATCTATGGTCGAAAATTAATGACGGCAATTTACGTTTCCAGATAAAAATAGTCCCCTTTGAAGACGATATGACCTCAACTGTTGCCTCCTTAGGTAAGGAGATCGACTGTTTTGTAGGTCCCTGCGGCTCTATTCAGTGGATGAAGCAATACAATGTCCATTTGCTTGGAATGAATCAATGCTGCATAGCTGTTTCACACAAACACCGACTAGCAAAGAAAAAGCTATTGAAATGGGAAGATTTATACGGAGAAACTCTTATGCTTGTAAAACGTGGCGAAGCTCCGGTTTTAGACCGCCTTCAGGATGAGATTGAAGCAAAACATCCAGAAATCCATATCATAGACACATCAAATTTCTATGATGCAGATGTTTTCAATAAATGTGAACAGATGAACTATGTTATGGAAACACTGGATATCTGGGCAGATGTACATCCTTCCCTTGTGACGATTCCTGTAGAATGGGATTATGAGGTTCCCTTTGGGATTGTTTATGCTAATGAGCCATCCAAAGCTGTCATGGCTTTTATTGATGCAATCGATAAGGCAAGAGTTTTGAAATAATTCGTGTCCAATTGTGTATTTGGCAATTAAAACATACTGTTTATGGCAGTATGTTTTCATAGTGTTGAAAAACAACATCGTCAAGAAAATTCCTGAGAACTCTCAGGAATTTCTCTCTTTTTTAATATAGTAAATTGAATCGTTCATCCGCATCGTCTATAATTTTATATGTGAGGTGTAGACCAATATTCTGTAACGAGCGGAGTTTGGTCCACTTTTTCAAGTTTTGAATGATGGCAGTCATCAAAACTTGTGTCATCACTTTTTGGGCTCCACGGTAACACGCATAGCGTAAACCGTGGAGTTCTTTACTATGCGCAAAACTTAATTCAATGGTAGCTGGTCGAACCAGCTTTAATATTTTTCCCCGGTATGATAACCGTTGTTCGTGCAACTTATCATATATTCCCTGATGAATTGATATTCGGAGAGTCCGGTCTTCCCCAGGTTTTTTGGCAAACGGACAACCATTACATCCTCCTTTCGGAGGCTTAAACTCATGATATCCCTGCCGGGTCGTTGTTTTATAATAAAACGGGACGCCACAAGGGCAGCTGTAAAGATCCTCTCTCACTTTCCGGAACTTTGTCTTGCGACATTGTGGATGTTCCTTCGTTGACGGACGCCGATATGAGATATAAGTAAATATCTTTCGCTCAAACAATCCTTGGGCCAATTTGGCATTATGGTATCCGGCGTCAAGGGCTATTTCCTTACAGTAGCTACCAAACAAATCCGTAAGGAATCCAACTGGGACAGGAGAATCTTATGGCCGGGCACATTGGCAGCGGTCACCTCGGTTCCAATAATAAAGTTGTGGAGGGTATCCACAATACGGTGTTCAAAGTATGCGAACCGTCCACGTTCATCGTGCTTTACGGATAATGCCGCATCGGGGTCAACAGGGGATTTATTTTTCTTTTTTATAGTCCTCTTTACCTCTTTCGCTTTGAGTGGTTTCTTGCCGTACCGGTTCCTGAAATCATTGATGACTTTAAGGTCTTCCTCATCTTCTTCAATAGCCATATCTACATTTTCGGACTCACGAATTCTCTTATTCGCATTTGCTTTTAATTCAGTTTCATCAGCTGCCCATGTTTCCAGCGACAAAAACCCCTCCCGGTTAATCTCAAGCAAATGCCGATTAAAAAGATTCAGCCAAAACTGCGGACCACCAAGGCGTTTCCACAGAAATTTTGAAATGGTGGAATGGTCTGGCACTTTTTGAAAGGGGGAAATCCCCAGAAACCATCGGTATGTCATGTTCTGTTGGACGTGTTCACAAGTAAGACGAACCGAACGGAAGCCTTCCAATTTCTGAATCATGAGGATTTTGATTAATATAACAGGATCAGCTGAAGGACGGCCATTTGGCTTAGGGTAGTACTTTTTCAGCTTCTCAAAAAGATCAAACCAGTCCATAACCTTGTCAATTTCAACCAATTTGTGTGAAGGATTATAAGCTTTAAGATAAAAGGCCCTATTTTGTTCCACTTCTTGTGGAGTGTAAGAGAAAAGCATAAAAAAACCTCCTCTACAATAATGATTGTGAGGAGATTGTAAAAAAAATTTGACACTTTGTCCATTGACAAGTGACTTTATCAACAGAATGAAAACATACTGTTTATGGCAGTATGTTTTTGAATGTAAAAAAGCTGCTGAAAATATGCAAGAAATGCAATAAAAATTTGCATATCTTCAACTTTTTATAATTTGGGATATTAAACAAAAGCCCTAGTTCGTTCAAGTGCAATCCTTCACAAATAACACCATAATTGAAGAGGAAAGGCATATTATCCTCCTTTTTCAAAAAATTAGAAAGTTTTATTTATGCCATCAATCTATAAAATCCTTTCTAACAATATCCCCAAATCCTTCGCCATGACATGTGGTGGATAAGGCATTCCATCCTTTAACCACGATTCCAATACGCCTACGTATGCATTTGCGGCGAAATTTACAATAACATCTTCATTTAGACTGTGATTTTTTCCTGCTTCTATATTTACTTCATCCTTGAACTCTCCAATAAGAAACTCAAGGAATTTACTGCGAAAAGAAGGAGCCCCTTTACTCGCCAACATGGTTGAAAAGAATAAATAATTGCTTTCAAAGTATTCAAAAAAGATCCGAGTCGCATCTACCCACTCCCTTTCGCATGCCCATTCACTTGTTTCCCTTAACTTGTTTATATGTTCTTCCATCAGCTTATCCAGCAGGTCATATTTATCTGTATAGTGTAGGTAGATGGTTCCCCGGTTTACATTTGCCCTATCGGAAATATCTTGAATAGTAATGTCATCAAAACCTTTTTCAGTCATAAGTTCGATAAGAGCATTTTTAATGGCTGCTTGGCTTTTGGTTATTCTTCTATCTACTTTCGGCATTGTTTGTTCACCAACTTTCCTTAAGATAAAAGCTGCCTCAATGACAGCCCTATTTTATACAATTACTTGCTTTCCCTCTCCCCCACGGCTAAATCAAGAGGTCATGTGGACGGAATAAACCTATAAATTCCTATCTAGCAAAATCCTCACTTGTTCTGCAATAACTTGACGTGATTCGGATAATCCGTTGATAATCCACGTTTCTACTATCTCTACGATGGCAGCTCCAAAAAATCTAAGAATTAAATCTTTACTTAATCCTTTATTTTTTCCTTCGGTTACATCTACTTCATCCTCCAACTCCTCGATAACAAATTCTAGGAAATGCCTACGAAAAGAAGGAGCTCCTTTACTCGTTAACATGGAAATATCGCACAATTTCAATCAGCTTGTGCAATAACGCACAAATTGTGGGATTTTGATTATTGCAGACATCCTCTTTTCATTTTATATTATATACAGATGTGCGATACCATATCAACGTGCGATTTACTAATACATCAAATTTAACTACCTTCGGAATAATAGAAGAGTTAATTAAATTCATAGAGGAGGTTTAATAATGGATCGTGTTGAAAAGAGCAAAGAAAAGTTCAATCAACTATTTGGTGCGGGAGTAACTGCCGCACATGCTACTGATCCTGATTTTCAGGACATCCTTAGCCATTTCATTTTTGGGGAAGTTTTTTATCAAGGTAATCTAGATGACAAACAGCGTGAGTTGATCACTCTGGTGGTTCTTACTACCAACCAGACGTTGCCCCAACTAAAAGCACATGTGGGTGCAGCACTAAATGTGGGGCTAACACCTGTAGAAATTAAAGAGGCTGTTTACCAGTGTGCTCCGTACATTGGATTCCCGAAAACGTTAAATGCTATCAATGAAGTCAATGAGGCATTCAAAGCGAAAAATATTGCTTTACCGATTGAAAGTCAAACAACTATAGATGAAGATAATCGTTTTCAAAAAGGTCTTGACGTTCAAGTCGAGATTTTCGGAGATGTCATTAAAAAAATGCAAGAGAGTGCCCCGTCAAACCAAAAGCATATTCAGGAATATCTTTCTACTTTTTGCTTCGGAGATTTCTATACCCGTGGCGGACTCGATTTGAAAACACGGGAGTTGTTGACAATCTGTATCGTTAGTAGCTTAGGCGGTACTGAAAGTCAGATTAAGGCACATGTGCACGGTAACAAAAATGTGGGCAATGACAAGGAAACATTAATCACCGCCATCACCCACTGCCTACCATATATGGGCTTTCCAAGAACACTGAACGCATTGGCTTGCGTTAACGAAATTATTCCTGAAAATTAAGAAAGGGTGTTATTATTTATGTCTAATATTCAAGATAAAGTTGTCATTATTACGGGTGCTTCTTCTGGAATTGGAGAAACTACTGCAAGAGAACTTGCGTCCAAAGGTGCGAAGTTGGTACTCGCAGCTCGTCGTGAAGATCGATTAAAGAAATTGCAAGATGAGATCCAAACCAGTGGCGGTCAAGCTATTTATAAAGTGACAGATGTAACTTCTCGCGGACAGATGGAAGAACTAGCTGCCTATGCTCTAAAGGAATTTGGAAAAATAGATGTATTAGTAAACAATGCTGGGCTTATGCCACAAGCTTTTCTTGCTGAAAATAAAGTGGACGAGTGGGATAAGATGATTGATGTCAACATCAAAGGTGTTTTATATGCCATCGCTGCTATCGTTCCATCTATGAGAGAACGCAAATCCGGTCATGTTATCAATCTTTCTTCTGTAGCAGGACATAACATCTACCCAGGTGGAACGGTTTATTGTGGAACCAAATTTGCAGTTAGAGCCATTTCTGAAGGTTTACGTCAAGAAGAAGCGATGAGTGGCACCAATATCCGAGTTACTAATATTTCTCCTGGGGCTGTTAGTAGTGAATTGTTAGAAACGACAACTGACCCAACGATGAAAGCGGGATTGGATGAATTTTATAAAATTGCAATCGATGCGGATAGTGTGGCTCGTGCCATCGCATTTGCCATTGAGCAACCATCAGATGTAGCCATTAATGAAATGATTGTACGTCCAACTGTTCAAGTAGGTTAATAATAAAAAAATATATTGGAGGAATTAAAATGACAAAACATGAAGAAGTAAAAAATGGCGTTATTTTCCCAGTAGGAGAGAAAAATGAAGCATATGCACAATATTTCGTAGGACAAAGTTATCTTAAATCATTAATTGCTGATCCTAAAGTGAATGTTGGTGTTGGGAATGTGACCTTTGAACCAGGATGCAGAAATAACTGGCATATCCATCGTGATGGATTTCAACTTTTATTAGTAACTGGCGGCGAAGGTTGGTACCAAGAAGAAGGAAAACCTGCTCAATTATTAAAAGCTGGTGATGTTATTGTTACTCATGATGGTGTAAAACACTGGCATGGTGCCGCAAAAGACAGTTGGTTTGAACACATTGCAATCACTGCAGGTACTCCGGAATGGTTAGAACCTGTTTCAGACGATGTGTATGAAAATGCAACAAAATAAATTGTAAAATATAAGATCAAAAAATGGTAAAACAAACAGAGGACTAGATCTACTAGATTGCTGAAGTTTGATCGAGAAACGGTTGATACATTCTCTTTAACCTGCCCCAACTATGTAAATTGGGGCAGTTATTGTTTTTGGACAACCATGATTTTCTTAGTAGAATCCGCCATATTCTATGCAGAGTGATCAAGCTGGACTATTTGGATTATTAGGTGTAGCTGGTGCACTGGGTGCGAACATTATCGGGCGTTTAAGTGAAACAAAAATCGTCAAATTTATTGGTGTGACATGTATTGGAATCACTCTAATCTCGTATTTAATTTTTGGTTTGTTCAGTATGAATATTTGGGGAATGGTAATAGGCGTAATCTTATTAAGCTTAGGTGTTCAAAGTGCACAGGTATTTTACCAAATTAAACTTTATAGCCTAAGTGATGATGAAAGAAGCAGAATAAACACTGTTTTTGTGGTAAGCAATTTTATCGAGCTGCAGGATCTACATTAGGGGCTATGGCATGGAACTATTATGCTTGGAACGGAGTATGTATTTTAGGAATAACTGCCGTTCTAATCGCGTTATGGATAAATTCGCGTATAAAAAGTTAAGAAGACATAAAATTTGGAGATAGGGGCGAATGGATTGCCCTGTTTTAAGTTGATTTGTACTATGCATTACATCGCAGAATGACACACGGTGCTCATATGGAAAAGCCCCTATATTATTTCCCTTTTGCTAACATCATTATTCTTTATGACTCGTTCCTTTTCAGAAGGACTTTTTGGTGACCTTACTAAGGTCATAGACAGTGACATGAACCCGAAATGGCTTGGAAGAGGAGCCAATTGATAAACACAAAAATTCATATGGCATGCGGAGATAAGGATATTCTGCTTTATCTACCCTGTCTGAAGCAGAATACCGTATTAATTGGTAAGGTAAAGTAGCAAGTGACGAGAGAAAATGTAATCAATCAGGAGGAAACAAACATGGGACAGATTATAAAAATGGAGCTCAATGGAAAAGAATACACTGTCAAATTGAATGATAACAAGATTGCGGAAGAATTCGCACAATTGCTGCCTTTTGCAACCTCTGTGTCTGAATATAAGATGAGTCATTATTGGGGGTATATCCCTAAGAGACTGTCAACTCCGAAAGAAATAAAAACCTCAAGACCGCTTAAAGGCAGTGTTTATTACGCAGATCATTTAACAGCAATTGCTGTTTATTATGATGATCCTGGCAGCATTGCACCCTATGTAATTTACCATCTGGGGGATGTTGTGGAGGATATGTTTGAATTAAAAAATGCCGATTATCAAATTAGGTTAAAGGTTAGTGAGTAACTTTTCAGTTTTAGTATTACAAAATAATAAGATTTAATAAGAGACAATCCATTGCGTTAAATTGCAATAAAATCAAAGTGATACAAACGAAAGTGAGGAAACAACATTGAAAAAACACGGAATTGAAAATGGTACAGCCGTTACATTAACTGTTGGCGATGCTGTAATTCCTGCAACGTTGAATGATAATAAGGCAGCTCAGGATTTGATTTCCAGACTTCCTTATACAATTACTTTGCATCGTTATGAGTATGATTATTGTGGTGTTATGGATAATCCGCTGGAATATGATAAAAAGGATGAACACAACGGTTGGAAGAATGGGGATATTGATTTTGCCGTTTTTGGTAACTACTTTAGTATCCTTTTTGATGGCGAAGAAGTTTCCGAAAGTTATAGTAATATGATTACATTAGGGCGGATAGACGAAGATTTATCTGTGATTAAAAGCCTTGGAAATACAATTGGGATTACTGTGGCATTGGCTGAATAGCCTTTATATGCTGATTTAAATGACTGCAATTATGGGGCTGTTGACAAAATGGGGAGGGAGCTTCGCTCCCTCCCCATTTTGTCTCTTTTACGATATTATTAGTTTATAACCACTTTATTTTCAACTCTTTGGTGCTAATTCATAACCTTTATCATTCGTTTTAGATTTATTGCCAACGCCGAAAAGAGACATTGCTCATGAATTTTTTCAATGCCCCTTTTATAGGTTTTATATAGGTTGTGTTTAATTTTCATGGTTCCGAAGGAACCTTCGCACCAAACTCTTCTTAATTTTTGAACCTGTTTGTATTCCTTTGTTTTTGTCCTCTGCATATTTTCCTCTAATAACTCATGTGCAATCGGACGAGAAATAGTTCTCCTACTTGCAGTCTTTCCAAAACATTTTTCTCTAAAAGGGCAGACTTTACAGTCTTTGGTTTTCGCAGAATAAGTTTTATAATAATGCTCACCTTTAATCATTAAATGAGTAAAGGTGAGCTCTTTTTGATTTGGGCAAGTATATGTATCTGTTTCTCTGTCATAAATAAAATCACGGTAGGAAGTTGTATCAAAAGCATTACCATACTTAATTGGACTTATATAACCTGTTATTTCAAGTGTTTTTAATCCATGATGAATAGGAGTTGTGTCGTACCCTCGATCTGCTCCTACATTTTTAATATCTAATTCAAACTTGTCTTGAATAACCTTTAATCTTTCAACGAAGGGCTCGCAATCATTTATGTTTCCCGGGCTCGGATGAATATCTACAATAATTCCGTTTTTTGTATCAATACTGGTGTGAGCTAAGTAGTGGGGACCAGTTGGCTTTCCAGGACGACATAACACACCAGCGTCAGAATCCGTTTTTACAACTGAGATTGTTTCAGTAGATGGACCTTTTGGCTTTCGTCCCCGTTTTTTCGTTCCAGATTCTTTCCTTTTTTCCTAGCCTTCCTTCCTCCGTTGTTCCATCAATCGTTCATCTTGTTCCTTCTTAGCTTTAAACGTCCCCTGCACCTTTGTCCAAACCAATGCCCGGACAATTCCTCCAGCGTCATCCTTGCCTCTTTTTATTACCCTTCTTTTTGCATAAAATCAGAAAGGAAAGAGATTGCCTTTTCTTCATCATCACCATCAGCAATAATGTTGATTTCAGTTCCGGGTCTTACAGCCCGGCTCATTAGTCCCATAATACTTTTTGCATTTACTTTTATCCAGTCTTTTTCAAGGAGAATTTCCGAAGAAAAGCGGTTTGCTCCCTGAACGAATAGTGTAGCAGGACGCGCCTGAAGCCCTGTTTTTAATTTTATCTCAACTTGTTTTACTAGCATTTCACAAACCTCCTCAAAAGTTTTGTCTCTTTTTTCGGATCCATTTTAACAGCTGCAATTTTCTAGTAATTTCATCAATTTTTTTTTTGTAAGCAGTGGTTAGTTCCTTACTTGCGAACTCACCACCTTATACCCATACCGCTGATTTCTCTAAGGTAACGTCCTGTTCTTGAGATTCTAATATGTACCTCTTGTATCATTACAAAAGATTCAGTATTATCAAAATACGAGGACCTGTCCGAATACTGCTATAATACCTGCTAACTATTCCCCTTTTTGTACATTAAAAATTTTTGTCTTTATTCTTTCAATCTTTAATTTTTTATTTAATCTACGTAATGTAGGCTTAAATCCGTAGATTCTGTAGTTATCGTTCCATTTTGTGCCAAAGCAACTCGTACGGAATGAGAGAAAGAAAGATCAGAAGTGCTGGCATCCTAAATATTTTATTTATGCTCTTAACCTAGACCTTTAAATTTTAAGTATTTTACAAAATCGATACTTTACCAACTATTATCTGTCTCCTAATGACTATTTTGTTTCTTATTTTTTATAACGAGGGGGGAGTAACATTCATTTCCATATTACTTAACCTCTGGTTCTGGTAATTATCCTCAATAACTTTAACCAATTCCTCAATTATATCGTTTAGCTTCATCTGGCTAGTATCATTTCCAAGAATAAAAGTAGTTTTACATATCAACATTTCTTCATGCTCAATCACAGAAATGCCCCCGTTCTTAATTATATACACGAAATTACATTACCTAACCAATAACATTCATTGAAAATTGAATTTTACATTATGACAAGTTTTTTTAAAACTACATTTTAAAAAGATATTTAATATTACTGAGAGAGTTCTTCATTAATCGAGATTATCAAGCTTAGTGAAGTGGAAAAGATGTCCTTATATTGGCATGATTTCAAGTAACAAATCCCCTGTCTGAATAGCGTTGCCAGTAGAAACAATCAGGTCTTTCACAACACCTGAAAATGGAGCTTGAACAGTCGTTTCCATTTTCATTGCCTCTGTTATCATTAGGTGATCACCACGTAAAACCTTTTCTCCTTTTTGAACCAGAATTTTCACTACTGATCCCGGCATTGAAGCAGCAATATGATTTGAATTTTTTTGATCTGCCTTTACTCGTGCTTCAACAGTGGCTTTAATATTCTCATCCTTAATAACTACCTCACGAGGTTGACCGTTTAATTCAAAGTATACAACCCTTGTCCCATCTGCTTGCGGGTGTCCAACAGAAACAAGTTTAACCATGAGTGTTTTTCCAGTTTCTATTTCAACTTCTATCTCCTCGCCTAAACGCATCCCGTATAAGAATGTCGGCGTTTCCAAAACGGATAAGTCTCCATATAACTCTACTGTTTTCGTATAATCCATATAAACTTTCGGATAAAGGGCATATGAAAGCACCTCGAAGCTGGTAACAGGCCTTCTTAATTCGTTATATAATTCATCACTTAGTGTTGTGAAATCAACGGGCTCAAGCATTTCCCCCGGTCTAACTTTTAAAGAAGCTTTATCTTTTAATATAACTTTTTGTAATTCTTCGGGAAATCCACTGTATGGTTGACCAAGATACCCTTGAAATAATTCAACTACAGAATCAGGGAAATCGATTGTTTCACCTCTTTTTAAAACATCTTCCTCATTTAACCCATTTTGAATCATAAAAAGTGCCATGTCCCCAACAACCTTTGAAGACGGAGTAACCTTGACAATATCACCGAACATTTGGTTAACCCTTGCATACATTTTTTTCACATCATCCCAACGTTCACCAAGCCCTACACCTTTTGCCTGCTGTTGAAGATTACTATATTGTCCTCCCGGCATTTCATGCTGATAGACTTCTGTATGCGGAGCAATCATTCCGCTTTCGAAATCACGATAGTACTCACGCACATCTTCCCAATAGTGTGAAAGCTGTTCAAGTGCTTCAATTGACACATTAGGTCTACGATCATTCCCCTCTAGTGCATAATAAAGAGAGTTTGCACTTGGCTGTGATGTAAGTCCTGCCATTGAACTTAGTGCTGTATCTACAATATCCACTCCAGCCTGAATTGCCCTGGCATAAGTAATTACACCGTTACCGCTTGTATCATGAGTATGGAGATGGATTGGAACACTGACAGATTCTTTTAGCTCGGTAACAAGACGGTAGGCTGCCTCAGGTTTTAGAAGTCCTGCCATATCTTTAATTGCCAATATATGTGCTCCTTGTGCCTCAAGCTCTTTAGCTAATGTTTTGTAATACTCCAAATTATATTTCACTCTCATGGGATCCAAAATGTCACCAGTATAACAAATAGCAGCCTCCGCAATTTTTCCTGTTTGACGAACAGCATCAATAGCGATTTCCATTCCTTTAACCCAATTCAAACTGTCAAAAATACGAAATACATCAATCCCAGAATTGGCTGATTTTTCTACAAATTCTCTGATAACATTATCAGGATAGTTTTTGTAACCTACAGCATTTGACCCTCTAAAAAGCATTTGGAATAAAACATTCGGCATTTTTTCCCGAAGGCTTAGCAGCCGGTCCCATGGGTCCTCCTTTAAGAAACGATATGATACATCAAAGGTCGCTCCTCCCCACATTTCAAAAGAAAATAATTCCGGAAGCAATTTTGCAGTCGGCTCAGCAATATGTTCAAGATCCTTTGTTCGAACCCTGGTTGCCAACAAGGATTGATGGGCATCCCTAAAGGTTGTATCTGTTATTAATACCCTTTTTTGTTCTTTAATCCACTGAACAAGACCATCTGCACCATTTTCTGTCAAGATTTGCTTTGTTCCCTTTTGTAAGATAACGTCATATTTTACTTTCGGAATTCTTGGATTTGAAAAAACTGGTTTCCTCTTCTTTTCAATCCCTGGAAAACTGTTGATCGTAACGTTTCCAATATAATGAAGCATTTTGGTACCACGATCTTTTCTTACTGGAAACATAAATAGCTCAGGAGTTGTATCAATAAAAGAAGTATCATATTCTCCTTTTATAAACTTAGGGTGTTTTACAACATTCTCAAGAAATGGAATATTTGTTTTAATCCCTCTTATTCTGAACTCACGTAAATTCCTCAGCATTTTGGCAGCGGCATGTTCAAAATTCAATGCACATGTTGAAAGTTTCACTAATAAGGAATCATAATACGGCGTAATCACACTTCCGGTAAAGGCATTCCCGTTATCGAGTCGGACTCCAAAACCTCCTCCAGAACGATAAGTTGCAATTTTACCAGTATCTGGCATAAAATTGTTTAGCGGGTCCTCCGTTGTCACCCGACATTGAATGGCATAACCATTAAATTGGATTTTATGCTGTTCCGGGATTCCCACTGTAGTGCTATGCAAATGATGTCCTTGCGCAACCAATATTTGTGTCTGGACAATATCAATTCCGGTAATCATTTCAGTAATTGTATGCTCAACTTGAACCCGTGGGTTTACCTCAATAAAATAAAAATCTTCTCCAGAAACAAGAAATTCTACCGTTCCGGCATTTACATAGTTTACATTCTTCATGAGTCTAACAGCTGCATTACATATTTTCTTTCGAAGTTCTTTCGAAATGGACACGCTTGGGGCAACTTCTACAACCTTTTGATGCCGCCGTTGTACCGAACAATCCCGTTCGTATAAATGGACAATCTCCCCATGCTCGTCACCAATAATCTGCACCTCTATATGCTTTGGATTTTCGATTAGTTTTTCGATATATACTTCATCGTTTCCAAATGCTGCTTTCGCCTCAGAACTCGCACGATCAAATGCCTCTTGCACCTCTTGAGGTTCTCTTACAACCCTCATACCGCGGCCGCCCCCACCGAGTGCTGCTTTAATCATAACTGGGAACCCTACTTTTTCTCCAAAAACTTTTGCTTCCTGCCAGTCTTTAATCGGGCCATCGCTTCCAGGAATAACTGTAATTTGAGCGAGCTCCGCTCGCTTCCTGGCTTTGACTTTATCACCAAACATGTCAAGATGTTCAGTTTTAGGCCCAATAAATACGATTCCTTCCTCTTCACAACGTTTGGCAAAATTTATATTTTCTGACAAGAATCCATATCCTGGGTGGATCGCATCCACTGATCTTTCCTTTGCAATCTCGATAATACCCTCTATATCTAAATATGCATCAATTGGCTTTTTCCCTTCCCCAACTAGATAGGCTTCATCCGCTTTATAGCGATGATAGGATGCGTAATCCTCTTTTGAATAAATCGCCACTGTTCGTACGTTCAATTCGTTACATGCCCTAAAAACACGAATCGCTATTTCTCCCCGGTTAGCAACTAATACTTTCGTAATCCTTTTTGTCAACTTTAACACCCTATTTTCATTAGATTTATTTAAGGTTAGAAAATCTTCTTACATTCCAAGAGGATTTTCTTCATGAATCAGGAAGAACAGGCCCAGTGAAGTAATGATATTTTAATATATGAATATCAAGCTTTCGGCTGATATTAATCGTTTTTTCACTAGTTAATCCTTCTTGGATGCCAACTCGTATCATTTCTTTTCGAAGAAATTTAATGGTTTTTAATAGATCATAATCATTTTCGACAGTTAGAGATGACCTCATAAACGCTCTCCTTAATTTAAAATCTCACAAATATATTTACCATTCTCAGTCGATTCCCATTTATATTAACGATTTTTCAAGGATTTCCACCACATCTAATGTTTGTACTTTATTTTCAACTTCCTTTGCCTTGGTTCCATCGCTGATCATTGTTAAGCAATAAGGGCATCCTGTACCGATCATGGTTGGATTTGTTTGAAGAAGCTGCTCTGTTCTTGCAACATTGATACGGGTACCGGTCTTTTCTTCCATCCACATACGCCCACCGCCAGCACCGCAGCACATGGCTGTTTCACGTTTCCGTTCAGGTTCTTTAAGTTTGACCCCGGGTATGGATTTTAAGATTTCACGCGGTGCATCATACACATTGTTGTACCTTCCTAAATAACAGGAATCATGGTATGTAATCGTCTCATCCACATGATTCTTTGGAGATAATTTTCCTTCTTTAATTAACTTTTCCAACAATTCAGTATGATGATAAACCTCTGCTTCCAAACCAAATTCAGGATACTCATTTTTTAGAATGTTATAAGCATGAGGATCGATCGTAACAATTTTCTTGACACCATACTTTTTAAATATTTCAATATTGGCATTTGCTAACTCTTGGAATAAGAACTCATTTCCAATTCGACGTGGTGTATCCCCGGAGTTCTTTTCTTCATTACCAAGGATCGCAAGCTTTACTCCGGCCTTGTTCATCACACGGACGAATGATTGGGAAATTTTTTGGCTTCGGTTGTCATAAGAACCCATTGACCCTACAAAGAAAAGGACATCGAATTCTTCTTCTGCTTTTTTCAATTCTTTTACTGTAAGAACCTTTATATCCTCTAATGAATCTCGCCAATTAGCCCGTTCCTTACGGTTCAATCCCCAAGGATTTCCCTGCCGTTCAATATTCGTAATAGCACGCTGTGCCTCAGGATTTATTCTTCCTTCCGTTAAAACAAGGTAACGGCGCAAATCAATTATTTTATCCACATGCTCATTCATAACAGGACATTGATCCTCACAATTACGGCAAGTCGTACAAGCCCATATTTCCTCTTCTGATACAACATCGCCTATTAAACTTACATCTTCAAGAGTAGCTGCTACTTCGTTTGAGCCAGCACCTGCTAGAGCTAATTGATTAGCATTTGTACCTTTAAAAATAAAAGCTGGTGCCCACGGTTGTCTAGAAGTCACCGCTGCCCCTTTTTCTGTCAAATGATTTCTCATGTTGACGATAAGATTCATCGGTGATAACGTTTTTCCAGTTCCTGATGCCGGACACATATTGGTACATCGTCCACATTCTGCACAGGCATATAAGTCAATCAATTGATTCTGGGTAAAATCTTCAATTTTTCCTACACCGAATGCTTCTGCTGTCTCGTCCTCAAAATCAACCTTCTTTAACTTTCCAACAGGACCTGTTTTCCTAAAGAAGATATTGATCATTGCAAATATTTCATGAAATTGCTTAGATTGTGGTACAAACACTAAGAATGAAATTACCGTCAATATGTGAATCCACCAAAATACGTAGAATAAGATGGTTGCTGCAGTTGTTCCAATGCCTGAAAACAATAGCGCTATCAAACTAGAGAATGGAGCATAAACAAGATCTGGTCCGTGACCTACAATAACGGCTTCAAATCCCAATGCAACTAAGATTGACGAGGTTAGAGTGAATAAGGCTACATAGACAAATAGTGCTTTACCATCTCGTTTCCACTGTAACCTTTTCAACTTTTCTCCATAGCGACGGTAACATCCATAAAGAATTGCTAACATCATAAGGAAATTGGTCCACTCTTGAAGAAAGCTAAAATATTTATGTGCTTCACCAAAAGGAAATTCATAACCTTTAATCGCACCTTTTATGATTAGTTCGATAAGTCCTATTTGAATAATAAAAAATCCATAGAATAAGATGACATGCATTGTACCGCTTTTCTTGTCTTTAAATAATTTGGACTGTCCGAAACCATTCACTAATACACCATTAATTCGCTCGTTAAGCTTTAGTTCAAAATCAGCTTTCTTTCCGAGCTTTATAAACAAATACCTGCTATATATCAGATTAGCAAATAAGTAAACAGCATAGCCTGTTACAAATAGGAATAGAAGTATATTCAGAACTTGTATAATACTCATCCTAACTCTCCTTTTAAATTTTTCGTTAATGGAATCTCTTACGAATCCAAAGACAAGTTGTTTGTTTGAAACTAGTATCCATTCAATCTTTAACTCTTCTTTTATTAATGAAGCATTTCCATTATGAGTAATGTAATAAATGGGCAAAAGAGCATCCTAAATTAAAAAATTTTTATTTTAATTGTTTTAAAAGATTCCCTTATGCGATTTTAATTTCAAACAAACCTTTTACTTTGACTTCTCCTATTTCATTGATAGCTTCAGCTTCACAAACCAAACGATCAGAAAGTTTATCAACAACACTTCCTCTTACAACTATCTGTTCTCCAGGTTTTGTCATCGCTTTAAATCGAACAGAAAACTTCATTAAATTGTCGATTGAAAACCATTGACCGATTGCTTCCCCAATAAATCCCATAATCAGCATACCATGTGCGATAACCCCCCCAAGGCCCGCTTCTTCTGCAAATGGCACAACCGTATGAATTGGATTAAAATCCCCCGATGCTCCAGCGTATCTAACTAATTGTGTATGAGAAATTTGTTCTTTTTTGATTGGTTCAAATCGAAAACCGATATTCATTTTGATCCTCCTAGTGTCTTTCTATTACGGTTGAACGTGAAATTAATACTTTTTCATCCTTTTCGTTAAAATATTCTCTTTTAACTACAAAGAAATCCATGGAGGCTTTAGTGAACACATTTTCTAATACACTTTTTACTGTTATTGCTTCACCCGGTTTTATTTCTTTTATATATTCATATTCTTGCTCTCCATGAAGTACCTTTTGCTTGTTTAAACTCAAAAGTTCCGCGGTAGACTTTCCCCCACCCCAAAAATCAATAACAGTGGGGAAAGTCGGTGAAATTTTTTCCCCATTTAAATACTCATCTTTCAAATCCCCAACTGCCAGTGCAAACTCCCTTATTTTCCCTGATTCCACTTTAAAGACATAATTTTCTAGAGTTATCCCGATTCTTTCTTGTAATGTATGACTCAAATTCTTCACTTCCTTTTATACTTTAATAATGAGTTCATTTTTTTCTACATTTTTGAAATGAAAGATATACATTGTAATTGGTGTCCACCGAGATTACAGTTCAAGCCAATTTTTTTAATATAAACATACCGTTTTTTTGATGGAGGCGATATCGGAATTAAATTACCCCTCTGGTTTTTTATTAGATTTTGGATTAAAGATTTCTAAACACTCATCACACATATTGACATAACATTCATGTTGTTCTTCAAATTCTATTCCGCAGTTTGAACATTTTTTATCGGGTAAATTCATATAGAACTCTGTCATTTTAATGAGCATTTTTGTTACCTCCCATTTTCCGAACAAATTAATACATATTCTCCCTTTCTATTAAAAAAGTATTAGGCATTTACAGTCGGCACAGTTTTTAAATATTCCTTATGAAGTTGTGCAGCAATAATGTTTTTCTGAATTTCTGATGTTCCCTCATAAATTTTCGTTATTCTGGCATCGCGATAATACCTTTCAATCGGATACTCTCTTATATAACCAATCCCTCCGTGTATTTGGACCGCTTTGTCTGCTACTCGATTGAAAATCTCTGATCCAAGCAGTTTAGCCATTGATGCTTCTTTAATTACGTTCATTCCTTGATCCACCATCCAGGCTACACGGTAGGTAACCGCTCGCAGGGTTTCCACATCTAGCGCAATTTCTGCCAAATAATGCTGAATAATTTGTTGATCAAATATTGGTTTTCCAAACTGTTCACGCTCATGAGCATATTTAACAGATAATTCTAATAATTTTTGAGAGGATCCCAAGTTACGGGCAGCTAGTCCTGCACGGCCGTTAGCTAGAATTTTTAATGCATTAACATAACCTAAACCTTCTGTTCCAAGTACATTTTCTACTGGGATTTCGCAATCTTCAAAAAAGATTTCACATGAATGGGAGCCGCGGAGACCCATTTTTTCTTCAGTTTTTCCTACTACGAACCCCTTAAAATCTTTCTCAACAATAAATGAAGTAATTCCTTTAACCCCTTTTACCGGATCTGTAACCGCCATTACCGTGAAAACATCCGCAATAGGCCCGTTTGTAATATAATGTTTGGAACCGTTCAAAATGTATTTGTCCCCTTTGCGGGCAGCTTTTGTCTTAATTGCCGCTGCATTGGATCCAGCGCTTGGTTCGGTTAATGCAAATGCACCTATTAGATCACCGGACGCCATACCAGGTAAGTATTTTCTTTTTTGTTCCTCATTTCCCATTTCTACGATCCCGACTGAACCAATTCCAGTATGTGCTCCAATTACGGTTGTATATCCATTGGAGGTACGGCCAATTTCTTCAAAAATAGCGCATTTACCTACCATATCTATTCCCAATCCGCCGTACTCCTCTGGAATACTTAAACCAAATAAACCAATCTCTTTGGTCATTTTCATAATATGGTCAGGGATTCTATCTTCTCTCTCAATTTGATCTGCAATTGGATCAACGGTGTTGTCAACAAAATTTCTAATCGATTTCTTCATTTCCATTAATTCAGGTGATAACGTAAAATCCATGTTAGTTGCACTCCTTTTAATAAATATAGATTTAATATATTTAATTTTCAGAAAATAATTTATTCTGCGTTTTGTTTATTCGATGCATATGTTTACTAATATACTTATACGTATGAGATATTTTTGAATTCAGCTAAAAGCTCTTCACGGAATTTTGGATGAGCAATCGCAACTAATTCTTTTACTCGATCATGAAGCGATTTTCCAAACAAAGAGGCAATTCCGTACTCTGTAACCACATAATCAACTTCTGACTTTAATGAAGTTACAAATGGAACTTTAGCTTTGATTCGGGATTCAGTTCCTTTTTTCGCTGTTGATGGAAGAGCAATAATAGCTTTACCACCTTTTGAGAGCCTTGCTCCATGAATGAAATCCATTTGACCGCCAACACCAGCTACCGGATAAGCCCCAACCTGTTCCGCGTTGATTTGTCCAGTTAGATCTACTTCTAATGCAGAGTTAATCGAATGAAAATTACTTAATTTTGCGATTATTGATGCATTATGAGTATAATCTGAGGGGTATAATTCGATGTTTTTATTATAATCGGCAAACTGGTACAACATTTCCGTACCTGTTATCGTTGTACATACCGTTTTATACTTGTTTAATTCTTTATACTCATTTGTTATTACACCCAGTTCCATTAACTCTTTAATCGGATCTGTTATTGATCCTGAATGAATTCCAAGTCCTTTTTTTGATTTAAGAGAAAGTATAACGCTATCGGCAATCTTTCCAAGCCCTACTTGAATTGTGGTATAATCAGGAATAAGCTCTGCAACGAAACTGCCTATTTTCATTTCCAGTTCTGAGGGTGGTTCACTTGGAATTGTGATTAATGGGCGGTTTGATACAACAAAATGGTCAATCTCAGAAACATGTACCAGAGTGTCTCCATATGTGTATGGAAGCTCATTATTAACCTGTGCTATAACTAATTTTGCGTTTTTAATAAGAGATTTCACAACATCAACTGACAACCCCAAATTGCAATTCCCTTCACTATTTGGGGGAGAAACTTGAATAAGTGCAACATCTAGTTTTTCTTGTTCCAACCAACGAGGTATTTCTGAAAGATTGATAGGTATATAATCACATGACTGATTTAAATAAGCACTTTTTAGGGAAGATGATCCTAAAATGGTACGGATTTTAAAGTGTTCGTGACATGAGGGCTCCGCGTATACACATGGACTTCCAATGACGATGTTATACAGATAAAGCTCCTTTAAACGGTCCTTTTGTTGAACCAGTTCTTCAATAAGCGTTTGTGGTTCATTACAAAATGGAGCAAGAAAAACTTTCTGAAACGATTGTATATTATGAATAGCCTCGTGAACGTTTTTCAACCTGGAATGATAAATATCTAACCAATTTTTCATATATAAACAATCACCTCCTAGCCTAAATTACTTAACTGGCATCTTACCAATCAGTTTAATGGTTTACTAACCTTTCGGACTATACCTGCAAGTTTTCCACAATTGTAGTAATCCCTAATCCGCCGCCAATACAAAATGTAACCAATCCATACTTTTCTCCACGTCTTTCCATTTCATGAAGCAGCTTTGTCATTAAGACTCCGCCTGTACCACCAATTGGATGACCCAATGCAATAGCTCCGCCATTGACATTCACGCGATTGATATCCATGCCAAGTTCCTTTATTACAGCGAGAGATTGTGCTGCAAAGGCTTCATTTAACTCAACAAGTCCGATGTCATCAAGTGTTAACCCTGCTTGTTTCAAGGCTTTACGTGTTGCCGGGGCCGGTCCTATCCCCATGTATTCTGGTGAAATCCCTGCTACAGCCTGTGCAATAATTTTTGCTTTTGGCTTTTTGCCGTAACGCTCTGCTGCAGATTCCGACATCAGTAAAACAGCCCCTGCTCCATCGTTGCGTCCGCTGGAATTTCCGGCAGTTACGGTTCCGTTATCTTTAAATACCGGTTTCAACTTAGCTAATGCTTCCATACTTGTTTCTCTCGGATGCTCGTCTACTTTGAATTCGACAACACCTTTCTTTGTCTTTACTTCGAAAGGAACAATTTGATCATCAAACAACCCGGAAGTAATGGCGCGTTTGGCATTTTCTTGGCTACGTAAAGCGAATTCATCTTGTTCCGTCCGCGAAATCAAATATTTTTCAGCCAAATTTTCAGCTGTAATACCCATTACTAAGTTCCCATATATTTCAATTGGCTGTGTTCTCGGCTGGCTCTCAGTATTTGGATCAAGAAGCTCAGCATTTCCTACTCCATATCCATATCGAGCCTGTCGGAGATAGTAAGGGGCGGTACTCATACTTTCCGCTCCCCCTGCAATCACAATATCAGATAAACCACACATGATTTGTTGTGCTCCATTGTTCATGGCCTGAAGGCCGGATCCGCATTGTCGGTGGACAGTATATCCTGTGACTTCAATTGGAAAACCTGCCCGCAATAATGCAACACGAGCTAAGTTTGGTGCATCTGTGCTTTGTTTTGCCTGGCCAATAATCACTTCATCTACTTCACTTTTTTTAATCCCAGAGCGAGTAGCAATTTCGTCCAATACCTTGGAAGCTAAGAAACCAACCTCAATGTCTTTTAAAGTTCCACCCATACGTCCTACTGCTGTACGTACAGAATCAATGATCACTACATCCCTCATGTATATCTCTCCTTATCTTTTAAAACCGATTTAAATTTTGCTGGATAAACTTCTTGCAAAAGGCGTGATTTTCATAAGTTCCTTGAAGTCAACTTCAGACCGGCAACCCATTCTCGTAATCATATACAACAAATCTTCTGTTGAAACGTTGCCTGTTGCTCCAGGAGAATAAGGGCATCCTCCGAGACCACCTACAGAACTATCAAATTTGGTAATCCCGGCCTGCATGGCAGCGATTACATTTGCCAACGCCATTTTTTCTGTATCATGGAAATGACCCACAAAACTGGTATCAGGATATAAATCTTTTAATCTAGAAAACCTTTCATAAACGAGTTTGGGGTCAGCCTGGCCATTTGTATCGCCAACATCAATTTCGTCTGCACCAAGTTCTACGAAACGATCGCAAACATATTTCACTTCTTCAAAGGAAACATCCCCTTGGAATGGACACTTAAAGGCCATTGAAATATAGGCACGAATAAAAATCCTTTCATTTTTAGCTCTTTCGAACATCGGCACGCATTCTTCCAACGATTCAGAATTGGTCTTGTTAATATTCTTTTTATTGAACTCCGAGCTGGCTCCGATAAAAACAGCAATTTGTGGTGCTTTGGCAGCAATTGCACGCTCCAAAGCTTTTAGATTCGGAGTCAGCGCAATATAGGTAATTCCCAGCTCATTGCAAAAGCTGGCAATTTCTTCTGAATCCGCCATTTGAGGCACCCATTTGGGATGAACAAAAGAGGCTGTTTCCATTCGGGAAAATCCAGCATTCGCAAGCTGAGCAATAAGCTTTTTCTTATCTTCAGTTGAGATTGGCAGTGGTTCGTTTTGCAAACCATCACGAGGACCCACTTCAATTATTTCAACTTCCCGCGGTATAAACATTGGTCCAGGCCTCCTTGAATTAGTAAGATCTTGGCAATCCAAGCACATGTTCAGCAACGAAAGAGAGAATTAAGTTCGTTGAAATAGGAGCTACCTGGTAAAGTCTTGTTTCTTTGAATTTACGCTCAATATCATATTCTTCAGCAAATCCAAAACCGCCATGAGTTTGCAGGGCAACATTCGCAGATTCCCATGATGCATCTGCAGCAAGCAACTTCGCCATATTTGCCTCTGTTCCACACTTTACATTAGCATCAAACAATGCGGCGGCTTTAAAACGCATGAGGTCTGCCGCTTCTACATTCACATGAGCACGTGCGATTGGAAACTGAATACCTTGATTTTGGCCAATTTGGCGATTAAAAACGATTCTCTCGTTTGCATAATTTGTAGCCCGCTCGATAAACCAACGACCATCCCCAATACATTCAGATGCAATTAAAATACGTTCTGCATTCATGCCATCTAATATATATTTAAAGCCTTTGCCTTCTTCTCCAATTAAATTCTCAACGGGAACTTCTAAGTCCTCAATAAATAACTCTGTTGTTGCATGATTCATCATAGTTCGAATTGGTTTGATGGTTAACCCATTTCCAACCGCTTCTCTAAGATCAACCAGTAAAACAGAAAGCCCTTCTGACTTTTTCTTCACTTGTTCAATCGGAGTTGTCCGAACAAGTAAAATCATTAGATCCGAATGTTCCGCTCGGGAAATAAAAACTTTTTGTCCATTAACGATATACTTATCGCCCCGGCGCTCTGCGAATGTTTTTAATTTTGTAGTATCTGTTCCGGTATTGGGTTCTGTAACGCCAAATGCTTGCAATCTTAGAGATCCATCTGCAATTTTAGGCAGATATTTTGCCTTTTGTTCAGCATTTCCATGACGAAGCAGTGTTCCCATTGTGTACATTTGGGCATGACAGGCTCCTGCATTTCCCCCTGAACGGTTAATTTCTTCTAATATTATAGAAGCTTCTGTAATTCCAAGACCTGAACCACCATACTCTTCCGGTATAAGTGCGGCTAAAAATCCATTTCTAGTAATCTCGTTAACAAATTCTTCTGGATATGCCAGTTTTTCATCCAATTCTCTCCAATAGGAATCAGGATACTTGCTGCATACCCCACGTACACTTTGTCTTAGTTCTTCATGTAATTGTTTATCCACAACCGCTGTACTCATCTATCAATTCTCCCCTATGATTAAGAATTTAGTTTTTCACTTATTAAGAAAAGCTTTACCAACTTCTTTAATAAATCATCAGTCTGGCCGCTCTATTTTCCAACAAACTGTGGCTGACGCTTTTCTACAAATGCTCGGACTCCTTCAAGTCTGTCTTCAGTGTTAATACAACGATCGTAATAGCTTATTTCCAGTTTTTTTGCTTCCTTATTTGACATTCCAAATAATTGTTCCACTGATTTTTTACAGTTTTGCACTGCTATAGGTGCATTTTTAGCAATTTGTTCAGCGATTTCCAGTGCTATTTGACGAATTTCACTTGATTTTGCCATAACATTAAGGAGTCCTGCCTGTTCAGCATCTTCCCCTGAAACAATTCTACCGGTGCAAACCCATTCTTTTGCCCGATGAACGCCAATTCGTTTTGACAATAATCTTGTTCCTCCACAGCCTGGCATAATGCCTCTTGTGACTTCTGGCAAACCAAATTTAGCTGTATCGGCTGCTATGATCATGTCACAATTTAAAACGATTTCAAAACCACCCGCAAGCGCAAAACCATCCACTACTGCAATAACCGGCTGTTTCATATCTTGAATTGCACTAAACATTTTTTGGAAAAGTAAATGCTGATTTTTCCATTCTACCTCAGTCATATTATTTCGCTCTTTTAGATCCGCACCTGAACAAAATGCCTTTTCACTAGAGGAAGTTATTAAAACTGCTCTAACATCACTTTGTTCTATTTCTCTGCAAATAGTTAGAATCTGTTCAGCCATTTCAGTTGTAAAAGCATTTCTAGCTTCAGGACGATTTAAAGTGATTTCTGTGATTTTATTTCCTGTTCCAATCTTTTTAAATTCTACAAAAGCCACGTTTGTCATTCCCTTCAGAATTTTCAGATTCCAATAGATACAATTCCCACTTTACTCTTTTTTTTAAGTTGTTTTTTTAAAGGCTTCTTTTATATATCTATCTTCAATCCTACTTTCGATCTGTTCCAATAATGTTTTATCTTTCTGTAATTCAATAATATTTTGCAAGACTAATTGATTTAGATTCGGTTTCCTTTTCACTTTGGCCATGAAAACGGCTCCCTCTAAACAGTTGCTAACGACTTTTTGAATTCTTCCGTCAATAACGGAACTACTTCAAATAGGTCACCTACAATACCATAATCTGCAACCTGGAATATAGGTGCTTCTGGGTCTTTATTGATGGCTACGATGATTTTGGAATTCGACATCCCTGCTAAATGTTGAATGGCACCTGAGATTCCACAAGCAATATAAAGATCAGGCGTTACCACTTTCCCTGTTTGACCAATTTGTAAGGCGTAATCACAATATCCAGCATCACAAGCTCCGCGTGATGCACCTACAGCGCCACCTAAAACTTCTGCCAATTCTTGAAGAGGATTAAATCCTTCCGTACTCTTTACCCCTCGGCCACCAGAAATAATCACTTTTGCTTCGCTCAGGTCAACACCGCTTGTAGTCTTTTGAACAATATCTTTTATTATCGTTCTAATATCTTTGATTACCGGTCGATAGGATATGATCTCTGATTGTACTTTCTTTTCAGCGATTTCAAAATTATTGGCACGAAGGGTTGCAAACACTATCCCTTTATTAAAAACCTTTTCTTGGAAGGCTTTTCCTGCATAAATCGGTCGCGTAAACACAACTGTTCTATCCTCAACAGAAACAGCAGTACAATCAGAAACAAGTCCCGCATCTAACTTGGCGGCCGTTCTTGGAGCCATATCTTTTCCGATCGAAGTATGGCCCATTAATACTACATCAGCTTGTATTTCTTCGATCAGCTGGCATAAAGCTTGGGTATAACCATCTGTCGTATAGCGAGATAATGCCTCATCTTCAACAACATACACTTTTTGCGGACCAAACTTGCTAATTTCCTCAACAAAACGGGAAGCCCCGGGACCGAAGATCGCTGCCGATACTTCTCCTCCCTCTGCAATTTGCTGTGCCACCGTTAAAGCTTCGAAAGATACATTCCGAATCTTCTCATTCTTAATTTCTGTGAATACAAGGACTTTTTTGTTCATTTTTTCCATCTCCTTCATCCCAATTATTAAAACACTTTTGCTTCACTGCGAAGGAGTTGTACTAAATTACTTACCTGTTTAGCAATTTCTCCCTCGAATACTCGACCTGCCTGTTTTTTCGAAGGTAAATATTGATTATGAATAGATGCTCGTACATCCAAATCTTCTTCTGCTAAATCCAAATCCTCGACATCCAAACGATTAATCGGCTTTTTCTTTGCTTTCATAATCCCAGGCAGTGAAGGATAGCGAGGCTCATTCAAACCCTGTTGAGCGGTAGCCAAGAATGGGAGATTCACCTCAATGATTTCCATATCCCCTTCCACATCTCTTTCTACAATTGCCTTACTTCCTTCGATAGATAGTTTCGTTATCGTTGAAACATTAGGAATCCCTAAGGCTTCAGCAACACGAATGGCTACTTGACCGGATCCGGAATCTACAGCCATATTCCCGCCCAGGATTAAATCGTATTCTTCTCCTTCAATTGCTGCGACAATTATTTTAGCTAAAGAATATTCATCCACTTCCATATCTTCTAATTCAACAAAAACGCCCTTGTCCGCACCCATCGCTAATGCGGTCCTGAGTGCATTTTCAGCCCTGTCTGGACCAACAGTCAGGACAATCACTTCCGCACCCTGCTCTTCTTTAATTTTTATTGCTTCTTCTATTGCATATTCATCGTAAGGATTGATGATAAATTCCACTCCATCCTCTTTGATCGTGCCATTATCAATGACAATCCTTTCTTCTGTATCAAAGGTTTGTTTCATTAAAACTAAAATATTCATCCTTTATTCCCTCCTGCTCAGATGTTTTATATTTACATTTAAAACATTGCAATTATCGTGCCAACAATAACTTTCCTTTTAAAACGTTGCAATTGATAGATATATCATGAAAGTAATGGAATATCATTTTCAATTAATGCATTATTACATTAGAATTCGAAAGACATTAATGTTATTTTGCATTATAGGTAAAATTGCAGTTTTGATTTTCATAGCGTTCAGTTAACTGAAAATAAAGATAAGAAATATGATTCTGCTTTCCGGAATTAGCGTTATGATAATAGTTAATAATGTTTGCACTCATGCAACAATGAATAAGAGTATTTTTCATTATCAGTGTAAGCATACAGCTTCCAGCCTTCTATGAGTCTTGTTACTACCTCATCAATATCCTGATAAATTTTCTCATCTTTTTGATCATACATTATATAAAACAATTTAAATCTCTCCTCTTAATAGATTTTATTGGGTATTATTTTTGGGGAGAGTTATAAATTCCGTGCTCCCAAGCTCTTTCCACCATCAACATGTAGCACTTGACCTGTAATATACCGAGCTTCCTCTGATGCAAAAAACAAAACAGTATTTGCAATGTCATGAGGTTGGCCAATTATCGGAGTGGGCTGCGCTTTTAAAAGATTTTGTTGAATCTCGGGCTTAAGGCCACGAATTAAAGGAGTATCAATTAGCCCTGGAGCAATACAGTTCACTGTTATATTAAATTTGGCAAACTCCAGTGCCAAGGCACGAGTCAAACTAACCAGGCCACCTTTAGATGCAGAATAATTGGATTGACCTACTTGACCCAGCCATGCCCGTGAAGAGATGTTAACGATCCTGCCATATTCCTGCTGTTTCATTTGTCCAAGAACTGCCTTAGAACAAATCCAGGCGCCTTTTAAATTCACATTAAGAACAAAATCAAAATCCTCTTCCGGCATTTTTAAAATTAAGTTATCCCTTACAACGCCTGTATTGTTTACCAATCCATCAATTCTTTCATAACGATTCATAATCGTATCCACCATCTGTTCCACTTGTTCGGTTACAGTTATGTCCGCTTGCAAACCAATTGCCTCGTACCCATTTTCCCTTAATCGATGCGCTACGGATTCGGCTTTGGATAAATCAATATCATTGATAACGACTTTGGCTCCATTCTCAGCAAGTTTGGATGCAATTCCTTCACCAATTCCGCTTCCAGAGCCTGTTACTAAAATGACCCTATCTTTAACATTCATTTTGAATCCCCTCTCAAAATTTTATTTAGTAGCTAATTCAACAGCATTGCCAGTTATCAACTAAATATTTGCAAAAACCATGCCAAATTATAGTGGCTGATTTCCTTGCATTAATTCAATTATTTTTATTATTTAGATGCAAATTTTCATTTTTGATGTAGTCTTACATTGTTAAGAGATAACAATATCTGGAAAACAAAAAAAGCCTTTCACAATCTGTGAAAGACTTTTTCCTAGTAACTGTTTAAGTTTACGCTTTTAGCTTTTGTAATTTCCGAACAATCGTAGATTGGTCTACATGTAACATTTCAGCCGCTTTATAAGTATTCCCGTACTTCTCAATGGCCTTGTCAATGAGTTTTTTTTCATACTCCATCACCGCTTCCTTAAGCGGGCGAATTTCTTCTTCTTTTATCATGCTTTGCACCATGGATACTTCCCGAGGAACAAATATTGGAAGTTTAATATCTTTTAAATGAATTGCATCTCCTTCGGAAAGGACAAAACACCGCTCGATCACATTTTTTAATTCACGTACATTCCCCGGCCAACTATACTTCAATAGCATTTCATAAGAGTGTGGCGTAAATTTTTTGGATAGCCCGTACGACTGATTAAATCCATCAAGAAACATCTCGATCATGGGGATGAGGTCTTCCACTCGCTCGCGAAGGGGCGGGACCATAATCGGGATCACATTTAAACGGAAAAAGAGATCCTCGCGGAATTGTCCACTTTTTACTTTTTCCTCCAAATTCATATTGGTTGCTGCAAGAATGCGGACATCCACTTTCTTCGGCTTGATTCCTCCGATTCGTGTCACTTCCCTTTCTTGAATCACCCTTAACAGTTTCACTTGTAAGGTGAGTGGGAGATCTCCCACTTCATCGAGAAAGAGGGTCCCTTTATCAGCCAATTCAAACATTCCCGGCTTTCCTTTTTGACCCGCTCCGGTGAATGCACCACTTTCATATCCAAACAGTTCTGATTCGAGCAGATTCTCGGGGATCGCTCCACAGTTAATCGTGATTAACGGACCCTCACCCCGTGAACTATTCAGATGGATGAGCCTGGCTATTTCTTCTTTTCCTGTTCCTGATTCTCCAAATATTAAGGTGGTTGATTCAAACGAAGCTACTTTTTTGACTAAATGCAACACTTGCTTCATTTCGGAAGATTCGCATATAAAGTTGATCCGCGATTTCATTTCCGTGCGATATTGAGATAATTCTTCTTTATACCGTTCGGTCTGCAGCTTATTTTCTTCCACTTCCTCTTTTAACTGAATTAAATCGGTAATATTCCGTACATTGACGACAATATACTCTACATCTTCCTCGTTAAGAACAGGGTTAACGGTAATGAATAAGTTAACACCAGATTTCATTACATGCGATATCGACGTCGATTTTCTTTCCTTCAACACTTTCTTCGTGATTTCGGACTTAAAGGAAGGGAACATTTTAAATATATTTTTATGGGAAAGATTGGACGTTTCCGACTCAAAGAGCGTACCGATTGCATGGTTATAGCGAATGATTTCCCCGTTACCATCTGTAATAATAATTCCATCATAGGAAGCACTAATAATGGCTTCCAATTGCCGGTTCAGTTTGCGAACCGTGTCCAGTTCCTGCGATATATTCTCAAGCTCCGATATATCCTGAAAAACTGAGACGACGCCGGTAATATCCGTCCCTTCCACAATGGGGGTTCGCGTTAAGATGTGTATTCTATCCCTTCCCACCTCATTCCTTTTGGCAAACTGACCCAATCCTGTCCGCAGAACTTCCAGTACCCCAGTATGACCAACCACATCCGTTACAGATTGGCCGATAGCATCTTCTTTTTTTATGCCAAGTATCTTTTCTGCTGCCGGATTATAGGACGTATAGGTAAGGTTTTTATCAATCGATGTAATTCCAACTGGGGCATATTCGAAAACAGCCTCCAATTCCTTCAAGCGAGATTCGAGCATGTAGATATATGTATCATGTAATTGTCTTTGGCTGATAATTCCGATGATTGATTCAAATTTATTTTGGACTAAATAAAAAGCTTTTTTCTTATGAATTAATGTATTGATATCATCAGTCTCTAAAACCAAGTCATAATTTTGGTTCAATAATAATTGTGAAATTTCATTTACACCGTCCTGGATACCGTTTTTTACGGTGTCCCAGGCTAAAATCCCAATGAGCTGATCATGAATACTATGTACAGGGAGACCCTCTACGCTAGATTGTTCAAATAAAGGCACAACTTCTGTTATACGTTGATTCTCTTTTATGCGGAAAGAAGTTTTAACAGCAATTTCCCTACTTATCAACCTTTTCAATCTGAATACCCCCATTAATCTTTGGCTGAAAACGTTTTTATTTTTCCTTTTATTTTAACATGGTTTTTTATTCAATATTAAAAAAATTTTAAAAATAAAGAAAGTTGGAGGGGGATTGAAGTTCTATTATACTACTTCCCAAAAAAAAGAATCGTGAACGGCGTGGAGACATGTTTTGCTCACCGATATTATTAGGATTAATCGAAGAACATTGACAAAGTTTAACGTAATTACAGATACTGACCTTTGTCCACCACCAGGATCTGACCGGTCACCCCTGAAGAAAGATCACTAGCCAGGAACAGGGCAGCCCTAGCCTGATCGATAGTCTGGGTCGGAACTGTTCTGACGGTACGCGAATGCAAAATTTCCAGCATACTGCTACCCTCCGGTGCTAAACCTCCCTCTTCCTGTTTAGTTGACAACGGCGTTACAGTAAATCCTGGGCATAATGCGTTACAGCGTATTCCCGTACCAACAAGCCTTATCGCAATGTTTTTTGTAAGTATATTCAAGCCTCCTTTGGTCGAGGTATAGGCGGCGCCGCACATCGGCCTTACGCCGTTTGCCGATGAGATATTCACGATTGCACCAGTATTTCTGGGCATCATATGCTGAATAGCTTCTCGGCTATAAATTAGCGGGCCCTTTAGGTTTACATTAATAACATCGTCAATCAAATCGTCGGTTACTGACTCTATCGTCATTAAATCGCCTATGCCGGCGTTATTAACCAGGATATCTACCTGACCGAACTCCGCGATCGCTATAGCAAACACTTCTTTACAATCTTTTGTCGAAGCTACATCCGCAACAACACCGACCGCCTTGCCTCCAATATTTCTAATCCCTTCCACTGCCTTATCCAATGTCTCTTTAACAAGATCAGTCAGCACAACGTTAGCACCTTCTTCGGCATAAAGCTGGGCGATTGCCAAACCAATTCCTTGACCTGCTCCAGTGATAATGGCGGTTTTTCCAAACAATAATTTTTCCAACCTACATTCCTCCTGAGTAATAATATAGCTTCTCGACATTAGCTGAGGCAGATGGGAAAAAGATAGCCTCGAACCCCTACCTATGTGACTGCTTGATCACTGCATTCTCTGCATCGGAGAAAGTAGGTAGTGTCGCGGCTATTCCTGAATGTGTCAATGAATGGGACTTTTGTCTTCTTGTTTCAGTGCTGCCGCACAGACCGCAGCCTCCGTTGAGACTTCCACCCATCATACCATTGTGAAATTCAATATTTCCTTGTGTTCCTGCCTGTCCTTCTAAATCTAATACGTTGCCTCTTCATGCAGCGCTTTCACACAATTCTTCCCTCTTTGATTAAAGAGGACGCCGAGTCGAAAGTATCCACAACTTCTACTTGCAGATAAAAGCACTTACAATACTATCAAACTGTTATAAATTAGCAAGAAATATATTATACATTTTCTTCAAGTAATACTTCCAAACTTTTATTGGAGACATTTTCCACTCTTTTTCCCGGTTTTACGAAAAACATACAGGTCATGGTAAACAAAGCTGCAACCGTCAATGAAATAAACATGGAAATATAGCCATAATGCATGACTAGAGCCCCCACCAATGTTGGAGCGAGGACACTACCGGCGGCCTGTATAAAGTGTAAAATCCCTCCATATGAACCAGCCCTCGATGGCTCTGTATCGATTATAATCGCCCAATACAGTGAACTGTTGAAGTAGACAAATGAATTTCCTAGAAATATCAGGAATAATACAGCTCCTGGACTATGAACAGTCAGTATGGACAAAAAGCATATAATCGTACAAAAATAGGTAACGATCGTAATGCCAGGCCGTGCCAATCGCAAGTTATTGGTTTTTCGTCGAAGAAAATCAGAGAGTTTTGCACCAATTGGACACGTAAAGCAAGCCCCCAACCAAGGAATCATTCCAAGATACCAAAGGGACGATAAATTAAAATGAAAAACGTCCTGTAAGTATTTAGGTGTCCATGTCAAAATGATAAAACTAACAAAGGCTTGCCCAAAGCAACCTAAAGCAGTTAAAACAAGAGTTGGGTTTTTAAAAAAATGATGCCAACGTGTATCATTAGGCTTTGAAGATTTCAGTGCACTTTCTGAATTTAATAACCCCTCGGAAGAACGAATTTCCGCTAACTCTTCCTTGGAAACCCGCGGGTGATTTTCAGGGTAATTCGTAAATACTTTCGCCCATATCAAGGCCCAAATCATCCCAATTGCACCTAAAAAAACAAACATCATTCTCCATCCAGTTACGGATATTAAAAAGACTGCTATCGGCGCTGTTAATAGGGCACCAATCGGTACCCCTACATGCGCCAATGATAACATGAACGCTTTTTCCCTAGGAGCGGCCCAATTTGCTACAGTTCGGCTAACAGCCGTGAAGGATGGACCTTCAGCAAAGCCAAATAAGATACGGAATACAGCAAAACCAATTAATGCAGATCCACCAAACAAGGCTAACCCAATATCACCAGCAAATCCCGTGGCTATTTCAAAAATTGACCAAACTGTAACTACTAAGACCCACAGTAATTTAGGTCCCTTTTTGTCAGCCAAAATTCCACCCAATAAACCTCCAAACATGTAACCGTATCCAAAAAAACCAAGAACTTGACCCCAATTTTCGATATTCAAATTATATTCTTTAATGATAAATTCTCCGGAATATGCAATGGCCCCACGGTCAATGTAATTAATAACTGTAATAAATGTAAGCAATGACATAATCACGTAACGATACTTTCCTCTCATTTACTTCCCTCCAATGGTATTGGTTAATGTTTTATAGCAGATAACGCCCCTATCTCTATTCTCTATCGCTAGAATGTCATTTGATTTTAGACTTAAAATACAACCTGTTTTCCAATTCGCTAAATGATAGTCTAAATATCCAGTTGCAAATTTTACAGTTTAAATCCCTATACATGAGTCCACTCATTAATGGCAATCGACAAGGACATAGAAATCTTTTTCTGCTAAAATCTCAACTACTTCTCAATGCATCCTATCGGAAAGGGTAATAATTACACCGTCTATGTCACAATCATCAAGAAGGTTTATATAATTTTTTTAAAGAGGCAAGTCGGTACCCGTGCCCAAATTTTTACTGCTAGTTATTGCCAGCTACATCTACCATACTAGTTCACCCGAATTCTATTAGTTTAGAATACAATTTTGGCACTAGTTTTCATTTTAAACAGAGAAGAAGCAATTTCCTTTATATAATTGATTTTCCTGCAATAATTGCGCCACGTTATAAATGTTCCTATTTTATTACCTATTTAGGAAAACCATAAAATTAATGTTTTAATTCATGACCCAATGTACTATTGCATCAAAGAGAGCTCTTCCTTTTATATCTCTAGTAGCTCTAGTAATATGGCCATCCCTTGTCCGCCTCCGATGCATAAGGTAGCAACTCCATATTGTACATTGCGCCGGCGCATTTCATACATGAGCGATGTCATCAGCCGAGCGCCGGTTGCTCCTAGCGGATGTCCAAGCGCAATGGCCCCTCCATTGACATTTACTCTGTCCACATCTAGCCCAAGTTCCCGGATGACGGCTAATGCTTGCGAAGCAAATGCTTCGTTTAGTTCAATCAATCCGATATCGGAAAGGCTCAATCCGGTTTTCTTTAACAGTTTTTTTACCGCAGGAACCGGCCCTATTCCCATGATTTCGGGTGAAACCCCTGATGTGGACCAATCCACAATTCTCGCCAGTGGTTTTAAGCCCAACCGATTCGCCTTATCGTTCGACATGAGAATCATAGCCGCAGCGCCGTCATTTCTACCACATGCATTTCCGGCGGTTACCGTACCAATTTCATTGATTATAGGGCGCAATTTAGATAATGTTTCGATGGTCGTTTCTGGCCGAGGATGCTCATCTTCCGAAAATTCAATGGTACGTTTCTTATCTTTGACCATTACCGTTACGATTTCTTTCTGAAACCTTCCTAATTGATTTGCTTTCTGTGCTCGGCTTTGGCTTTGGGCGGCGAATGCGTCCTGTTCTTCACGGCTTATACGATATTTATCCGCTACATTTTCTGCAGTTACTACCATGCTCAAATGATTCCCATACCTCTCAGGTGGCTGAGCCCCATTTTCTAAATTTGAATCCACCAATATAGGATTTCCTTCACCGAAGCGGGCATTCCGCAAATAGATGGGCGCCTGGCTTAAATTCTCCGTACCGCCCACAGCGAGTATCTCAGCCTGACCGAAAGCGATTTCCTGTATTCCCGACACAACTGCCTGCATCCCGGATGCACACAATCGATTTACGGTAAACGCATTTGCTGTTTCCGGAATCCCGGCCCTTAGTGCAGCAACCCTGGCGACATTCGATGACTCCGAAGTTTGCCGAACCTGTCCCAAGATGATTTCATCGATTTGTTGCGGTTCAAGTCCCGCTCGAAAAATCGCTTCCTGCATCACTATTGCAGCCAATTGGCTTGATTCTATACTTTTCAAAGAACCTCCAGCCCGCCCAATTGGCGTTCTTACCGCACTTACAATGACTATTTCACCATTCCTCATTGTTGGGATCCTCCCTCTTCTGTCGCAAGGCTTCTATGGCGAATTTACTTCCATCTTCCTCGCAATTGTAGTTCCCGTAGGGGACTACAACATTATCTTTAATAAATTGTTTTTCTCCTATAAAAATTTTTTCTTCAGTAACTGTAAGTGCTTACAAAACTTCCCCCTTTGAAATTAATTTTTGTAACCTTCCACCTCCTTAGAAAGCCAATATTAATTTACTCCTCAGTGGATGCTACTGGCTGTTACTCTATTATCTTTGCAAAATGCATGCCAAAAGAAAATACTAGAAGAATCCTAGTATTATTAAGTCTGAATGAATAGATTTGATGTAATTTTCCATTTATGAATGCCATTCTGCATGAAAATTAATAACCTCTCTGACAATGACGACTTCATTGTTATTTATTTCTGAAATATCCTTTCTTCTATAAAATGCTTTTTTTCATCAGGACACTACGATTAATGTAATAATCCGTAAAATGCTTGATTGCCGTGATACATGAATCGGCCTTTCGATAGAAAGGAAGTCCACTATCCATCAAAATATCTAAGCTCACTTCCATTTCTCCCGATAAAGAAATCCATAGCGGAATAATTGGTTTATTCAATCGCCTAGCAACCTCTACGGTTTGTCTCACCATTACTTCTGTGTAGGTTCCTAATTTATACGGAAACGGAACGACTACCACATCCAAATTAGGATCATTTGCAAATATTTCAAGGTATTCCCTATACATCCCTAAACTTTGAAAGATGGAAGTCGTCAAATGCATGGGATTGGAGGCCATCCCAAACTCAGATGCAATTCGCTGCAAAAGACCTTTTGTTTTAGGAGTAAGATCAGGAACCACAAGATTGGCTAACCCACACTTTTGGACCAATAAGTTTTTAATACCGGCGGAGTAAGCGAATATGCCAATCCTGTTCCCGACAGGAACTCCATGTTTCACAAAGAGCCATCCCACATCAATTAATTCATCGACGTCTACCGCCGAAATAATGCCTGGATGGTCCTCAACTCCCAACTCCTGCTGACCAATGTTTAATACTATAAGAGGCTTCCCAGCCCTGTTCGCTGCTTCTGCCGCATTCAGGAACTTTTGTTTATCTTTGATCCCTTCGACTATCGCAAAAATAACTTGTGTAGTGGAATCGTATGCCATATATTTGATAAAATCAGCAACTTCCAAATCAGCTTCGCTTCCGGTAGAAACCCAATAATTAAAACCAATTCCTCGATCAACTGAGTCTAGGATGGTTCTCCCCAATCCTCCATCTACGGTGACAACCGATATCCTGCCATTTTGCAAGCGCTTCGGTTCATAATATAACGAGGAAGAGATACCAAACGGTTTTGCTATATTGAATAAACCAAAACTATTGGGGCCTAAAATTCGAATTCCCGTTCGGTCGGAAAAAGCCCTCAATGCTTTTTCAAAAACGCGCTTCTCCTCTGTATCCTCAGTAAAGCGCGTTAAAAGGATAATGAACTTTACTTTTTTTTCTTTACATTCATTAAGCAAAGCTAGGATGGAGCTTGCGTTTTCAATGATCACAACTGTATCCACTTGTTCGGGTATACTCGTTAAATTAGGATAGGCCTTCATTCCAAAAATTTCACTTTGCTCGGAGTGTACTGGATAGATCTTACCCTGATAGTAAGATTTTTGAATATTAATGAGTGCTCTTCCCCCCATCGAATTGGTGTCGATCGAAGCCCCAATGAATGCAACAGATTGCGGAGAAATGAGATAAGATAAATCAGGAAAGCTGTATTCTATCAAAGATATACCTCCTTTTATTTACTATTTATCTATTACTTTTGCAAAAAATGTGCCAAATTAAAAGTCTGAGATTTCCAGGCATGATTTGATTATTTTTCTTATTTAAAATGCAAATTTTCATTTTTGATGTAGGAATACATTGTTGAGACCTATATACCCTAGCATTGCCTCAAACCTTTCTTGGGCTAAAACGTGCCAAACAAAAAAGTACTCATATTTAGCTAGATATATTTAGAAGACTGCTATTTTAAATTAAAAATTCATTTTTAAATTTATATTTGCATGGAAAACTTGTTCTTCATTAAATAAAGATTCCAAAAAATAGCAGATAGACCCTGTTTAATAGGGCAACCCAACCAAAAACTATCTACAACATTGCATAATCTACTATTAAGGTTTGTTTACCAGTTAGTACCTCCGTTCACGCTCCTTCACATGCTTCCCTAATTATAACGTTTCCTTTTTCCTGATGAAGGGATGCCCAATTCATCCCTATACTTTGCCACTGTCCTTCGGGAAATACAAATGCCTTTTTTGGTTAATATATCACTTAACTGTTGATCAGATAATGGTTTATCGTGGTTTTCTTCTTTTATTAAATTCTTCAATTGTTTTTTTACACTTTCGGATGATGCCATCTCACCCGACAAAGTAGATAAACCCGAGGAGAAAAAATATTTCAGTTCAAAGGTCCCTCTCGGTGTTTGTACATACTTTTGAGTGGTAGCCCGACTTACTGTTGATTCGTGAAGGCCTACCGTATCGGCAACTTCCCTCAATGTCATTGGCTTTAAAGCTTGAATGCCATACTCGAAAAAATCCCGCTGTTTCTTTACAATAGTCTCAGCAACCATGCGTATTGTGATTCTACGTTGTTCTAAACTGCGAATGAGCCAACTAGCTGCGTTTATCTTTTCTTGAATGTATTTCTTTGTTTCACTTTCTCCATTATTCAACTTTTGATAAAAAGGACTGATGCTTATTCGTGGAGTTATCGAATCATTGACTAGTACAACGTAATTTCCTTCTACCTTCTCTATAGTAACATCCGGAACAATATATCTATCCTCTTCGTATTGGTAGACCAACCCTGGTCTCGGATTTAGAGTTCGTATATAGTCTATTGCTGCTTGGACTTGGCTTGATGTTGCTTCAAGCTTTTTAGCAATTTTATTAATTTTCCCTTCTGCCAACTCAGATAGATATCTCTTAACGATTTGATAACTAAGGCTATCACTTTGACCCTGATATTCCATCTGTATAATTAAACACTCTTTTAGACTTCTTGCACCCACACCCCTTGGTTCTAAACCCTGAACAACAAACAGCCCCTGCTCAACCTCCCCAATAGGCATATCAAGTTTTTCCGCGATTTGCTCAATGGTAAGGTCCAAATAACCTTTTTCATTTAAATTGCCGATAATATATTGGGCGATTCGTTTCACCATTGGATGGAGCTTCTTCAGATAGGAAAGCTGTTCTAAAAGATGCTTTTCTAATGTTACATCACTTTTTATTATCCAATCCAAAGGGCTGGAAGCGTTTTCGATTTTTTGTATCTTGCTTCTAGGCTCGTAATTATGACGTAAGTATTCCTTCCAGTCCATCTCCTGTGATTTCACTTGCGTTGGCGGATCTACTGAATGAGAATTTGAATTTGAATCTGCATCGAATTGCTCAATAACTGGATTTTCATTTAATTGCTGATGTAAGTACCCAACTAAATCGAAAGCAGATAATTGCAAAATATTTATCGCTTGTCTAAGTTGAGGTGTCATCACTAATTTCATGGATTGCTCTGCAAACAATCCGTAACCCATTTTCATGTTATCTTCCTCCCCCATCTCTATCCCATAATTTTTAAATATTTTATATAGTTAATCTTCGATTTACTATGCAAAAACCATGCCAAATAAAAAAACTTATTCGGATAGTATTTTTAATTATTTTAATTTTTTAAAAAAATGCAACATCGCATTTATGATGTAATTCTGCAGTGTTAATTTAATAATCTTAATAAATGCTATTTCTCTAACAATCGTAAAAAAGCTGCCGGTTCTACCGGCAGCTTTATCCGAAAACACTTTAAACGTTGTGTCCCTTTACTTCGGGACTCACTGGCAAGTTTACATATGAGGCGTAAGTAGAACTGAAGATATATGCAGTAACCGTGAGGATGGAAGACAATACGTGTTTATCTATATTGTCTTTGTCGAATTTTTGATAGCAATCCTAAATCGATGTCCTAGAAGTATGATACGAAGAAGAGGATGTAAAGTAGTTACCTAAACTAGCTGGCCTGAGGGATTTCTTCATGGCTGTTTATACGATTTCGGTGTACAGAATTGCGCATTTTGTCAAAAGGGGACACCTCTCACTTGTTATAAATTTTTAGACAAATTCAGATTCGTGCTTAACGAATCTAATTTGGAAATGGCAGTATTTTTCCTCGGCTTTACAAATAGCATTGATACTTGCCAATAAAGCTGCAATGGATGCTCCTAAAAACATTGAAAGATATCCGGTTTGCAATAAGATTTCCTGTTATAGTTGGCCTTAAAATCATTCCAGAGAAAAAAAAATATGGTTATTCCTGAAATCGTTCCTATTTTAGAAGGAGCTGTATCCACATCTCTAAATCTCTTTTCCTTACATGAGTAACCACGATTTGTAAATGCTTTCAAAAATCCTCCTTTGAAATTAATTTTTGTATCCTTCCGGCTCCTAAGAAAGCCAATATTAAATTACTCCTCTTTGATGCTAGTAGCTATTACTCTATTATCTTAGAGATGCATGCCAACAGAAAAAAAGCTAGGAGAATATAGATTTGATGTGATTTTCCGTTTATGTATGGCATTTTGCATGAGAGAAACATCTTAGTATTGACACCCAATCGCGAAATACAATTCTGGACTCTTATTTAGGGGCCGGAATTTCTGTTTCACCATTTCTTTTTAGAATAACTGCCTTTATCTTCATACCACTTTTTATGAATTTCCGGACGACTTTAATAAAATTTCGTCTATTCTGGTCTTATTTGAGGTTATTCTTTCATTTCTGGAATGATTTCATTGATGCAGGCAATAGCGTTCAATGCCCTCGGAAAGCCAATATAAGGAATACACTGTGTCAGAGCTGATAGCAAAGTTTCTTTATTATTGCCTACATTGACATTGCCCTGAATATGACTACGTACTTGATTCTCACATCCACCCAAAGAGCATAGGATACAGAATGTCAACAGTTCCCTTGCCTTTAAATCCAGTCCGCTTCTTGTATAAATATCACCAAAACAATATGCTGAAAGATAATTCTGAATATGCTTCTGGTTTTCCGGTGTGCTTTCTAGTATTCTGTCAATTCGATCACCAGAAACCATTTTCCGTGCTTTCAGTCCTTTTTCATGTCTGGTTTCTTCCGTTGTTTGTTTCTGGCTTTCCACCGAAAATGGAATGTTTCTTTTCCTTAAACGTTTCATTTACCTGATGGATGGCATTTTGTGTCTTTGAAAATCCGATATACGGCGCACAATGATAGATTGCTTCTTTGATTTCGATTGGGGTTAAACTAATCTTCAATGCTGCACCCACATGCCGTTTTAATTCTTCTAAAGTCTGGTTTGTTGTCAAAACTACAAGCGTAATGAGTTCTCTCATTTTGTCATCCAAGTTGCCTTGAAAATATATCTCCCCATAAATGAAATTCTTCATTAATTGATGGAAATCCGGGTCGGTTTCAGCTATTGGAAGATGAATATTACCAAATAGTCCCTTCCATTTACTGTCGCTCAGTTCAATTCTGCTCATCCTTTCGTCCTCCTATTTGTTTCAAAATAAGCAAGCCTGCATTATCCGGAAATAAATTCCGACAAACGCAGGCTCTGTTTCACATGATACATTGATTTTTAGGCCATCACAGCCTTGTCACGATTCACTTACAAGGTCAATCCTTCTCGTAGAGTCGTACACCTCCGGATAAATCGCCCAGTACGTCCACCAAACGGGTATTGATCACGTCGCCGTATCCCATGCCGATTGCAATCTCATAAGAGTTAAGGCAACTTGCCCCTTGAAGACTTAAGACACCGAGTTCCTTTGTCAGCTCGATGTATAAGGACACATCCTTTGCCGTAAGATTATTGGTCAAACCACCCTCCATATAATCCCCTTGGATGATCGATGGATACCGGTTTAAGGTCGAGAAATTAATGCCACCACCGTGATTGACAACGTCTAAAAAAGTTTCCAAGTTTAGACCAACCTTCTTCGCTGTCACCATCACTTCTGCGGTAGCCGACAAGGCAAGGTTACCTAGAAAATTGTTCAAAACCTTCGCCGCATGTCCGGTTCCACTCTCTCCCATATAGTAAATGTACTTGCTGAATGTTTCGAGGACCCCTCTCACTGATTCCAATGCAACTTTGGAACCTCCAGCCATGATGGTCGACGTTCCCTTTACAACAGAAGCAGCGCCTCCGGTAATGCCTGCGTCTATCAACTCGACACCCTTCTTCTGGTATTTGGCGTACAGCGCCTTTGTCGATGCGGGACGAGCTGTGCTGAGATCGACAATGATCTCGCCGGGCCGTGAATTCGCGATGGTCCCGTTTTCTCCGTATGACACCTTCTCAATAATCCTACTGTCCGGCAAGGACAACAGGATGACATCACTTCGTGCCATTAGGTCAGCAATGCTTTCAGCAGCCAGGATTTCGGCCTCCGCAACCTTTGCGGCATCAGCGTCGTAACCGATCGGTTGAAAACCATGTTCGTGCAATCTCCCCGCAAAGCGTTTCCCCATATTTCCAACACCAATCAGCCCAACCCGAGTATGATTTTCCTGAGCCATTTTCCGATCAACTTCCTTTTTATCGAATATATAATGGAGTTAATTAAACGAATCTATTTATAATAATATTTCATTTTTATTGGAATTGGCATTTAAGCTACAATCATGCTCTTTGACGAATCTGGGTACGGAACGTTTAGCATCAACTGCTTTTCCGTTTATCCACAATTTTAATCGTCCTACTTAACGTCCCTTCCAATTAGCGGGGCGCTTTTCTTTAAATGATAACGGCCCTTCGATTGCATCCTCACTCTCATAAACCTTCTCAAAAATCGCATCTGCACTTTCCCAGGCGGCCGTTCGACCCATCTCGGTCGCCAAATACACCATCTTGTGAGTCGCTGTTATCGTTAGTGGAGCGCCGGCTGCAATGCTTTGGGCAAGCTCCATCGCCTTATCCATCAAAGCAGTCAGTGGCACTACATCATTTAAGAGCCCAATCTCATAGGCACGTTGCGCGCTGATTAACTTTCCCGTTAAAGCCATCTCCATCCAGATTCGTTGCGGAATCATATGCATCAACGGCACGGACCACGGTGCTCCCCGACCCCAACGCGCTTCCGGCATGCCGAACCGTACATGATCAGCCGAAATGGCCAAGTCACATTGCTGCGCTAGAAGAAAACCGCCACCGAGGGCATCCCCATTCACTGCAGCAATCACGGGTTTATTCACCCAAATATTTCGATTTAACATAGGTATAAGATTTCTATCAGGAACCGCAGTTTTGTTTTCGGCAAATTCCTTAAGATGGGCCCCGGCACAAAATGTTTTACCTATTCCGGTAACTATCCCCACTTTGGCATCGCGATCATCACGAAGACGTGCAAATGCATCCCAAAGTCCTTGACGGATTGCTTTACTTAGAGCATTGTGGGAACCAGGTTCATTCAAGGTAATAATGGCCACCTGATCCTTAACCTCATACAATACAGCTTGATTTTCCACTTACTTTCCTCCTCGATACAAACGTACATCCTCTAATATCATTGATTCGCACTCGCTGCGATTAAGGCAACCTATGCAACGATGGACCTTCTCCTTACTGTGAGTGAAACCTTCCCTATAAAATACCACTCTCTTTGTTATTAAAATAGTTTTCTAATAAACACCATTTGCAATAAACGTGCCAAGCTAAAAATACAAATTTATTGTTATTTCTTTTAAAACGGTGGAAATATTAATTTAATTATTCATTTTTTCGATGCAGAAATACATCAATCACTTACGATCCATTGAAACTTAGACTTTCCTAAAAATACGCATCACTTTACCTGGTTCGCAGCGTTGATCGTGGCAAACACGATTGTCAATGCTGGAAGCCATGCAACTAACATTAGTTTCTGAGAGTCGTCGACCTTTCTGCCGTGCTAAGTATATCAAGGTTCAGGCGGTAGATGCGCATCGCGGTGCCATGGAAAAGGTCCTTCTTTTCCGAATCGCTGTAGCTGCGGGTAATGTGCTTCAGAGCGTTCCACAGGGGCACGTAGCCACAAGAGCGACCATCTGGAGAGAAGTTACTCTCCATCATGCACCGATCTGCGCCAAAGGCCTCAATCGCGGTCTCGACATAGGGACGCCAAGTGTCAGCAAGTTCCCTATAGCCTATCACTTCATTTCGCTCCTCGAAACCGAATCCCCAGACTGGCATCCCCAGACCGCCGATCTTACACACCACGTTCGGGCGCCGCGCGATCTCCCGAAGCGAAGCTCTCCAAGTATGAAAGACCTCAGCTCTTTCGTATTCTGTCATGTCCACGCCGACAGCAGTACCCATGTGATTTAGGACGAATGTTAACCCTGGAAATCGATCCACCAAAGACGTCAACTTCGGCAGCGAGGGGTGGTATATTGCAGCGTCGAACGTAAGCCCGCGCTTTTCCAATTCAGCAAGTCCTCGAGGGAATTCATTACTTTCCAGAATCCCAGCTGGCGGTTTGTAAGTCATAACATACCTAAATGGTCTGTCGTCAGGATAGTCCAGCGTTACGTGCCGGATCCCGCGGAATCGATCGGGTGCTGCTTCGAGGCAACGGTCCAATAGTTCGCCGACTTTCGATCCAAAAGTCAAATTTGCATGTCCGATGATTCCTGCACAAATCCGAGCGCTTCCGTAAACTCCGGTGGAATGCATTGCACCTATGCCATTTGCGAACTCGACCTCTCCAATCGGGCGCATATATTCCGGACCGTTCAACCTTGAAAACACCTGGGTCTCGCAATAAACTGAGGCAACGATGTTGTGCCCCGCATTTACATCAGAACTGTAATCATCCGCCATGTACCGGTTGCCCGGCAGGTCGAAAAGGTGATGGTGCGAGTCGACAATAGGCAAATCTGCATCAAGGATTGGCTCCTCGAGGCCTTCCAAGCGCTTTGTTTTCATCGTTATTCCTCCCAACCTTTTTTGTTTTGCAATTCCATTAACATACATCCTTTTTAAATTTATTTATAAGTGGAATTTTACATATGGCTATTTAGTTTTCTTAATATGCCTTTCAGAAAACATTCAGCCCATCCAATCGGCGTTCTTACCGCACTATCTTTTCTTCTATAAAATGCTCTTTTTCATCAGGACACTACGATTCATTTAATAATCCGTAAAATGCTTTACTGACTTGAAACATGCATCGGCCGTTCGATAGAAAGGAAGTCAACTATCCATCAATATATAGAAGCTCGCTTCCATTTCTCCGGATAATGAATTCCATAACGGAATAATTGGTTTATTCAATCGTCTAGCAACCTCTACGGTTTGTCTCACCATTACTTCTGTGTAGGTTCCTAATTTATACGGAAACGGAACAACTACCACATCCAAATTAGGATCATTTGCAAATATCTCCAGGTATTCCCTATACATCCCTAAATTTTGAAAGATGGAATTCGTCAAATGCATAGGATTGGAGGCTATTCCAAATTCAGATGCTATTCGCTGTAAAAGCCCTTTTGTTTTAGGGGTAAGATCGGGAACTGCAAGATTGGCTAACTTACACTTTTGGGCCGGTAAGTTTTTAATCCCAGCGGAGTATGCGAATATGCCGATCCTGTTCCCGGCTGGAATTCCATGATTGACAAAAAGCCATCCCACATCAATCAGTTCATCGAGGTCTACAGCTGAAATGATGCCTGCCTGATGATTCTCCACTCCCATTGCCTGTTGCCCAATGTTTAATACTATAAGCGGCTTCCCAGCCCTGTTCGCCGCTTCTGGCGCATTCAGAAACTTTTGTTTATCTTTGATCCCTTCGACTATCGCAAAAATAACTTGTGTAGTGGAATCGTATGCCATATATTTGATAAAATCAGCAACTTCAAAATCTGCTTCGCTTCCAGTAGAAACCCAATAATTAAAACCAATTCCTCGATCAACTGCGTCTAGGATGGTTCTCCCCAATCCCCCATCTACGGTGACAACCGATATCCTGCCATTTTGTAAGCGTTTCGGTTCATAATATAACGAGGAAGAGATACCAAACGGTTTTGCTATATTGAATAAGCCAAAACTATTGGGGCCTAAAATTCGAATTCCTGTTCTGTCAGAAAAAGCTCTCAATGCTTTTTCCAAAACACACCTCTCCTCTGTTGCTTCAATAATGAGAGTTGAAAGGATAATGAACTTTACTTTTTTTTCTTCACATTCATTAAGCAATGGTAGGATGGAACTTGCGGCTGAGTAGATGACAACTGTTTCCACTAGTTCGGGTATACTCGTCAAATTAGGATAGGCCTTCATTCCAAAAATTTCACTTTGCTCGGAGTGTACTGGATAGATCTTACCCTGAAATTGAGATTTTTGAAGATTAATGAGTGCTCTTCCCCCCATCGTTGGTGTCGATCGAAGCTCCAATGAATGCAACAGATTGCTAAGAAATGAGATAAGATAAATCAGGAAAGCTGTATTCTATCAGAGATATCCCTCCTTTTATTTACTATTTATCTATTACCTTTGCAAAAAATGTGCCAATTTGAAGGGCCGTATTTCCAAGCGTGACTCGTTTATTTTTCTCAGTAAAGATGCAATTTTTCATTTTTAATGTAGGAATACATTGTCAAGACCTACAAACCCTACGTTACACCTAACCTTGTTTGGACTGAAATTTTTTGAAAAATAGGGATATCCAATAGAAGAAGGTAATAGCCTTGTTTAGGAATTACCTATTAAATAGTCGTCTCTTCCTCGGATAATTAACGTAATTTACGCCTTTAGTTTCTGTAACTTTCGAACAATGGTAGATTGGTCTACATGTAACATTTTGGCCGCTTTATAAGTATTCCCGTACTTTTCAATGGCCTTGTCAATGAGTTTTTTCTCATACTCCATCACCGCTTCCTTAAGGGGGCGAATTTCTACTTCTTCTACCATGCTTTGCACATTGGATACCTCCTGAGGTACAAATAATGGTAGTTTAATATCTTTTAATTGAATCGCATCTCCTTCGGATAGAACAAAACAACGCTCGATCACATTTTTTAATTCACGCACATTCCCCGGCCAATTATACTTCAATAGCATTTCATAAGAGTCTGGCGTAAATTTTTTGGTTAGCCCGTACGACTGATTAAATCCATCAAGAAACATCTCGATCATGTGTATGAGGTCTTCCTCTCGCTCGCGAAGAGGCGGGAGCATAATTGGGATCACATTTAGACGAAAAAAGAGATCCTCGCGAAATTGTCCACTTTTTACTTTTTCCTCCAAGTTCATATTGGTTGCAGCAAGAATGCGGACATCCACTTTCTTTGGCATGATTCCTCCGATTCGGGTGACTTCCCTTTCTTGAATCACCCTTAATAGCTTCACTTGTAAGGAAAGAGGTAGATCTCCCACTTCATCGAGGAAGAGGGTTCCTTTATCGGCCAATTCAAACATCCCTGGCTTTCCTCTTTGGCCCGCTCCCGTAAAAGCCCCGTTTTCGTATCCAAATAGTTCCGATTCGAGCAGGTTTTCGGGGATTGCTCCACAGTTGATCGTGATTAAAGGTCCTTCTCTCCGTGAACTATTCAAGTGAATAAGTCTGGCAATTTCCTCTTTTCCCGTACCGGATTCCCCCAATATTAAGGTCGTTGATTCAAACGAAGATACTTTTTTGACTAAATGCAACACTTGCTTCATTTTGGAAGACTCTCCTATAAAATGGATATGGGATTTTAATTCCGTACGATATTGGGATAATTCTTCCTTATATCGCTCCGTAATTAATTTATTTTCTTCTACTTCCTTTTTTAACTGAATTAAGTTGGTGATATTTCGCACATTAACTACCATATAATCTACATTTTCCTCAATCATAACTGGATTTACGGTAATGATTAAGTTTACCCCGGATTCTTCCATAATATCAGATAGAGTAATCGATTTTCTTTCTTTCAAAACTTTCTTTGTTATATCGGATTTAAATGAAGGGAAATTCTGAAATAAATTTTTGGGGTGCCGTTTGGAAAAATCCAATTCCAAGAGCTTTTCAATAGCTTGATTATAGCGAAGATATTCCCCATTGCAATCGGTAATGATAATCCCATCATACGAGGCACGAATAATTGCTTCAAGTTGCTGGTTTAGTTTGCGAACCGTGTCCAGTTCCAACGATATATTCTCAAGCTCCGAAATATCCTGAAAAACGGAGACGACACCGTTAATGTTTTCCCCTTCTATAATGGGAGTCCTTGTTGAGATATATTTTCTGTTTCCAACCTCATACTTTTTAGCCACCTGGGATTCTCCTGTCTGCAGGACTTCCAGCATCCCCCCAGGAACAACCACATCCGTTACGAAGCGACCAATCGTATTTTCTATTTTTACACCGGATATCTTTTCTGCTGCCGGATTATAGGAAGAAAATAATCCGTTTTTATCAATCGATGCAATTCCAACGGGGGCATGTTCAAAAACCGCCTCCAATTCCTTTAGGCGAGATTGGAGCATATCGATATAGGCATCCTTTAATTGGCTTTGGCTGATGATTCCAATAATCGATTGATGTTTATTTTGAACTAAAAAAAACGCTTTTTTATGACGGATTAATGCACAGATGTCATCCGTGTCTAAAACGAAGTCATAGTCCTGGTTCAATGGTAATCGCGAAATTTCATTTAAACCATTTTGAATGGCGCATTTTACAGTGTCCCAAGCCAAAATCCCCATGAGCTGATCATGAATGCTATATACAGGGACACCCTCCAGACTGGATTGTTCAAATAAAGGCGCAACTTCTGTCATTCGTTGATTCACCTTTATTCGAATAGAAGTTTTGACAGCAATTTCCCTACTTATCATCCTTTTCAAGCCAAACACCTCCTCAAAAACACATGCCCAGCACTATTAGCTATCGAATTTAGGGATCTCTTTGTGCAGAACTACTCCTTTGCCAGTTGAACCCCGATCCGCTTAGGCAGCAATCTTGACCCACCACAGCCGGGCATTATGCTGCGATCTGTTTCCGGTAACCAAAGATTGCCGTTTTAGCTGTTACAATCATGTCTCTATAAAAACCTCATCCCTTTTTATGGGCTGAGGTTGTGGATTTCTTGTATGTTTAATTTTTGAAATCAATTAATGATCGCAACTCCGGTTCCTCTGTTATTATGCGGGTGGACGGACACCATCACCTTGTCCTGGAAGCTCAGAGGATTACTCATGTATTCAATTTGGCTTGTAAAGCAACCTTAACCAATTAAGAAGCAGACTTTACCAAATTGAATAGAAGATTCTATACGATTGATTGCATGACCAAATTGATTAAGTGGATACATTTGATCTAAAACAGGCTTAATTTTATACGTTTGAATAAAATCGAGCATCTCTTTATATTCTTCAGCACTTCCCATGGTTGTTCCTAAGATGTTAAATTGCCCCGAGAAGAGTTTACGGATGTTGATTTTAACTTCTTCTCCAGAGGAAACTCCAAATGTAACCACAGTCCCTCCTGGGCGTAACTGATCGAGCGACTTGTTAAATGTAGCAGCTCCAACACTGTCAATAACAAGATCCATTTTTTCTCCACCGAGTGCTTTATTCCAATCTTCATTACTCTCAAGGGCTTTGTCTGCACCAAGTTCAAGGGCTTTTTCACACTTATCCTTTGAGCGGGAAGTAACAAAAACGGTGGCTCCTACTGCTTTTGCAAATTGTAATAAAAACGTTGCTACCCCACTGCCAATTCCGGGAATAAGTACTTTCATATTCGGGTGTAAGCGCCCCCTCGTAAACAATACACGGTACGCTGTGAGAGCTGCAAGTGATAATACACCGGCTTCCTCCCAAGATAAATACTCAGGTTTCTGTACAACATTATCAGCAGGAACAACAACGTATTCCGCTAAAGTCCCATGAGTAGGGTGACCGAGAGTTTCAAAGCCTATCGGGGGAGCATCACTTTTTTCTCTCCATCCAAGCCCGGGGTTAATAATTACTTCATCCCCAGCTTGGACGTTTAACACTCCTGCGCCTACTGCATCGATTACTCCAGCACCGTCTGAACCAATAATGATTGGAGGATCGGTTGATTTATGGCCCTTATTAATGACTAAAAGATCACGGCGATTGAGCCCTGCCGTTCTTAACTTCACCCTTACCTCTCCAGGTTTTAGCTGAGGCTCCGCAATGTCCCGATAAGAAAGCCCTTCAAAGCCTGTTTTTCCCTCATGAACAATTGCCTTCATGTGTTTCACTCCGATTTTAAGTGTATTGTATTTACTAAATCCGAACACGTTAGTGAACTTTAACTTTCCTTTGCGGTAAAACAGCCCTAGTCAAAATACTAGAAGATTTTGTGAAAAGTAAAAACTTTTCTATATTAAACCCCACACTTTACCCGATCCCAGGATTGCCCCATTCCCAACTCCCGTAATTTATACTTTTGAATTCGCTGAGTTGGTGTTCGAGGGAAATCTTCAACAAACTCCACATACCTAGGGATCATAAAAGAGGACATATGGTCTTTGCACCAATGGATCAAATCCTCCGGATCCAATTCTTCTCCAGGCTGTAATCGAATGTATACCATGACTTCTTCTTCACTTAATTCATCCGGGACCCCTACAGCTGCACATTCTAACACTTTAGGGTGTTCGGTAATCGCTTTCTCTACCATGTAAGATGAAATATTCTCACCGCGCCTGCGTATTGAATCTTTCATTCGATCCACAAAATAAAAGAATCCCTCTTCATCCCGATAGCCCCGGTCCCCCGTGTGAAACCAGCCTCCTCTCATCGCTTCTTCGGTCTTATCGGGCATTTTTAAATAACCTTCCATTAACACATGTTCTTCGAGAGGTTTAACGACAATTTCGCCCGTTTGACCCACAGGAAGTTCTTGATCATTTTCATCAAAAATCCGGACATCAAAATGAGGTAATGGCTGACCGCATGAGCCAATACGATAATCCTGCATTGTATTGTACAAGCAAGCTGTTGCAGTTTCAGTAGATCCATAACCTTCCAATAACTGGATATTAAATCTTTCCTCACAAGGACGATAGATTTGTTTAGGAATAGGTGACCCAGTTGCTAAACGGACTTTATGTTGCCGTTCATATTCATTCACCGGCTGCTTATAAAGGATGGAAAGCATGGCACCAATAAATTTAAATATCGTAACCTCATAACGAACCATGTCTCGCCAGAAATTGGAAGCACTGAATTTTCTCGCTAATACTAATGGAGTTTTGGTCAGAAGGGCCGGCATCGTCGTTACTTGTTGGGCATTCACATGAAACAAAGGCAGACAAGTGTATATCCGATCTCCTTCTTTAAACTCATAAATGGTTTTTGCGGTATATTCACCTGTTTTAAAATAGCCGTTATGACTTAACATGACCCCTTTGGGCAAGCCCGTCGTCCCGGAAGTATATAAGATACACATCAAATCGCTTCGTTTCACCTTTTCATCCGCATAAAAAACTTCCGAAGCGGTTTCCAATACCTCTTGATAAGAATGGACGGTTCCATTGATTTCCATGTTAGTCCCGCCAACACAAATCGTATGCTGAATATTTTCTACTTGACTCTTAATCTCAAGATAGAATGGATAAAAATCATCATGAATAAAAAGCACCTTGGCTTCAGAGTGATTTATAATATAAGACAGCATCTCACCTTTGGTAGTGGTATTAATGGGCACCATTACAGCGCCAATTTTGGCTAATGCAAACCATGTAAATAAAAATTCAGGTGAATTTGCCATGATAATGGCTACTTTATCTCCCTTACCTACTTCCAGTTTGGATAGAATGTTAGCCACGCGGTTAACATTGCGATTTATCTCTTCAAACGTATAGATTTTCTCTTCAAAAAAGAGCCATTCTTTTTGCGGGTCTTCTTTCGCCACCTGTTCTATGAGCATGCCAACACTTTGCATCTTCAAGAAACAACTCCTCCCTTTCCTATCGATCGAGTTCTAAACGTAAAATCAAATTCCCCCACGATTTTCCGTGTACATCCAGATTTAAGGACCTAGATACGCCACCGGACAAAGCCTCTTCCATAACAAAATTAAGAGCCTTGATCCCATCAAACTCGTATCTTTGTATTTTTCCTTTGACCAGTTCGCCAAACAACTCAGCTACTTTCTCCACGGTTACTTCTCTTTTCAACCAATCAAAATCTGTTTCATTATAAGGAATTACTCCTACATTGGAGGTATCCCCTTTATCTCCTGATCTGGCAAAAGCCACTTCTCTTAACTGGACTTTAGGCATACTCAAACCTCCTTTACCTGTACATTGTATTGGAACTGGTTTCTAGGCACGGATGTGGAATACATGGCTAAAACTTCGCGAACATTCTGCCTGAATCCACCCCCACCTGAAGGTCCAAAAAATTGCCATTCTACTTCCTTCCCTATGGCTTGGGCAACTTTCTTATCTTTCGTACGAGCTGCGACACGCACCCGAACATCATGTAAAGATTCTTTTGGCAAGACTGAAGAACCTCCATAAATACTGTCCACACCGATGATGTCTATTCTTAATTCTTCGATTTTTTCACCATACCGTCGATTAATCCTTTTATACAATACTTCCCTGCTAAGTTCTGCACGTTCGGAGGCGCCAGGTCCTGCAAAAGATACCTCTCCTTCACCGATATACCCTTCGGCAACACCTACTAAAACTTTTAATGTATCAGGACGAGCTTGTCCTGTTGTACCATAGAAAGACACTCGATCTTTTGTCACTTCCTCAACTTTAGCATGCCTTACATTACAAGTTACATCAGGTGTTCTATATTGTTCAGGATCATGAATCTCATATACCAATTGGGCTTTTACTGTTCCTTCTGTTACTATGCCGCCGGTATCGTCCAATTTGGTAATAATCGCATTCCCTGATGGATCCATTTCCGCTATCGGCAATCCTAAATTATCTAATCCGTGAACAATCCGATAAGGAGGATCAGCAAAATTCCCCCCAGTCACATGGCTTCCACATTCAATTAAATGCCCGACTATCGTTCCTTGTGCAATTTTATCCCAGTCGTCCAATGACCAATTAAATTCATAAGCCATGGGCCCAACAAATAAGGACGGATCGGCCAGTCTACCGCCTATAATAAAATTGGCTCCTCTCTCCAGTGCCTCGACAATCGCTTCAGCTCCAATATAAGCATTAGCAGATATCACCTTGCCGCTAAGTTGACTGAGCGGTTTTCCCGTTTCCCACAATATGGGATCAATCGATTCAATCTTATCGTAAATGTCATCTCCTGTGATGGCTGCAAACCTAACATTTCTAAGGCCCAATTCCTTACATATCTCCAAAGCTTTATCTACTGCGGCAATCGGATTGGCCGCTCCCATGTTTCCAATTACTTTTAATTTCCCTTTATCCACATATGGAGCAAATGTTTTAATCATTTCCTCCAATCTTAAATCATACCCCGATTGCGGATCATTATTTTTTCTCATTTGTGCAAGTGCCAACGTGCGTTCAGCTAAAGAATCAAAACAAATATAGTCTAATTCGCCTTTTTCCACCAAATCAATTGCTGGGATTAAATCATCCTCAGCGTAAGCAGATCCGCCCCCAATACGTAAAGCACTTTTCATAAACTTTCACACCTTCCAAACATATTTATTTCATTTTCATCACTTGTAGGATAATTGCATGTGTCAAAGCTATGAACGTTATGTCTTACTTCACCCGAAACTTATCAGGATTCCTAATGTAAGACATTCCGTTTTTATCTCCTTCCACTTCCTACTTGTTTTATAAAATATTAATGCAAAATATATGCCAACAAAAAATACGGTTGAAATATGTATTATCGCTATGTTTAGATACGTAATCTTAATGTGATTTCCCATTTTTTAATGCAATTCTGCATAATGGTAATTCAGTTTTCAGATTCGCTTTTGCTCCAAATACCAACGAGGTACTTGAAGTAGGGATTTTGAGGAATTAAGGCTTCGATACAAACCATTTCAAAGGGAATTTTGCTTATCTTTAATTGAACGCAACATAACAACCTACTCCCTTCAAACTAAACTAACTATACACTCAGCCATAATGCGGTAATGTTTTAAAATATTGATACAAAAAAATAGCTGCCGAGAAACTCGACAGCCTGGCAAGTCATTTGCAATTCCACTGTAATAAACGCTGTAGCCCGTTACCTCTGATAACGTAATTGAAAGAAAAGATCACAGGATATAGCAGCGACGGAGAGTCCTGTTGGAATATACTTAAAATGCCTGAGTTTACCGGAATTAAATCCCGAAAAACGCAGGCACCGCCTTACATATTGCATTTATATTTCACATTCCCCTAAAATGCTTGTTAAAACAGGGTTCCTGTTATTTGACAGATTCGCCCCCATCCAAGGAGATTTGTGTTCCGGTGATGAAGGAAGACTCATCAGAAGCAAGGAACACCGCTGCGCCTACAATATCTTCCGGATCACCGATTTTATTGAGCATCGTTCTCTCGGCATCGCGTTCTGCTGCCCCCGGTTCGGACAAACGTACCCGATTTATATTCGTTCGGATGACTCCAGGGGCAATCGCATTTACGCGAATTCCTAAACCGCCAAGCTCCAGTGCCATATAGCGAGTCATCGACGCAACAGCCCCCTTAGAAGCGCCATAAGGGACAATATTGGGTGCTGCTTTACTGGCCCCCATAGAGGAGATGTGAATGATCGCTCCGCTTTTCTGTTCAACCATGACACGCGCAGCCTCTTGGCTACAAAGGAAAACCCCCCTGCAGTTCACATCCATTACAAGGTCATAATCCTCATCCGTCTGTTCCAAAAAGGGCTTTCGCACCGTGATTCCGGCGTTGGCCACGAGAATATCCAATCGTCCAAAACGATGTTCAGTTGCCTCGATACTTGCTTTTACACTTGCTCGATTCGCAACATCAACATGTTGAACTAGCCACATGTCTTCAGGAAATCCGGATCCCAATGCAACCTGTCGGGCCGCTTCCTCATTTATATCTGCAAACACGACTCGTGCACCCTCTCTAAGATATCCCTTTGCAATTGCCGCACCCATTCCAGATCCTGCTCCCGTGACTAAAGCTACTTTATTTTCAAGTCTCATAACGATTCCCTCCATATTAATGTTTTTATCTATGCCCAGCTCGCCAATGACGTCCAAAACTAGATTTTCAACTATTAATTATGCAATATTCATGCCAATGGATATTAGTAGTAACCCTTCATGAATTACGTCTAACTATATAAAATTAATGTAATTGTGCATTTTTTAATGCGAATTTCACACTGGAGTTGGCAAATTATATTTGATGAGTGCTTTTTCTTGTGAACGACTTCTCTACGTCAACAAAAGAAAAATAGTTGGTTATTTTCCAAACTAAATATATTGAAACTGAGGTTATTGTATTTTCTCTAATGTTTCTTTCAATGTCGTTACATTTCTTTTTTTATTTCCATGCAAGAAGTAATATAAAATAACATCAGCTAAAACCACTATTGTCATTATGATATATAAGTTTGTAAAACCTAAGATTGGAATTAATAATCCAAGTAAAAATGGTCCAAAACCAGCACCGATATCTACAAATATAAAGAAAGTTGATGTTGCCAAGCCCATACGATTGCGAGGTGAAATCTTAACAGCTATAGCCTGAGCACTTGGAATAAATCCCCCATATCCTAGTCCGATAAAAGCTCCAGATAATAAAAACATATATCCTTGGTGAACATGACTTATTATCAAAAAACCTATAGCTAAACAAATAAGAGCAGGATAAACTACATAATTTTCTCCTTTTTGATCAAACAATCGTCCTGTGAATGGTCTTGATACAATAGCAGCTACTGCATATATTATAAAGAAGAAACTGGCTATATCGACTAAATTAATTTGTTGTGCATATGTGGTAAGAAACGAGAGAATACTAGAATAAACAGCACCTATTATGATACTTACGATTGAAATTGGAAGAGCTTTCGGTTCAAAGAAATTGCTTAGCTTAAACCCTTTTGTGCTATCTAATTGCTCCTTAATACTTTCCTCTTTAGGTATCTTTAGAAAAATAGAAAATAAGAAGGTTATCACTATTATTACTGTACATACAACAAAGTTCATATTAAATCCTAAATTCTGATTAATAAATATACCGAGAAATGGACCAACAGCAGAACCAAGCGTTGTACTTAAACCATAGTAACCCGTAGCTTCGCCCCTACGTACATCTGGAATAACACTTGATACAATTGTTCCTGTTGCAGTTGAGGCAATTCCAAATCCAATACCGTGTAAAAAGCGTACAATTAATAGAAGAGATAAGTTTGTAACGGTAAAATAAAGAAGTATCGTTATAATCGAAAAAATAATTCCAGTAAAGAGGATTTTCTCCCGTCCAATAAGATCTATATATTTACCTGAATAAAGACGTCCAAAAAGCATTCCAATGATAAAAATACCTGCAGCCAACCCACTCATACTTGCTGAAGCATGAAATTTATCTGTTGTAAATACGGTAATACTGGCAATTAATAAAAAATGAATAACATAAAGAAAAAAATTAATCAAAGAAACAATTAAAAAATCTTTTGACCATAATTTAGGTTTATCCAATTTTTATCTAACCCCTTTTAAATATTTGGTTTATCCCGTAAGGGAAAATAATTTTTCTACAAATTTCAGACAATTGTATGAGGATAGATTTAAATAACTTGGGAATTAGTAGATCAATTAAATTTGCTTGATTTATCCTAACCATTTTTATACAAAAGAATCAAACTACAATTACAATTTAACCTAATTGTAGTTTGATTTTTCCAATTTTTTCAAATTCTATTATTATTCCAAAATGCCCTTTAAAATAATACTCTTAACCTGTGTAACCTCTTCTAAAGTAATCGTGAACCCTTCTCTGCCAATACCACTCTTCTTGTATCCACCAAAAGGACTTAATAAATTTCTGTAACCAGCATCTCCATTTAACGTTACACTTCCGGCCTGCATTGCTTGAGCAACTTTCATAGCTTTCTTCATATCTTTTGTGAAAACACTGCTACAAAGACCATAGATGGTATCATTTGCTATTTCAATAGCTTCTTCAATCGTATCAAAAGCTATTATTGGAAAGACTGGTCCAAATATTTCAAAATCATGGGCAACATCCATTTCTGTCGTCACTTCATCTAATACTGCTGGCGTATAATAAGCACCATTTCTTTCTCCACCATAAACAAGCTTTGCACCCTGTTTTACAGTTAATTGAACCTGTTCTTCCACTTCCTTAGCAGCTTTCTCGCTGATTAGTGTACCTACTTTAGTATTTGGATCTTGAGGTTCACCAATTGCGATTCCTTTAAGCTGTTCAATAAGTTTATCTCTAAATTCATCTTTCCGTGAACGATGAATGAGAAATCTCTTTGGAGCGGCACAAATTTGACCGTTATTATTAACAACCCTCCCAGCTATAGATTCTGACACGGCAAAGTCCACATCTGCATCATCTAGAACAATTTGAGGTGCGTTTCCACCCAATTCAAGTCCGAAGGGTATTAAATTTTCAGCAGCCATTTTTGCGATTTCATATCCTACTTCCGTACTTCCTGTAAAACTTACTTTTGCTACTCTTGGGTCTTCTACTAATAACTTTCCTAATTTACTCCCACTACCAGTTAGAAACTGTATTGCATTTCCCGGAATACCAGCTTCTAGCATAAGCTCGCCTATTCTCAAAAGATGCAGTGGATTATCACTCGGAAGCTTACAAATAACCACATTTCCAGCAACTAGGGAAGGTGCTACTTTGTGACTCCATAGGGACACTGGTGAGTTAAATGGAACAATACAAACAATAGTTCCAAGAGGTTCGCGTATGGTGAATTCTATATCTTTTTCTTTCCCTTCATGAACTCCAATAGGCATTGTCATACCTAACATATTGTTTGCCGTTTCCATAAATCCGCTGAAAATTTGTCGGATCAATTTAAATTCATTAATAGCTTGCTTAATCGGTTTCCCCATTTCTTTTGATAAAATTTCCCCTAATTCATAAAGATGTTCATCTACTAAATCAATGAATTTTCTAATTATCGTTTCTCTTTTATGCAGTGGATAGGATCCCCATTCTTTTTGTCCCTTAAGTGAATTTTCAAGTGCAGTGTTTACATCTTCTGCAGTTGCTGCCGGAACAGTATCAAGCAATTCACCTGTAGCAGGATTAATTACTTCAATTGTTGCTTTATCAAAAGCGTCAACTTGTTTTTCGCCAATTAACATTTTCATTTAAGAAATTCCTCCTTTTGACTAATAACCACTATTGAACCTGCCGACAGTTTTTAAGAAATTCCTCCATGTTGTCGAAGCTCCAAACATCGTTCATCTCCTTGCCAAGCAGGATGTGGATTCGGTCAGGTTCTCTCCATACTATTCTTATATCTTTACTTCTGTATCTATTAATCTCTCAGCGCAATAATTGTTCCAAATTAAAAATCTTCCTATTTTCTTTTATCCATTTAGAATGTTCATATTATTAAAATAATAATTCATATATTCAATGTATAATTAAAAATGCCGTGCAAATTCCCTCGGAACTGCAATACTCTTTCTTTCTAAAAGATCGAACGTAACCAACGTGGTTACTGCTTCCGAGAGCAGTTCATTGTGCTGATTATACATGACGTGCCTTAACGTAAAGCTCGTGTTTCCCATTCGCATCGGAGATACAACAATTAGAAGTGAATCACCTAATTTTGCCTCCTTTAGAAATAGGATTTCCAGTTTCTTCAAAGCCACCCCCAAATTCCGTTCACGCAATTCTTTACGGGGTAATCCTGATTTTTGAAACCATTCAATACGGGCATCTTCAAAGTAAAAAATATATTTTTTATTATTCATGTGTCCATACAAATCTATATCATTATCGTTAACCTGAATTTTCCTAACGATTTCCATATATCCACCTCATTGGTGAAATACAAGATTAAGGAGAGAACATGAATTCCTCCATGATGATTTTGCCTACCAAAAAAGCTTGTCGTATATTTGCATTTTCAAATCATTCCTATTTTGACTACAATCCTAAATCCTTAGCTACGGAGTTTCGAAGTATCTCACTCGTTCCACCACCGATACGCTGGAGAACAGACTCTCTATAATGTCTTTCCATCGGGAAATCAGGTGTTACCGAATACCCACCCAATACTTGCATACCCTGATTGGCAATTCGATTATAAGCTTCTGTTACATAGATCTTAGCGAAAGAAGCTTCCGTTCTACTTGGAATCTTTGCATCTATCCGTTTGGCTAAATCATAGGTAATAAGACGAGATAAATGTGCTTCCATTTGCATGTCAACCAACTTATGCTGAATGACTTGAAATTTACTGATTTGTTGTCCGAATTGTAACCGCTGCTTGGCATATGTAAGCGCGGTATCTACCGCGTTTCGCGCGGCACCTGTTGTCATGGCGGCAATCGAAAACCGTTCCTTCGTCAAATTGGTCATCAGATGCTTCCATCCGTTGTTTAATTCACCTAGCATATCATCCTTGTGAACGCGAACATCGTTATAAAATACTTGATAGGTTCCAAGCGACTGGGATACCATAGTATCCATACGTTCAATTTCAATACCTGGTGTAGTTGGATCTACAAAAAACAAGGAGATTCCTTTATGTTTGGGTACCGTTGTGTCTGTTCGTGCAGCCAATACCGTTCTGGTTGCGATGTTTACTTGGGAATTAAAAATCTTCTGCCCGTTGATGATATAATATTCACCATCGCGTACCGCTCTCACTTGGATGGAAGCGGCATCGGAACCGGAATTCGGCTCGGATAAGCTTAAGGATGATCTGAATTCTCCCTTCGCTATTAATGGAAGATATTTTGCTTTCTGTTCTTCTGAACCGTAAGTTAATAAAGATTCAGCCCCATGAACAGATGCTCTGTAAACCATAGTTGCTAACTCAAGGTGACCGTAGGCTAGTTCTTCCAGTATTATTCCTAGCTCTACAAATCCTAATTCTGCTCCACCGTATTTCTCGGGGATTAAGACGCCTAGCCAACCCATATCTGCCACTTTATGAAAGGCTTCCCAAGGCACTATTTTTTCTTGATCACATTTACGGGCATATTCATGCGGCACATGCTCTTTTACAAATTTGCGTACGGTATCGCGTAACATTAACTGTTCTTCTGTAAAACCATAGTCTTTCACGTCTTTCACGTCTTTAACATCCAACATCATTTATTGCTCCCTTCGTTATCGGTCTATGATTTTGGCCGCCCAAACTGTTTTAAGCGCAATCTCGCATTACTCGAAGCATTCTTGCGTATATTACAGCGGAAAGCATCATATCAAATTTCCTGGAATCCCCTGAATCCATGATGTAAATTTCTTACGTTTCTGTATCCCTACACCACCTATGAATTTAATGTTTGGAAAAAACTCGAAGGTAACCGTGATGAGTGCTACTACTTTCTTTATTTTTAATAATGCAAAATGCATGCCAACCTAAATATCTATTAGAACGTGAATCTACATTGACTGAAAATATTGATTTAATGCAATTTTGCATTTTATCGTGTAACATTGCATGATTTAAAGGTTTATGTGGTTTGAACAAGGAAAGTGAAAAGTGGCTCACCTTTTGCAAGACGAGCCACTTTATTAAAGCATTTACCCCTTTCGTACCTTTTCCCAACAGATACTCTTCACTATTTTTATATCGTTTATTGTGTATCTATTAATCTCTCAATGTTAATAGATCCGGGATACTACCATGCTTCCTGAAGCAGTGCAAGGGCCTCTTCTATGCTGATCGGCCGGGGGTTGGTGCGGATGTAGAAATCCCCCATTGCGTTCTGTGCAACCGCCGCCAGATCCCGCTGAGGAATCTGAAGGTCGCGCAGATGCACTGGTATACTCAGATTCCGGAGAAAATCAGTTACAGCCGTTGCCGCCAAAGCAATTCCCTCTGCCTCCCCCTTTCTAACGTCAAGGGCGGAGATCAAGTGTGGATGGCCCGGTGCGGTGATTTCTCTCATAAAACGCATGCCTGGCCCAAGTACAGCGCTAGCCACGTGGCCTTGTGGGAGATGTTCATAGCGGGCCCGTAAGGCATGGAAGAGCCCGGTTACGATGCCGAGGCCGCGGTTGGGCAAGGCATCTGCAGCGCGTGAACGAAGAAGTGAGGCTACCGCAAGCTGGATACGGACGGATGGATCGTCCGGTAGCCGGACCAACTCGGGCAGATACTCTAGGGAAAGGGCCAAGGCCTCGATCAAATCGCCGCAACTGAAACCATTCACGCCAGGGCAAAGCAACCCCTCCACCGTTTCGGCCAACGTGATCACAGCACTGTTCATGTAGAGTGCCGGATCTTCCATGCCAAGTGCCGCCGGGTCAAGGATAATGGCAGCAGGCCTGCTCTTGGGGTCAAATAGTTCGAGCCTCCGGCGCTGCACAGGATCGCGCACACCTCCACCGGCCGCAATGGCTGCTGAGGTAGGTGTTGTAAGCACTGTAATGTTGGGTATTTTCGGCTGCATGAGCCGCGGACTCACAGGCGGTTTTCCTGGCGGATACTGGGTGCACAGGTCGTGAGCCGTTCCGTCCTCACCAAGGAGAATCACAGCGGCCCGAGTTGTAATTACGGCGTTGAGATCACCGACGGCGATCAGCAGATCGGCGTCGGCCTCCCGGGCAGCCGTAACGCAAGCCTCCACAACTGGCAGGGGTGATTCCTTTTGAACACCGCTGAAGGTTCCGGCATAATAAACGCCCAGTGAATGACGAATGGCGTCGAGAAGATGGTTTTCACGAGCAACACTCTCGCCACAGACGATAAACGCCCGCTTTGATCCAAGGCGCTCAGCTTCCTTTCCTAATTGACTCACGGACCCGGGGCCGGCATGAATCCGGATTGCCGGGGCAATGTAACGAAATGATGTAGCAAGTTCCACTTCGATCACTCCTCATTTCTTTTTCTTAGAACAGATATTGGTGGAAACATCTTCCTTTAATATCTGTTCTAAATTTTTTCCCAAAGGATGAAATTTTCAACCGAAAAAATTTCCGCTAATGCAACAGGCCATGGAGTACCCGTTTTACATCATATGAAGGGACGCGGCAGTACAATATCACCGTATGCAATTGAAATGCCACTGGTATTTATCCTATGGTAACCATGGGCATATTTCCTTTCTTACTTTTCCCAATAATTAGGGCATCTGCTGCTTTTACTCCTTGACCCTGGTCAAATACCATGATTGGATTCAGATCGATTTCTTCGAATTTATTTTTTAAACAAGCAGCCATAATACTAACCTTATGCAAAGTCTCCGCCAAGGCATCTATATCCACGGCGCTTTGCCCGCGCACACCTTTTAAAAGTGGATATGATTTAATTTCCTGAATCATCTTCAATGCCTCGGTCTTGGAGAAAGGCGCCATTCTATAAGTGACATCTTTTAAAACTTCAACAAATATTCCGCCTAATCCGAACATCACAACCGGACCAAATTGGGCATCATTCTTGACACCAATTATGACTTCCTTCGACGGACGCACCATTTCTTGAACCATGACTCCATTGATGCGGGCCCCTTCCGCTTTTTTGGCATTATTGATTACATAGTTAAATCCTTTCTCCAACTCTTCCTCGTTAGAGATATTTAAGACCACACAACCAAATTCTGTCTTATGCAAAATATCGGGAGAATCTATTTTTAACGCAACAGGATAACCGATCGTTTCGGCGGCTCTTCTAGCATGTTCGATACTGGATACCAATTCGCTCTTTGTAACAGGCACTTCAAATTGCTGGATAATCGATTTGCTTTCATGTTCTGAAAGAGCATGGCCTTGGTACAAACGATTTTCATATTCTTTAAGCAGTAAGTTCTCGGAAAACTTACGATCGATATTAACCTTCTCGGAATAATGAGGTTTCTTGTGAATGAGAGAGATTACCGAAATCATCTCTTCAATGCTTTGGAAGCACGGGTAATTTGTTTTCAATAATCGTTTATAATCCGGTTCGTTTACCTCTCCAGTGAACCAGCAAATGAATACAGGTTTAACAAACTCATGTTGGGCTTTAATCAAACTATTTGTGATTGTTTGACTATAAGACGGAGGAATCGTAGTCAAACAAAACATGATCATATCAACATTTTCGTCATTTTCAAGCGCCTTTGCAATGTTAACTAAAAGCTTCGGATTTTTTGAAATTTCCCCTGTACCATCAACAGGGTTGGCAAAGCTGGCAAATGGCGGAAGGAATTGTTTTAAAATCTCAATGGTTTCTATTGAAAGATCCGGTATTTTCAAATCAAGTTCATCTGCAATATCCGCTATGACACTTCCGGCACCTCCCGAGATGGATGCAATTCCTAAACGATTTCCCACTTTTTTACCTTTCCATTTGGCCAGCGTTTCAGATACGAGCAACAGTTCATCCATGGTGTTAACGCGAATGATTCCCTGCTGTTTAAACAAAGCATCATGTACTTGATCCGAGCCTGTAAGCGATCCTGTATGAGCTTGAGCTGACTTCGCCGCTCTTTCTGATTTTCCAACTTTAAAAACTACCAGCTCTTTTCCTGCTTCTCTACATACTTCAGCAGCTTCGACAAACGCTTTACCATCCCTGATTCCTTCGATAAAAGCCGCAACCACTTCCGTATTTACATCATTCGCCAAGAATTTGATATAATCGGCTATTTCCACATCCGCTTCATTACCTGCTGAAATTACATAGCTAAAGCCTGCTCCATGTTTTTCAGCTCTTCCCAAAAAGGAACTTAACAATGCCCCGCTTTGCGAGATAAAGCCAATTTTTCCTTTCGGCAAGTGATCTTCCCACAGACCTCCCGATGTACTAAGTACTGCTTGCTGATGTACATTGACAATCCCCGTACAGTTGGGTCCACAAATTCTAAAATCATGGTTAGTACAAATTTCCTGTAATTCTTCTTGTAGCTGTTTTCCTTCTTGAGAGTTTACTTCAGCAAAACCAGATGAAATCACTACTGCTGATTTAATTCCTTTTTGTATACTTTCCTCTATAATAGGAATTACTAACTCTCTCTTTACTCCGATTATTAATGTATCGATATAATCAGGCAAGGATTGAATGTCGGGGTATGCTCTATATCCCATGATAGAATCGTACTTCGGATTGACAGGATAGATTTCCCCCTTGTATCCAAACTTAATTAAGTTGTTCATTAGTCCTGTTGCGCCGGTTTGCCCGACTTTTCTGGCATCGCCTGAAACGCCTATAATGGCAATGCTTGTCGGATTCATTAAATAATTTAAATTCCGTTTCATTTGTTCATCATCACTTTCTGTCTAGTATAATAATAAACAATCTTTATAAACCCAAATCGATCATCTTTTTTTACATAGATGACAACCTGACCGTATAACCCTTCAGCTTCTTGAGAGGTTAATAGAGCTTGGTAACCAGAATTAACAATACAGCAAATAGTCGAAATCGGTACCTGAATTCCCTTTTGTCTCATTGCTTTATAATTTTGGCCTTGTCTAGCGAAGTGGTAGCGCTTGCATAATAGATATCAGGATACTTCCTACAAGATGAAGTGATATTTGCTTTGTAATTGTTATCCACCGTATTGAACAATTCCGGGATGATGATGCTTCTATTTTATTTTGTGAGACTAAATCCTGAATCCATGACAGAAGGTGGTTGACTTTGGTAATTATTAGTAAGCTACTAGAATACCTCCCTATGTCACTATTTAATTCAGAAGGTCAGATTTTTGGTCATACCAAATAGAACCTACTTATCTTAAAATTTTTTCTAGTTAATTTATTGCTAATCAGTAAATGGTTTAGCTTGCTCAGTTTCCCTTACTTGAACTCCACACCATTCCTCAAACATTTTAATCACATTTAACATATCTTCATCTCCTTCGCCTTTAGCCATCGGAATGCCAAAGATCTGGTAGACAGAATTTGAAACAAAAGAAGGTACCTTTAGTTCTTTAGCAACTTGGTTAAATAAACCGATATCTTTGCCCATTAAGTTGACGGAGAAATTAAACTTTTTATCTGGAAATACATAATTAGGAAACTTGTTCATTGTTGCATCATTTCTCCCCCCGCTGGCACTAATGACTTCCATAGCTTTTTGAGGGGATATGCCCGCCTTTGTTGTCACCATGATTGCCTCTGAAGTGGCAACTAAACAGGCAGCAGACAAAAAGTTATTTGCCACTTTAAGTGTATGCCCAGCCCCATTCGGACCGACATGAATGATCTTTTTCCCAATCGTTTCTAAAATAGGTCGGCATCTTTCAAATATGTCTTCTTTGCCGCCGACCATGATTGCTAAGGTTTGGTTGATTGCGCCCACCGCTCCACCGCTTACTGGGGCATCAAGCATTTCAATCCCTTTATCATCCAGCATTTGTGCCAATTCCCTTGTGCTTCCAGGATCGGCCGAAGTCATATCGATTACAATAGTGCCCTTCCTAGCTTTGTTTAAAATCCCTTCGGGTGCTAACATCAACTCCTTTACCTGTTTGGAAGTCGGCATGCTTATGATAATGACATCGCTTTTTTCAACCACTTCTGCTAAAGAAGAAGCGCTCTTTGCCCCAGCTTCCAACATTTCATTAAAAACCGCTAACTTCATTTGGAAATCAGGTGCAAGTGGGGAGAAACCGCTGTTTGCATCAATTTCTTTTCGATAAGTAGGCAAAACAAGGGTATAACCGTTTTTGGATAAGTTATAACACATTGGTAACCCCATCGTACCAAGACCGATAAAACCAATTGCTTCACTTTTCATCTCATTTTCTCCCTTAACCTAACTCAGTCCTCAAGTTGGACCGTTGTAGCTCCCGATCTAACAATAGCGATATGAGAAAAATCCGATTCCGCATTGGCGCCATGCCAATGCTTTAACCCCGCTGGAATACAGATAACATCGCCTGCAGCAACTGCCCATTCCTCATCATCTGTTGCAACAATCCCCTCCCCCGCCGTAATGATGAGGATCTGGTCACTGTTATGAGTGTGAAATTTGTTTCGAACTCCCTTAGGGAAATTGACGCAACCTATGTGAAAGTCCTTGCTTTCATCAGGAGCCACCAATGTTCCGCGCAATACTTCGGCGGTAAATAATTCCGCATTCGAGCTTCCCAACTTCATTTCACTTGATTTTATTATCTTCATATAATTAGCACTCCTTTGTATGAACTAGTAGCAGTCGTTTAAAGTTCAGTACCTTTTAAAATAGCTTTGTATTTATCAGACAACAGCGGAATTACTTCAAACAGACCGCCGAGGATACCGTAATTCGGGATGTTAAAGATCAACGCTTCAGGATCCTTATTATTCGCTCACAATTACATTGAGGTTGGGAATGCCCGTAAAGCGATTCCTACGAAGTAATACCACCATTGACATTAATTTAGGATCACGCAAAGTGATATGAAATGTCTTGCCCAATTCAATGTTTCCATCTTGGCTAAATGTTCTGCATCTGACGTACCAAATCTCCGATTTTGTACAAAGGACAATGATGCTCAAATGCATTTCTGTAGCATCTGGACTATAATCCTAAATCCTTAGCTACGGAGTTTCGAAGTATCTCACTCGTTCCACCACCGATACGCTGGAGAACAGACTCTCTATAATGTCTTTCCATCGGGAAATCAGGTGTTACCGAATACCCACCCAATACTTGCATACCCTGATTGGCAATTCGATTATAAGCTTCTGTTACATAGATCTTAGCGAAAGAAGCTTCCGTTCTACTTGGAATCTTTGCATCTATCCGTTTGGCTAAATCATAGGTAATAAGACGAGATAAATGTGCTTCCATTTGCATGTCAACCAACTTATGCTGAATGACTTGAAATTTACTGATTTGTTGTCCGAATTGTAACCGCTGCTTGGCATATGTAAGCGCGGTATCTACCGCGTTTCGCGCGGCACCTGTTGTCATGGCGGCAATCGAAAACCGTTCCTTCGTCAAATTGGTCATCAGATGCTTCCATCCGTTGTTTAATTCACCTAGCATATCATCCTTGTGAACGCGAACATCGTTATAAAATACTTGATAGGTTCCAAGCGACTGGGATACCATAGTATCCATACGTTCAATTTCAATACCTGGTGTAGTTGGATCTACAAAAAACAAGGAGATTCCTTTATGTTTGGGTACCGTTGTGTCTGTTCGTGCAGCCAATACCGTTCTGGTTGCGATGTTTACTTGGGAATTAAAAATCTTCTGCCCGTTGATGATATAATATTCACCATCGCGTACCGCTCTCACTTGGATGGAAGCGGCATCGGAACCGGAATTCGGCTCGGATAAGCTTAAGGATGATCTGAATTCTCCCTTCGCTATTAATGGAAGATATTTTGCTTTCTGTTCTTCTGAACCGTAAGTTAATAAAGATTCAGCCCCATGAACAGATGCTCTGTAAACCATAGTTGCTAACTCAAGGTGACCGTAGGCTAGTTCTTCCAGTATTATTCCTAGCTCTACAAATCCTAATTCTGCTCCACCGTATTTCTCGGGGATTAAGACGCCTAGCCAACCCATATCTGCCACTTTATGAAAGGCTTCCCAAGGCACTATTTTTTCTTGATCACATTTACGGGCATATTCATGCGGCACATGCTCTTTTACAAATTTGCGTACGGTATCGCGTAACATTAACTGTTCTTCTGTAAAACCATAGTCTTTCACGTCTTTCACGTCTTTAACATCCAACATCATTTATTTCTCCCTTCGTTATCAATCTATCATTGAGACATCTTTAATTATTAACCTTAGTTGAGAATCTGTTCATAGTCCTCTTTACAATTAGGTAGACGGCTTCTCTTAAACTATAGCTGCCCTTCCGGGGCATCCTCTATCACATATACCTTCTCAATAATAGTATCTGCCGTCTCCCCTGCGACGGTTCCGCCCATTCTCAGGCGGACAATTACCCCATCTTGTGAGTGTTTTGCGTCAGCTACATCACCTTCTCCTTCAGAGCGTCCAGCGGCAACAGTGACTACCCGGTCGGGCTACCATGCTTCCTGAAGCAGTGCAAGCGCCTCTTGAGTGCTGACCGGCCGGGGGTTGGTACGGACATAAAATTCCTCCATGGCGTCATGTGCTACATCCTCAAGACCCGATTGGGGAATCTGAAGGTCGCGCAGACGTACTGGTAAACCCAGGTCCCGAAGGAGGTCAGTTATGGCAGTTGCAGCCAAGGCAATTCCCTCGGCACCGTCCTGTCTTATGCCAAGGGCTGCTTTCAGGTGTCGGTGGCCCGGGGCGGAAATTGCTCCCGTAAAATGCATGCCTGGCCCAAGTACCGCGCTGGCCGCGTGGCCTTGTGGGAAGTGGTCATAGCGGGCCTGTAAGGCATGGAAGAGCCCGGTAATGATGCCGTGGCCGCCACCGGTAGGCATGGCACCAACAGCGCGCGATCGAAGTAGAGAGGCAATCGCCAGCTGGATACGGACGGATGGGTCGTCCTGCCGTCGGACCAGCTCGGGCAGATACTCCAAAGAAAGGGTCAGGGCCTCGGCCAAATCCCCACAACTGAAGCCATTCACGTCGGGGCACAGCAAACCCTCCACAGTTGTGACCAACGTGGTCACAACTGTGTTTATGTAGAGTGACGTAGGTGCCGTGCCAAGTGCCGCAGGGTCAAGGATTATAGCCACAGGCCTGCTCTTCGGGTCAAACAGTTCAAGACGCCGGCGCTGCACAGGATCGCGTACCGCTCCGCCGGCCATAAAGGCTGCAGTGGTAGGTGTTGTAAGCACTGTAATGTTTGGTATTTTCGGCCGCATGAGCCGCGGACTGACAGGCGGTTTACCTGGCGGATATTGAGTACACAGGTCATGAGCCGTTCCGTCCTCACCGAGAAGAATCACAGCGGCCCGTGTTGTAACAACGGCGCTGCCACCTCCTACTGCGATCAGCAGATCAGCGCCCGCCTCCCGGGCAGCCGCGACGCAAGCCTCCACAGCCGGAAGTGGCGATTCCTTCCGGACACCACTGAAGGTTCCAGCATAGCGATTATCCAGTGACTGACGAATTGCGTCGATCAGCTGGGTCTCACGGGCTACACTTTGGCCACAGACAATGAATGCCCGCTTTGAACCGAGACGCTCCGCTTCCTTTCCTATTTGACTCACAGACCCGGGACCAGCATGAATCCGGGTTGCCGGGGCATTGTAACGAAATGATTTCACAGGTTCCACTTCGATCACTCCTCAGTTTTTTTTCCAAATATCATATTTCTTGCTTGTAATTCAGCATGAACGCTGAGTCTACTTTCACGGAATTTCAAGAATCTATGATGTAATTCTTACTTTTTTATATCCCTCTCCTACCAAGAAGGTAATGTTTATAAAAAACTATGTTTCGTATCCCATGATGGGAGCTACTAGTTTTCCTATTAATTAATAATGCAAAATGCATGCCAATCTAAATATCGAATAGATTCTTGATTCTCCAATGTCGGAATTTATTGATTTTAATGCGATTTTTCATTTTACGATGTAACGTCGCATTATCCAGAGTATTTATGAAACTAAAAGGAGTTATTTCCATAATCGATGAGGGATACAGGTACAGTTTGACAATACCTTTTTGAGGACGCTACCATTATTCACCAATCTAAACAAACCTCCACCCCAAATAAAATGAATAGATTGCTAACTTAATAAATGCAAATTTCATGCCAAAACCAAAAGAAATCACTCGTATGCTTGTTTTTTTATGACTAAATATATAATAGATTTGATGTAATTATCCTGTTATAATGTAAAACTGCATGCAATACAACATAATTTGTCCTATATAAATGTACGTTTTTTAATTTTGTAGGTTTTGGACAATGGTAGGTTTTGATATTACTAGCAGAAATTAAATGGATAATGGACATATTCTCTAATATGAACCACCTTTTTAATGGGGTAGTAAATATATACAAGGATTTGAGGCATTTAAACAAAAGAAAAGTGGGGATAGAGGAAACTTTAGAAGATTGTCGCCCATGATCAGAATCTAATTTTAGAAAGAAGCAAAAAACCCATATGAAAGTTAGTGTCCCGCGTTTTGTGGGGCAATCCTCTCCATTCCTCTGGATTATAGCTTTTTTTGCATTTTATGGTTATGTGAAAAACAAGCTGCGAAAAGAAATAAACTCGTTCTTCACGAATAAACAATGGAAATTCATAAAGAACCAGTTGCCAAAAAGGAAATCAGAGAGAATTGGATAAATTATTTGATATTATAAATTTAAATAACATTGTGTACTTTATTCTTATTCCTACTCTTTATTGTTCAAAATCATAAAAGTAGCAGATCCAATTGCAACTAAATTATTATGATCATCGAAAATTTCGGACGTACCGAAAGCCAATTTTCCTCCCTTGTGTGATAAGGAAGCCTTGGCTAACAATGCATTACTCCTGGCTGGCTTTATGTATTTTATATTTAAATCGACTGTTACTGTTCTTTGATTAGAATCTAGTGTAGGCAGAATAGCATTCCCAATTGAAGTATCAATGCGTGTTGCAAGTACTCCTCCATGTACAGAACCCGAAGAATTCAGAATGCTTTCAAAAACATTGCATTTAACATTAGCAGTACCATCGCTTGAGGATAACACTTCAAGTTGAATATACTCCCAAAATGGATTATCTTTCATCCAATCCCTCCTAAATTTGGAAGTACCCTCTTCAATCGTTTAGGCATTAGTGTAATTAGTTCTTCATAAAATTTAGTTTATTACTTTTATATATCGAATAATAAAATCTAGCCCCCTAATACCAAGTGTTATTCCGCTTAGCAGGCACTATGGAGGATTCCTGCCTCTAGAGCTCATTAAAGACCAAAAAAATGGACTGTTAAAACAGTCCATTTTTGTTCAATTCTTGCGCCTTATAGTGAGTAAAAGGGAAGGTATTATCTATTTAACCGGTAGTAAAGTATCAACCACAATACTGTTTAAAGCACTGACAAATGCAATTGCACTTGCTTTCAAGATATCCGTATCTGTTGCTTTGGCAACAAATTTTTCTCCTCTAAATTCCACTTGAATCCCAACTTTCCCAAATGCTTCCTTACCTCTTGATACACTGCTAATTTTGTATTCAGTCAATTTAATATCTAAATCACTAATTTCGGTAATAGCTGAATATAAAGCATCAATCGGTCCAGAACCAACTGCACTGCTTTTTAATATTTGGTCACCCTTTTTAATTTTCACAATTGCAGATGGGAAACTCGTATTACTAATCACTTGCAAATCCATTAGTTCATAAAAATTATCACTATAGTGTTTCATATTACTATTAATATCATTTTTTGCATAATAGTTCTCAACGATGATATATAAATCATGATTATATATTTCTTTTTTCACATCTGCCAATTCAAGGAAAGCTTCAAATATCTCTTCAAATTGTTTGTTGGTCATCTCATTAAAACCTAATTTTTCAAGCGTATTTTTCACCGCATGACGACCAGAACGAGCGGTTAAAACAAGTTCCATATCATCTAAACCAACTTCAGTCGGGCTCATAATTTCGTAAACATCTCTTGCTTTTAATAAACCGTCTTGGTGTATACCTGAAGAATGAGCAAAGGCATTATCTCCTGTAATGGCTTTGTTAACTTGTACATCAAGACCCATTAAACTACTTACCAACCTAGACGTTTTTATGATTTCTTTTGTATTAATATTTGTGAATGCATTATAGACTGATGAGCGCGTTTTAATTGCCATTACAACCTCTTCAAGTGCAGCATTACCTGCACGCTCACCAATGCCATTAATCGTACATTCAACTTTATCAGCACCATTTTTAATTGCAGCTAACGTATTAGCAGTTGCCATACCAAGATCGTTATGACAATGGACACTTAAAAGCACTTTATCATTCAAATTTTTCAAGCGATCATTTATTTTAAAGATTAATTCTCCATACTCATCCGGCTCGGCATATCCAACTGTATCGGGCACATTAATAATGGTAGCCCCTGCCTTTACAACAGCTTCAATCGTTGCCCATAAATATTCAAAATCGGAGCGAGTCGCATCCTCTAATGAATACTGTACATCTGGTAAAAATCTTTTTGCATACTTTACGGCATCAACACCGATATCTAAAATTTGACTTTTCGATTTTCCAAATTTCTTATCCACATGAATGTCTGAAGAGCCTAAAACTATATGGATTAACGGATTCTTAGCATATTTTATACTATTATAAACTGCATCGATATCTCCCTCTACTGCCCTTGCTAACGCAGTGATGATAATATCGTCTGTATTTCCTACTTTCATTGCTATTTCTTTCACCGAATTAAAATCACCAACTGAAGACGATGGAAAACCAGCTTCGATTATATCAACTTTCAGCTTCTTTAATTGCTGTGCAACTTCTAGTTTTTCATACAGATTCAGCTTAGCCCCTGGAACTTGCTCGCCATCTCTTAAAGTTGTGTCAAACATCCAAATTTTTCTAGTCATTTTCAGAAACACTCCTTTTTTTATTAATGAATAAAAAAAGCCCCGTCTCTATAGAAAATAGAGACGAGGCATTGCTCGCGGTACCACTCTAATTGATTAATCATTACATAATTAACCCACTCGTTTTCGGCAGTTATTACCACCTATCCTCATAACGGTAGAAAACCGACATCCCCTACTTTTAATGTTCAGGGAGTAGCTCTTGGATGAGTTCAAAGGCAATTACTACCGATTCTCACCAACCATCGGCTCTCTGAATAGCTTTTAAATCCTTTTACTATTTCCAATCATCGCATATTATTATTTAATTATTTATAATATAAAACCAGTTTATTCGATTTGTCAATTTAATTTTTAAAAAATAAAAAATATTTTGAATCTTAATGTTTCAATCTAAACCCTTTTCTCCCAAGAGGTTGACCTACTGAAATTGATAACCTTTGATGGTCCGGATCCCCCTACGTATTTACGAGTAGGAGCTAGTTTCGTTCATGATAACTCGTGGATGGACTTGTACTCTCTGGGATTCAATTCTATTATCCTCATCTATTCGTTTCGCCAAAGTGACGTCTTTATCAGATAAAGAAAAGAAGAGTGATGATTGGCATCAGCAATCGACTGCCTGTCATACAAAAGGGGAAATTTCTTCCCCCCTAATAATTTTTGGAGTTCTGGATCGACTTCACTTGGTTTTAAAGTATCAAGAATCCCATCATCTTGCCTTGCTTTCCTAAACCAAAGATAGCAAGATGATGGGGTTTTTAATAACACTATGCCTGTAATAAAACCATCCCAGGATCTGACGCCAAGGACTCGTTCCATTCTCCAAACATATAACGGTCGGCACTTTACCCTTTTAAATACAATTCCCTGCTTTTAGTATCTTTCACTAAATTCTATATTTTCCGATAAGGAACCTTTATCTCAGATAAATCACATTCAATTCGTGTAGTTTATTTAACTGATTAGCTCATCAATGGTCGAAATATTTCGGAATCAACTTTAATAATGGTTGGTAGGACATAATAGATTCATCCAATTGTTGACTACATCTTAATACAATTGGATCTCTTAATTCATATTTTTCTGCTAACTCATGCATAGTTTTTCTTTATTTTTCTATTTTTCCCGACAAATCCACCAGTTGCAATAGGAACACTTTTTATTATTCCTTTCCGCAACGATTTGTAAAATTAATTTCTTCAGCGATAAACATCCAAATTCCGTATAATTTCGGAAAAATCCACTCTTTTAGTACAGAGTTTGGTTGGACAAGGCCACTGAAAACAGGTACGGCTCGTCGCAATGTTTTATTCAAGAACAACTTGACTAACTGAAGGAAAATTCTTACTCCATTTTTCTTGCTTTCTCTATGATGATTTAGGTCTTCTCATACTCTTAGGTTATTGGGAGCCCCAAAAGATGGAGGGATTTGCTCCACTGACAGTGACCTCGATTTTCGCTAAAGGTTTGCCCATCTGTTCCATAGTCCTCTCAATAACATTACTTGACCAATGAGGGTATATACTCTTTTATTTTTGCAAAAAAGCAAACTCACTACCCGCTGACTCAGGATATTGTTCGCCAACCGGGACTCCATAAGGAAGATTCAGTTTATATATATCCAACTATTTCAATACAATATTATTGTCATCTCATTGTCTTCTTTTAATAAAAATTAACAGCTCCAAAGATAGGTCCAAAATTACCTTCTATTGAAACAATGCACCCATTACAAGAGATAAAAGCACTCTTTCAGTTCCTAAAACCCCATTGGAACAATTGTTAAAATGGTCATACCAGGTCATCCCCCTCCATTTTTAAGTATTTCATAAGCTTTTCCAGTATAATGAAAACGTAATGCTTCCTCACATGGAACGTTATCATGAAGGCGTACCACGTTTTTCGCGGGAACTTAATCAGCAATGCCGCCTGGGGATATTTCCAATAATAGTACACCATTAGGTGCGTTAAATTTAATTCTGATACAGTGTTTCCTACTAGAGTAAAGATACTGCATCTTAAATGATAATTCCCATATACTAGTAAAAAGTTAAATTAAAAATCATTTTTCCTTGCTCTAGTATGACGAAACTCAATTTGAACATGGGGTAGTTCCAAGATTTTTGCAAAACTTGTGTGACATATTGGGTAAAGAGAAAGCAAATTTCCCTAATAAGGGAAGAACCGGCTTATTTCATTTATTGTGATGTCGTTACCAGTTGAGTACATTTGTTAATCAACAATAATTATTTTACTAGCTATCTTAACCAATTAAGAAGCCAATCTTACCAAATTGATCAACAGATTTCATACGATTGAAAGCTTGACCAAAATGAGTAATTGAATAATTTTTATCTAAAACATGTTTTATTTTATGCGTCTGAATAAAATGAAGCATCTCTTTATATTCTCCTGCGCTTCCCATCCTTGTCCCTAAAAGATTTAATTGCTTGTGAAAGAAATCTTGGATGTTGATTTGAACTTCTTTTCCTGAGGAAACTCCAAATGTAACCATAGTCCCTCCTAGGCGTAACTGATCGAGCGACTTGTTAAATGTAGCAGCTCCAACACTGTCAATAACCAGGTCCATTTTTTCTCCACCTAGTGCTTTATCCCAATCTTCATTACTCTCAATGGCTTTGTCTGCACCAAGTTCAAGGGCTTTTTTACACTTATCCTTAGAGCGGGAGGTAACATAAACGGTCGCTCCTACTGCTTTTGGAAATTGTAATAAAAACGTTGCTACCCCACTGCCGACTCCGGGAATAAGTACCTTCATATTTGGGCTTAAGCACCCCCTCAGGAAATTCAGGGTGAAGAATTTAAATTAAGTGAAGGAGCCATTCTAATCCTTAACAAAAATGTGGAACATTCTATTAATAAAGTAGGAAAAGAGGATATCTTGATAAACTTCTTGGCAAAAGAGGAGTTTTTTGACAGCCAATTCATTTATCGGATTTTGGGGGATAATGTGCTCGGAAATACAATTGCTTCTATTATAACCAATCAAGCGAGGGAAAAAAATTTCCTATTATTTCGCACCGCTAAAAATTGGCAAATAAAACAAACCATTCAAAATATCTTATGTGAAGCGTTTGATAGTAATAAAAGCACGAATCCCGAAATCATCAAGGCTTATATCGTCATATTATTTAGTAGGCTTTTGGAAAGTCAGAACTATGAGATTTACTTGAAGAAAGGCATAAAAGATACCAGTATACCCATATCGGAGCTGTTAGCGAATATTGAGAAGAATTATATAGATGTTACACTCGAACAAACAGCTGCACATTTTAAATTTTCCTCAGCCCATTTAGGTAGATTTATTAAAAAGGTGACAGGGAAATCTTTTTCGACAATTGTTCAAGAACAGAAATTCAAACATGCATCCATGTTATTACGTTTGACCGATAAAAGTATTGACGATATCTCTAGAGAAATTGGCTATAATAATTTAACTTATTTTTATAAGAAGTTTCATTTGCTTTATTGCGTTACTCCTAGTGAGTATCGTAGTTCACACAAAAACAAATGATAATCAAGTTTAATTTCTTCAGCGTTCTATCTAAGATTGATGTTTTACCATTTTTCATTAAAAAAAGCTTGCAGATAAACTCATCTGCAAGCTTTTTTTACCTTTAATATTCTGAAAACAACCAAGGAATGACCCCCCAAACCAAAACTTATCTCCTTTTAGTATGAGGTTAGATAAACTAACCTATATGTATACGCTTCCAAATAGACACCATGCGAAATAATAATTAAAAAACAAGTACAGGAGGAAGGTATCTAGCAATTACGCTAAATTACTAATGCTTAGCTTCAATAATTTTCAGCTAAAGGAGAGAAGAAACTTGAATAAACAAAAAAAGGGTTTTTCTTTTAAAAAGCTTAGCAAAGTTGCCTTGATCCCCCCAACAGCAGCGATGTTAATTTCCGGTCTTGGGACAGGATTCGGTGGACAGTCCGCGCATGCCGAAAGTACCCCTTGGCCTGAAAATCCAAACTGGCAACAATATGTTTTAGCTCCCAAAAGCGACGATGCTCATCCTGTTAAAGTAGTGAATGTTTCCGGAAACGTTCAAAGTGCAGATGCTTTAATTAATAAAGACAATGGCATTACAAAGCTTACATGGGATGGCAGCTCCCCTGCACCAACTATTCTATTAGACTTTGGAAAGAACATTGGGGGTATACCATACTTCAATGTAACCTCAGTATCGGGAAGCCCGACATTGCGAATGGCATTTAGCGAAACAAATAAATACATGAATACAACTGGAGATGATGGAGGGCTATCTGGTAAGCGGTACGCGGATGTTACACCTAAGGGACCAGGTACTATTAAGACATCCTTGCAAGGTGGAGAAGGTTTCATGTTGCTTACTTTAACATCTCCGGGTACGGTATCTTTAGACACTGTTGGTATTCAGTTCAATGCGTATCGAGCATTGCCGGAGGATTATAAAGGATGGTTTCTTTCCAGTTCAGATCAACTGAACAAAACATGGTATTCAGGAGCATACACTGTACAGTTAGATATGGTACCGATTGGGACGCAAAATAACGATAATAACAGAGCCGAAGTCACATTCAAGCAGCTTTTTAAGGACTTCACAGTACCTTATGGTGTAAATAATAATCACCCCTTATTAGTTGACGGGGCAAAGCGTGACCGCCTAATTTGGTCGGGTGACATGGTAGTAGAAGACCCAACGTTATATAATTCAATTGGTAGCAATGGTCAAGAGTACGTCAAGCAATCACTAGCTCAATTAATCAGCAACCCCGATAATGGATTATTAGCCACAACAGCAGGTGTAGGTTTTAGGCTCCCATCATACTCAGCCGGTTACTGCCCCCACTTCACTGAGATAGCTCCATATTGCGTAGGTACTTCACCCTCTGCCCAGTCTAGATTACCAGTTTGGGGTTGAACAATCCAAGTTTTGTAACCAGGGTCAACAGGTCGCACTCCAAGGACGTATTCTGATAGTGCAGAGGTCGGTGCACTTGCTCAGCCATGGGCTAGACTGGTTTCACTAGATGGTAGCGTCCCGTCAGGATTCACTTTTTCCCAAAACGTTCCCGTATAATATGGATTGTTAGTGTCAACCATTTGTCCCCACATGTTGTTTATTAGTGTAAATGCGTTGTTCGTATCCCCTGTTTTTAAGCGTGCATTTAATTCTAGCCCATTAATCAACTTCTCGCAAATTCGTCATGAATGTTAAGTCTCCTGAAAAAACTTCGGGAACCATCGCTGTTCCGGTATCAAATGAAAATTCCGTAATTCATATTAACGGAAAACTAGTATGGAATAACGGGAAATTCCACGATGCCTCAGGTATTGTTCAACAGGCAAATTCCGATGGTAAATACGTTTACTTAACGGGTGTAGCAGGCGGTAATTATCAAATCGAATGTAAAATGACTGGAAAATAGCAAAATAACATGATTATATTACAAAAAAGGAAGAATACTTTTTAGTATTCTTTCTTTTTCAATATATGGGAGTATACTCTACGTTTTTGTTTTACTATACCGGTACTTAGGATATATAAAATTTCATTTTATTTTAATTAAAAAAAGCTTGTATAGTGCCATCTAGCCAAAGTCCATTGAGGTAATTCATTGTGACAAGGATATTGCTTAGCCTTTTCCTCATCAATATCAATACCTAACCCTGGTCTATCATTCCTCTAAATCCCTCCTACATAAATGCTACCATCCATTGAGCTATTCAAAAGAAATACCAAAGACCGCACCAAAGCAAAAAATCACCAATCCGGCTAGAAAATCCATCATTTTGTTGTTATCATCATTTTTCATCGAAATTGTCCTCGATATAGTTTAGTAGACTTCTCAATTTACGCATGTAGCCAAGCTGTGTTTCCAGCGGTTTAAAGGTGCTCTCTGCTAATAAAAATTCAATCCGGTCGTGCCAATGCATAGCCACATATTTTACACTATTCATTAACATAAATACCGGTACCACTTCATCAATCACTAAGCTTTCGTATGGATAATTCATATATATCTCCTTAACGTATTGTGGTATAGCGGTTTTCAATTAAATTTTACTTCTATTCAATCGCTGCACAGTTTGCATCTTCATGTTCTTTTTATGAAGCCTAATTAAAGTAAAAGCTGGCATGATAATATTCATCATACCAGCTTTTACGCTAAATAGTTCCTAGAAGATTATTTAACAACCTTCCAAGTAGTAACAGAATCTGCGACATTAGTTCCATCTGCTTTTTTAGCTGATGCAATTACTACATTGCCACTATCATTTAGTTCTACACCATCCCAAACAAATACACCTGTCTGCTGCAATCTTCCCTTACCATAATCCTTTCCATTTACAGTTAAAGTAACTTCCTTCAAGTTGGAATAAACCTTTACCGGTGTAATACTTTCTTTTCTATCGGTATATCTTCTACTTGTGATATAAACAAACTTGTCGTCTTTATTCCATTGTGCTTTATAGAAATAGAATGCATCCTTCTTAACTTGTCGGTCATATGATACGAGCCCCTTGGTATTAATACCTGGAGTTGAGGCTTCATTTTTACCAGCAACGCCAAAGTCAAACATATTCCAGACATGAGTTGCCCATAACCAAGGACGTTCACTAATGATACTCCATGCACTTTCATGAAGATAATTTTGAAATTCTTCTGGCTGCCATGGACCACGAGAAGATGCGCTATTCCAGTTATTGATAAAGTCTTCATCAATTACGTCATGCTGATAAGGGTTTGCTCCGCCACCATACTCTGAAATACCAAGTGGAACATTCGGATGCTTTTCATGTAATGTGTCAAGATAGTTAGCTAAATCTCCAGCTTTATTATAATACCAACCAAAATAGGTATTAAAAGAGGCAACATCTATGCTTCCACTTTCATTCCAAGCCAAATGTCTATCCAATACTTCCTTATAGCCTTCAGGATCACGGGAATTATTCCCCTGGATAGCGTGAGTAGTCAGTCTGTTAGGATCTAATTCTTTTGCCTTTGTAGCCAAACGCTCAATCAATTTCGTTGCCGCAGCATACTGCTCTTCAAGACTTTCACTAGCGTTCCTGCTAGTATAAAAGCCGTTGCCACCAAATTCATTTTGAAGACCCCAGGTTACAATGGACGTATGATTATAGTTTTGTTTAATCATCTCCGTTAATTGTTTTTCGGCATTGTTTGAAAATTCTTCTGATAGTGTCATTGTGTTTACCAAAGGAATCTCAGCCCAAACCACTAACCCCATTTCATCAGCTTTATTATAATCATACTGAGAGTGTTGATAGTGAGCTAATCTCAATGTATTTGCTCCAATTTCCTTAATAAGTTCAAAATCCTCTGCTCTGACTGAATCTGGTACAGCATTACCGTAACCATCTCTATCCTGGTGAAGGTCAACACCATGGAGCGGATAACTTTTACCATTCAGGAAAAACCCTTTATTAGGATCCATTGAGTAATAACGGAATCCTACTTTTTCATTTACCTGGTCAATTACCTCTCCTTTTCTTGTTACCGCAACTTCAACTGTATATTGATAAGGATCCTTTGTACCATTCCAAAGATGTGGATTACTAACTTTCATTGTCCCAGTAAATACAGCTTGATCTCCTAAAACATCTGCAGACTTCAACTTTTTCTCATCAGCCTTTAATTCTGTTCTTGATCTGATTTTACCCTCTGCATCTTTTATTAGGGCTCTTACTTCAATAGAGTTAGATTTACTCTCAAGGTCATCGCGGCTAATTTCCACTGGTACTGTAACTGTGGCTTCTGCGTTTTTCTCAATGGATTGATTATTTGGAATGCTAACATATACACCACTTGAACCATAATCTTCTACATCAATATGAGTTTTATCTGTAACTAATAGATTTACACTTCTGTAGATTCCACCCCAGAAAGTAAAGTCACCTTGTAATGGTGCCGAATCTTTAACTTCATTGTTTACTCTTACAGAGACAATATTTTTTTGTCCATAGTTTACATAGTCTGTAATATCAACTATAAAGGCGGAATACCCACCAATATGGGTATGTACAGACTTACCATTTACAAAAACTTCTGCTTCTTTGTTAGCAGCTTCAAATTGCAGGTATAATTTTTTACCTTCGTAGGAAACTGGAATATTCAATTCCTTTCTGTACCATCCATCACCTTTGTAATTATCTGCAATCCCACTGCCATCCTCTTCGTTCCAGGTATGAGGAAGGCTTATCTTCTGCCAACTGCTATCATTATAATTAATGGCACTGAAATTTTCCTCTGCACCTTGAGCTCCCTTATAGAATGTCCAACCATGATTAATGTTTTCAACAATTCTACCTGTATTGACTACTGTGTCTTTTAAATCGCTTTTTTCCCCTTGCTCGGCGCTTACACCTGGTATAACAAGCGTAAATACCAGTAAGATTGCCAGCATAAATAGTGCCGACTTTTTGAGATTATTTCCGATTAAAAACATCTCTCTCTCTCCTTTTCAATTTTTCTCTGTGAAAGCACTTTCACTTTGTTAAATATTTTTGACTTTTAATTGAATCACCTCCTTTCATTTGTAAAGCGCTTACTTATCCCAATTTTACAAATCTATTAAATATTAAGTAATGTTGATTATTTAGGTAACTATATGTTTTATTAAGGTGGTAGAATACTTAAATTAACCGCCTACTTTATTTGTGAAAATGAAACAAAGAAACTCCCACCATTCCGGGAGGGCACTGAAAAAGTCCCTAAAATATTTCAAAAGCACCCTTTCCTTCAAAATTTTGAAGGAAAGAGTGCTTTTTTTGTCGAATAATTAATTTATCAATATGAAGTGGGTGTTTACGATGATTCCAAATCAACAATCTATGCATTTTAGTCCTTATATGGCACTTTACGATATTGTAGTGTCGCAAGATAATATGCTTCGAAAAATTAATGAACTCATTGATTTTTCCTTTGTATATGATGAACTCAAGGACAATTATTGTCATGACAATGGAAGAAATGCCGTTCACCCTATTCGTATGTTCAAATATCTATTTTTAAAATCTATTCATGACTTATCTGATGTGGATATTGTTGAACGTTCAAAGTATGATATGTCGTTTAAATATTTTCTAGATATGTCCCCTGAAGATGAGGTCATTGATCCTAGTTCTTTGACTAAATTCCGTAAACTACGTTTAAAAGATGTCAATCTTTTAGATTTACTTATTAATAAAACAGTGGAAATAGCGATTGAAAAGGAAATTATCAAAAGCAATTCTGTCATCGTTGATGCCACCCACTCGAAAGCACGTTATAATCAAAAGTCTCCAAAAGAAATATTAATGAATAAATCAAAGCTTCTTCGAAAAGCAATCTATCAGGTTGATGAAAGCATAAAGAATCAGCTACCAGCAAAATCCACGACAGATATATTAGAGGATGAAATTGAGTATTGCCATAAGCTAATGGAGGTAGTCGAAAAGAATGAAGTAATCCGCGAATACCCAAAAGTAAAAGAAAAGATGAACTTACTTAAAGAAACCCTAGAAGATATGAATGAACAGCTTCAAATATCCAATGATCCAGATGCACGTGTAGGTCATAAGACAGCGGATTCTTCATTTTTCGGCTATAAAACACATCTGGCAATGAGTGAAGAAAGAATTATCACTGCCGCAGTAATTACAACAGGCGAAAAGAATGATGGAAAACAATTAGAAACATTAGTCGAGAAAAGTAAAGAAGCTGGGATAGAAGTAAAAACGATAATCGGCGATGCTGCCTTTTCTGAAAAAGGAAATATTGAGTACGCAAATACGAATGAGATTAATTTAGTAGCTAAATTAAGCCCTGCAGTAACTCAAGGATGTCGTAAAAAAGAGGACGAATTTGAATTCAATAAAGACGCTGGTATGTATGTTTGTAAGGCTGGACATATGGCTATTAGAAAAGCACGACAAGGTAAAAAAGATGTAAGTAAAAATCAAACTGACACTTATTATTTTGATGTTGAAAAATGTAAACAATGTCCCTTTAAAGAAGGATGTTATAAAGAAGGTGCAAAGAGTAAGAGCTATTCAGTAAGTATCAAATCAAATGTTCATACAGAACAAATAAAATTTCAAGAGAGCAACTATTTTAAAGAAAAATCAAAAGAGCGATATAAAATAGAAGCAAAGAATAGCGAATTAAAACACAGACACGGGTATGATGTTGCAAAATCCTCGGGTCTAATGGCATGCAATTGCAAGGGGCAATGGCTATCTTCGCAGTAAATGTAAAAAGAATATTGACACTAATGAACCAAAAATAGGGATAAAACGATCATAAAAATACAAAAAGACAGCTCACAAATTCAAAAAATGAATTCGAGGTGTCTTTTTTACTTCAAGCGTTCTAAACCTTATATTGAAAAACGAAAGTTTTTCAGTGCCCTCCCATTCCGGCGGGAGTTTCTTTGTTATGAAAGTAATATTCTTTCGTTACATGTTATTTTCGGAATATCATTTAGCTCTTTGTTAATCACAGGAAGTAATTCTTTAGGAATCTTGAAAAAAGACAGTTTAGACATCTTCTCTATGGACGTGACTCCCATCATTACCTTAAACCTCGGTTCCTCGTCCAGGTTTCCAAAAAATTTCTTAAATACTGTTTTCGCAGCTTCACATTTAAAAAGGTCTTCAATAGTGTCAAATGTAGAGTAGTATCCATCTTTAAGAACTATTTCTTGCAAATTCGATAAATCAAATTTTTCGAACCAATTTACCATATTTTTACTTTCTCCTTCATATACATAATTTTTGTCTAATTCTGCAACATGATTTAGAATGATTTCATCATTATAAACTATTTGGGCCTCATCCATTGCTTCTACTCTTATATGATTTTCCCCTTTTAAAAGTGGTACTTCTTTAAGAATTTTCATGGGTTCATCGCTTTTTAACTCAAAAAGTAAAACATTATTATTATATAGTTTTATATGAGAGAGGTTGGACAGAACGATGATATCATTAAGAGTTTTATGTCTATTCACGAATCTTCTTCCAGCTAAGTGAACAAAAGGTTCATTTGACCAAAATGCTTTATACAGAAAATAAGTATCTTTTTTTATTTTTCGGTCCATTGTTACAAGTCCTTTTAAGTTCTTTCCAGGGTCCCCGCCTTCATTTCTATTGGCACTGCCAAAATCGAACATATTCCACACATACCCACCTAAAACAAAGGGTCTCTCGTTAAATGTTTTCAGGGCATTATGATGGAAAACTAGTTGATATTCTTCAGAATAGTCTTTTACCTGGGGAACGTAAGTATGAAGTTTGGGATTTGTATCCACACCATATTCTGAGACTAAAACAGGAACGTGAGGTTTCACTCGATGAAATTCATCCAACCTCTCCCCCAATACTTCCTTCTCTCCATAGTACCAACCATAGTATAAATTATAACCTGCTATATCTGTTATATCATTGAGTACACTGTTATTTTCAACAGAGTAGATATTTGCTTGTGCTGTTAAACGATTAGGATCTAACTTTTTCGCCAAAATCCCTAGTTCCTTAACCATTCCATAGATTTGTTCGTTTTCCATAGCAATTGTTATCTCATTTTGAATACCCCAGCAGTAGATTGAGGAGTGATTATATGCTTGCTTAATTAATTTTTCTAAATGATCCTTTGCGTTTTGATTTGATGGATCTTTTGTGGACGGAATACTGATAAATGGTATTTCAGCCCATACCAACATCCCATTCTGATCACATAGACTATAAAAATAATCATCATGTTGATAATGCGCAAGACGAATACTGTTTGCCCCCAATTCTTTTATTATAGTCATGTCTTCGTCCATTTGTGCCTTTGTCAAAGCATTACCGATACCTGCATAATCCTGGTGACGGCTTACCCCCTTTAGCTTTAAGGGCTTACCGTTTAAAATTACACCAAGGTCAGAGGTAACATCCACTGTCCTAAACCCAATTTTTAAATTCCGGACATCATATGTCTGCCCTTTAATAATAACCGCAACAGATATTGAATATAGGTATGGCTGGTCTACGCCATCCCAGAGAATTGGATTTTTTATTACTTCAATTACTTTAAATTCCTTTTCTCTAACAATCTCTATTCTTACATTTCTTTCAAATATCATATTTCCATCTTGGTCAATTAGTTGTATATTAATAGTCCCGTCTTCTGACTTAAAAGATTCATTGATAACTTTGCCACAAACTTCCAGTTTAAAGTTATTCTCCTCAATCTTTTTTTGGTTGAGGTAAATTCCATCCCTGCTGTTATCTAGAACTTCAAAATGCAAATCCTCCATAACAAGAAGCTTTACATCCCTATATAAACCGCCATAAAATGTGAAGTCTGCCATTAATGGATAAACATTATGATGATAACGATTATCCACCAAGATAGAAATGAGATTTTCTCCAATTTTCAAGTGCTTGTTTAAAGAAATTCTGAACATTGCATATCCACATTTACTTACTCCAACAAGCTCCCCATTTATATAAACCTTCCGAATATTTCCTGCGGCACCAATCTCTAAATATAAACGCTTTTCTAAATACTCATGGTTAATGGTCAGTTTCCTTTGATACCAACATGTACCTCTAAAATATTCTCCACTGCCGCCTTGCCCATCGTTGCTATTCCAACAGTGAGGCAGGGTTACTGACTCTCCCTCACTTATTAACTCCGATTCATATGAAGGATGATTTACCCTTGAAAATAACCAATTATCATTTAAATCAATTGCATTCACCATATTTATACCTCTCTTAACATATTCCAATTCTTAGATGTTTTACTTAGCTATAAATTGTAGCTCGATTCCATTATCGTCTTTTTTATCTTCATATATTTGTTTATAAACGGTCTTATCAATCTTGTAGAATTTCATAGCTATAATGCTGATCATATCCCCTAGTATTGGAAAACCTAAATAAATTAATAAGGATGTCCAAAAAAGCGCAGTAGTTGGCTCGGCATTTGCATGGTAGCCTGCAAGTCCCATTAGCAGCCCAACAATAGAACCTGCCATGGAACTGATGACTTTATCGACAAAAGAAAAGGAAGATGCAAATATTCCAGGCATAAATTTTCCAGTTTTATAAGTATGATAGTCCACGACATCTGCTATCATTGGATCAACATTTTGTGCTGTCAATCTTCTACAAAGCGTGTTTAAAGACATTAGAAGTATAAAAACAGGAACTACATCGAAAGGGCGGAAAAGCAGTAATGAGACAGAAAAGATTAAATTTATCCAAGCTCCTAAGACAAAAGCCTTCCTTAGTCCAAATCTAATGGCAATTCCTCCAGCGAAAAAGGCACCAACAAATGCCACTATCGTAGAATAGCCGCTTACTATTAGCTGCAGGCTCACATTTTGAACCGCATACATATAGAAATAAATCAATGCTGCACTATCAACGGTATCCGCTAACTTGTTCGAAGATGCTGAAATCATTAACATTTGTAGAGGTTTGTTACTTTTTATAATATTCCAGTAATCTATTACCTTTACTTTTTCTTTTCTTTGATCGCCCATTCTAAAAAACTCAGGTTTATCTTTTGCAGATATCGCAAACAATGCTAAACCAAGTAAAACTAAATTTAAAATGACAGCAAATGTAGAAACCCACTTCCAGCCCGACTCGGCTCCAAATCCACCATTCATATTAATCAATGGAACTATACTCACCAAAAAAGCCATATTCAATAATGTGCTGTATACTCCTCCAGCTATACCAGAAACAGGTCTTTGTTTAGGATTCCTTGTTATGACTGCAAGAACTGACTTATTAACGGTTGACATCATAGAATAACCTATATCCCATAGTCCATAAAAAAATATAATCCAAAAAATTTGAAAGTTTTCCGGAATAATAAAAGACATTTTGAATAACATGATTAAACTAATATTCATGATGATTGATCCGCTAACTAAAAACGGTCTAAACTTCCCAAATTTTGTTTCAGTCTTGTCAATGAAGGTACCTAAAATTGGATCCATAAAAGCATTAAAAAGCCTAGATACTGTTAAAACGATCCCGATTAAGACAGGATTCATTTTTAAGGCTTCTGTAGCAAATACCATGAAGAATGACATGAATAAGAAAAAATGAACATTGGATGAAGCTGAACCTAATGGTGTCATAATAACGTGCCACAATTTTTCACCTGAATTTTTTATAGTCACAGATAGTACCCCCATTTTTTCGAGAAAAAAGTTAAACAGTAATTCTATTTTTCTATTTACCATTAAGACAAGTGTAAAGGTTTACAACAACTCGTACAAACCGTCATATTAATGATTATTTACCTCCGGTATCGATCTGCCTCATCCACTCCAAATTTAATTTATAGCTGTCGTTATTTCCACACTATCTATTACTTTATTATTTTTACCTTCCTTGAATATGTTGTATATTTAATATACATTTTCTGCATTCTAAATTAGGCTTATTATATCTTTTATTAAGATTTCTCTTTTCAGGATAACACTATAAAAAACAACAAAGACAGAACCTTTTTATTCTGTCTTTGTTTTCCTTTGATTTGTTAATTTTATTTTGTATTGATTTGGTGTCATGCCATATGTTTTCTTAAAAATTTTATAAAAGTAACTATGGTTGGTATAACCGACTTCCAAAATGATATTTTCAATTGTCATATCTGTGTTTTTAAGTAATTTGCTAGCCTCTGACATTCGAACATCAGTCAGTAAATCCTTTAAATTTTTGCCAAATTCTTTTTTAACAAGACTACTTAGATAACTTGGATGAAAATGAAAATAAGCTGCCATTTCATTAAGATTTGTATCTTTATATCTATTTCTAATGTAGGTTAGAATTCCTTCTTTTATCTTATTTTGTTCATCTTTTATCACTTCTTCAGTACTATCAGTAATTTCTCTTGATAGTTCTGTAAAAAGAATTAGCAGGTACCCGTTAATAGCCACAGAAGATTTCATTTCTGTTGAATAATACTCTAGCAGAAGGTTTTCTAAAATGATTTTTATGAAAGAATCGTCTTTTATATGGTGTTTTAAGAAATTTTGTTCCTTACTCTTAGAGTAAAGACTATTGATGATAAAATTGGAAATAAAGTTATCATCCGATAATAAATACATAAAAATACCATCAAAAAATTCAGGTGTCAAAATAATATTGACAACGACATCTGATTCACTTAAAGGCAAGGAGCTATGTACGACATTTCTGTCTAAAATACATAAATCCCCTTTATTCATCTCGATCTGTATTCCATTTATTTCTTGAATAAAACTTCCTTCTAAAACATATACCATTTCAATATAATCATGTTTGTGTTTTAAAATAGGTATATATTTCATTTTTCTTCTTATTAGGAACTTATTTGTTTTTTCCTCCTCATTAGGATAAGATGTAATAATTCCTTCCTCGTCATAATCCATAATAATTTTCCATTCTTTATCCCCTAACTTATCTTCAAGAAAAAAAGGTTGTTGTATAGGATATTTCTGGACCTTATTTGGATTCTGCATGAAATATTCTTCTCTCTCGGTTCTTTTATTAATTATTTCCAATAAATTCTTATAACCTATGTGTCTCATTCAAATGCACTCCTATCTGACGAGAAAAAAAGCGGTTTCATTTTAATTTATTCTACCATCCATATAATAAATTAAATAGACATAAAATTATTAATTTTATAAAACAAGAAGGTCCCCGTCCTTGTCGGATGGGACCTTTCAATTCTACTAAACAATCTATAGCCCAATTTTTAATTATTTTACTGCTGCATGATCAGGTGTACCTGTCTCTCCTGCATGATCAGGTTTTCCAACCGCTTTACCTTGATTATAAGAAAGCCCAAATCCGTACTTATAAACATCACCAGATTTATTTATATATGGATAAGCAGGGTCTTCTTCAGGTGCAAAACTCGGAACATCTCCAACCTCGTTGTGTACTGCTTCCATACTTGCAGGAAGTGCGAATGGAAGTTTTCCAATTGGATTGTATTCTCCACGAATGACATCGACGATTGCCTCTGCCTTTGTCCCAAAAGTTGCGATTAATGCTGCAGTATTTGGTTCAATTTGATCTAGTACCCATGGGTTGGTCATGTTTACAGCCGTGATCGTCGGAACCGTCTTTTGAATGTCAATAATTCTATCAACATTCGTGATACCTGTTTCAGGACCTACGGTTATTCTTGGATTATTATCCCAGTTTGACTGAACAGGTTTTACAAAAATATAAGCATGTGTAGCTTCATTAAGATTATTCGTAATTGTAATTGAAGGATCATGCTTTTTAATGGTTTCTATTAACCCCTTCATATTGGCTCCGTTCGTTCCGCCAGGGAACATTTCGACGTATAGTTTTACTTTTTTAAGCTTAGCATCTTTTAAAGGTAATAGATTTTTATCATTACGCAAAAGAACAATCGATTTTAGATGTGCTTCATATGCAAGTTTCTGGGCTTCAGGATTTGCGACCACATCAAGTGCATTTTGTGGATCTACATTAGGATCTTCGAACAGCCCTAAATTCATCATTTCAGTTAGCAATAAGGATACGGATTCATTAACTGTCTCTTCCGTGAGTAATCCTTTTTCAACTGCTTGAATGATCGGAAACGGATCAGATGAGCCAGAAATAATATTGTCCCAGCATTAATTGCCTTTGCAACCTTTTCCACTTGTGTTAAACCTTCAGCCCCCCAAGAATTAGAACCAACCGCACCGGTATCAGTGTTAACATATCCTTTGAAACCAAGCTGGCCACGTAAGAAACCATCTAAGAATGCATCATTTAAGGCGAAACCGACCTCTTCAAATTGCTGGTCTTCACTGTACCATGGTAATCCTTGATCCGCACTATTATTGCTAGGATAAGCGTAATAAGGCATGATGGACGATACACCCGCTGCGATAGCTGCCTTGAAAGGAGGAATGTGATATTTAAGTAGACTTCCCTTTGTCGGATATGGATTGAATTTACCTTCTGCAAAATGTGGATCCAAACCATTATCACGTGCCCCTCCACCTGGGAAATGCTTCACTGTGATCGCAACACTATCTTTGCCAAGTTTATCTCCTTGAAATCCTTTAATAACGTTATAAATCATATCTGAGGCCACTTTAGGATCCTCACCAAATGTATCTTCAATTCTTGCCCATAAAGGGTCAGTAGCGATGTCCGCGGTATACCCGTAGACCTTGCGAATTCCGGCGGCCCTCCATTCCTTTGCCGCGATTTAAGAGAATTCCTTTACCGCTTCGGTATCGCCAGCGGCTGCAAAGCCTAATGGCCCCGGCCAAAAAGAATGTTGCCCCTGGCTTGCAGTAATGTTGGTGTAATCCGTAGAGGCATGATTCCGTGGATTCGAAGTTACCACGATTGGAATACCTAATCTTGAGGCCTCACCAAGTTCTTGCAGTTGATTCGTATATTTTGCGATAACATCTACAGTTGGAGTTTGACGGAAAATAACGTAGCGCATGTTTTTGCCAACAATCATTGGATCATCTTCTTTTACGTATCTTCCATCTGCCGGATCCGCGATTGGAGAGTGTGTATTGATCAGCATTAATCCTGCTTTTTCAGCAAGCGTCATCTTGGATACCAAATCAGTTACCCGTTGATTTACAGGTTTTCTCCAGTTTTCGTAGGTATCCAGAGCTCTGTCCCCATCTAAATCTCTAAACTGTCTCCCATCAATAGTAAGGACTCCTTTTTTTGCGGCTTCGATTTCCGGTTGCCCAGTAGCGGAGTTAGCAGGAACTCGATAGGTTACTGTGTCTGCTCCTGAATTGCCAGGATTGGCATTTGTTGTTGGATCTACACATCCAAGGTCCTCATTATTTGCGTGTACTTTTGGGACCATGAGAGGAGCTAGTAATGATAATGCGAGCGCACTCATTAGTACAGTTTTTCTTAGTTTTGAAGATTTTTTTCTTATTCTTGACGATATTGAAGCCATGTTTTTTCCCCTTTAATACCACAGAATTTAAATCCGGGAGAAAACGCTTCCTAATTTAAAAATACATTTTCCTACCAATCTTCCAAATTAAATTATTTAGACCTATCTGGATTATTAAACATATATTCCAGATAGGTAAATGTTAATTACGGGCGAGCTTGTTCTATAGCTTCCATAATATCTTTATAATCTTTAAAGTACTTTTCTACCATTGGCTTAACTGCATCTTGCCAAGGTTTAAGATCCTTTACTTCAGTGAATGTTACACCTTCGTCTTTCAATTTCTTTTCAGAACGTTGTTCCCACTTATCCCATTCAGCTTTCTGAGTTTCTACCGAATCAAGTGCAGCTTGTTTGATAATTTTTTTGTCTTCTTTATCTAACTTATTCCAAACAGCATCACTCATTAGCAAAACTTCAGGAATACGTTGGTGGTGATCTAGGATAATGTTTTTTGCTTCTTGATAATGGTTAGAGGAGTCGAAGCTTGGCAGATTGTTTTCAGCTCCATCGATGATTCCTGTTTGCAGGGCACTGAATACCTCTCCGTATGGCATTGGAGTAGCATTCGCTCCTATAGCCTTAATGAAATCAATATTAATTTCACTCTGCTGAACTCGAATTTTAAGACCTTTTAAATCATCAATACTTTTTAATTTCTTAGTAGAGTAAAAATTACGAGATCCAGAATCATAATAGGCTAAACCTTTCATCTTTGATTGTTCTAAACCATCCAGCATTTCCGTTCCTTTCTCGCTTTCAAGGAAATTCCATAAATGCTCATCGCTTTCAAATACATATGGAAGACCAAGTACTGAAAAGTCTTTATTAAATTCAGCTAGTGGGCTAGCGTTAATTCTAGTAAATTCAACAGCTCCCAGCTGAACTTGTTCAAGCACCGATTTTTCATCCCCTAATTGTCCCGATGGAAATACTTCAATTTTTATACGTCCATTCGTTCTTTCTCCAACTAACTCTGCAAACTTTTTGTCTCCCACAACTGTTGGATAATCAGCTGGCTGGTTATCCGCCAAGCGGAATGTATAACTCGGCTTTCGATTTTCTTTCGATCCTGCATCTGAAGTTGTCTTCTCTTGATTACTTCCGCAGGCAGTCAATAATGTACCTGCAAAAATAGCTGCTGCTAATAATCCTGTAAACTTTTTTGTTTTCATTATTGTAATCCCCCTAGTTTGTGTTTATATTTTTTATAATTTCACCTAAATCCTCCTTCTACTTAACAATCATATTTGGAAGCCACATTACAACTTCCGGAATATAGGTGATAATTAACAAAACAACTAATAAAGCATAAAAGAATGGAAGCATTGCTTTGGTTGCATCCTGAATGGAGACCTTACCAATTGCGGAACCTACAAACAACACTGTTCCCACTGGAGGTGTTAACAAACCAATCCCCGAGTTTAAAATTAGGATGATTCCAAAGTGCACCGGATCCATACCAAAGTTTGTCACCACAGGAAGAAGAATTGGTGTCATGATTAAAATCATTGGCGCCATGTCCATTGGTGCACCAAGAAGTAGCAATAATATATTAATGATCAATAAAATAACCAGCGGATTATCAGAAATCTGTAAAAACAAATCAGTTACCATGCCAGGGATTTGTAAATATGCTAGTATCCAGCCAAAAGATGCCGAGGCTGCGATTAAGAAAAACACCATTGAAACCGTTCTCATTGTACGCTTTAATATTTTCCCCATACTAGATAATGGAGCCTCTCTATAAACAAAGAATGCTATAATAAAAGAATACAAACATGCTAATGCTCCTGACTCAGTAGCGGTAAACCATCCACTTAAGATTCCACCCAAAATGATGACGGCTGGGCTTAAAGATAAAAAACCATGAAGAAGAATTCCTGGAATTTCAGATATCGGTACTCGTTGAGCTTTTCCATATCCACGTTTTCTTGCGATGATATAACCTGTTAAAATGAGAGCGATTAACATGATTATTCCTGGTACAATCCCTGCCATAAAAAGACTAGCAATTGATACGCCCCCAGCTGCTAATGAATATAAAACAAGATTATGGCTCGGAGGTACGACCACACCTTGAATCGCAGAAGCTATGGTAACACCTACAGCATAATCTGCTTCGTATCCATTCTTTTTCATCATTGGAATCATAACAGATCCAACAGATGATACATCCGCAACAGCAGATCCGGAAATATTTCCAAAGAACAACGCAGCTACACTGTTAACCATGGCGAGACCCCCGCGGATTCTACCAACCATTAGACTTGCAAACTTTACAATCCTTTTGGCTAGACCGCCTTCACTCATTATTTGTCCTGTAAGAATAAAAAACGGTATCGCTAGCAAAGAAAAAGAATTCATTCCTTGAATCATTTGCTGACCAATAACCGGCATCGGAATACCGAGATAAATTACAGTTATCAATGACGAGACAACGAGTGTCAAAGCAATAGGAAAACGAAGCAATATTAAAAGAACAAAACTTGCAAGTAGAATAATAATTGCGATAGTATTAGTATCCAAGCTACATACCCTCCTCAATACCTTCATGTCTAGTTGTGTTAATGTTAAATAATTGGAGTAAGGCATACCCACAAATCATAAAGCCTGTAATCGGCATCGCCAGATAGGTAATACTACTTGGAAGCTTTGTAGCTGGCAGTGTTGAATCTTGCATCAATACTGTAAAGTCCCATCCTTGAACTACTAGGTATAAGCCAAAAGCAAACACACTTAAATTAATGACCTTATCCCAAAACTTATTGAATGCCTTTCCAAAAAGATTCGTGAAGGAATCTATACCTAAATGGATATACTCGCGAACTCCTATTGCGATTGCCATGAAGGCAAACCATACAAGCAATAGGAGAGTGATTTCTTCAGACCAGAAAAAAACGAAATTAAACAATTTCCGCGTCATAACTTGAATAGTTACAACTAAAATTAATGCTACCAGCGATATTAATGTAAAGTTTTCAAAAATAGAGTCAACCAATAGACCAGCTTTTTTGATAAACTTCATTAAAATTCCCCCTCTTTTCGTTAAAACGTTTACTTGTCCCAATTTTCCCAATTTACTAACTATTAATTAATGTTGTTTTTTTGGGAGAGTATATGTTTTATTAAGGTTTATACTTTTTAGTCCCTTCAATTTGAACAACCTTCTTTAAAACCCTAAACAGAAAATATACAAAAAATATCCACCACTATAGACCGTGGTGGATATTATACATTAGGTTCCCTAAAACACTAGGACTATGTAATTTTCTGATAAAATATTAATTGAAACTATAATGAAAAAAATTGAATATTACGCTGAATTCTTCATAGCTTGTATACATTACCCACATCAGTATCGTGTGTTAAAATGTAAAAAATCACTATTGATAGTGCCTACTGGTTTCAAATTCCTTAGCGATTTTATAAAATGTATTTTTCTTTAATCCCATTTGATTTATAAAATCAACAGCCGTTATTTCCTTCCTTTTCCAAAGCTCATAATTTGTTTTCAATATTATTATTTGCTTTTCAGTTAATGATTCGAGATTCAATCTCGGTCTGCCTAGATGTTTGCCTTTTGCTTTAGCGGATTCAATTCCTTCTCGTTGCCTCCTATTAATATCCTCTCTTTCTTTTTCAGCAACAAACGAAAGTACCTGCAATACTAAATCAGAAACAAATGTCCCCAAAGTATCCTTGTGTTGTGTTGTATCCAGCAATGACATATCAATTACCCTAATCTCAGCTTTTATTTCGGAAGTAATGATTTCCCATTCTTTTTTAATCTCTTTAGAATTTCGGCCAAAACGGTCAATTGACTTTATATATAGTAAGTCTCCTTCACGTAAGCACTGTTTTAGTGCTTTGTATTGAGGGCCATTAAAATTTTTCCCGCTTTCTTTATCTATAAATATATCCCTATCATTTATACCTAGTTCCAGCATTTCATTAAGTTGACGATCAATATTTTGGTCTTTGCTGCTTACTCGAATATAACCGAATATTTTATTTTTCATGAAGTAAGTATCTCCGTTTTTTTTCCTTTTCTCTTTTTTTGCTCAGCCATAAAAAAATCCTCCTTCATTTATGGGGAATCCCATACATCACAAGGAGGTCACACAGTCTAATTAACAATAGCCCAAACAGTCTATATGTAAAAAAGAAACATTATCAAAATTTTTCAAAACAGCTAAAACACCATTAAATCAACGTTTTGGCGGGACTGCCTGGGAATCGAACCCAGCTACGGTGGCACGCACCGCACAACCAGTTTTGAAGTTAGAGGGATGGTGTTATTTCTAATCTTCCTTTGTGATTAAAAATTATCGGAAGTTGTTAATTTAACAATGTTTATCGGCAATCAAATACCGATTTGTGATTTCTATTAATCGCTAGTTATTTTTCGTATGTGACCAGAATGTGACCAAAAAAGTTAGAAAAAATCTTGCTCAAATTTAGCTGTTGCTCACTCATAAAGCTTATATCTTTTAGATATTTGAAATTGTTTATAGTTACCGACACCATTACAATTTCATTCATTCTAAAAGGAGTTCTGAAAAATGACGTATCAAAGACTTGATGAAAGATTAATAAAAGAATGGAACTGGAAAAAAAATGTTGACCTGGATCCTAGAAATTTAAATGTGCCTGCAAAAACAAAATTATGGTGGATTTGTGAGAGCGGCCATGAATGGCCTGCTAGACTTGACCACCGCAAAAGAGGCGCGGGTTGTCCATACGATTCTGGGTATCGACTCTTACCTAATAACAGCCTTGCGATTACTCATCCCGAAATTGCTGCGGAGTGGCATCCATATAAAAATGGAAATGTTACACCTCACGTTGTTTCCAGGGCAACTACAAAGGCATATTGGTGGAAATGTGAAAGAGGCCATGAGTGGCCGGCAAGTGTTTCTAACCGAACTAGAAGAGGCGATCGCTGCCCTTATTGCAGCGGCAAAATTGCAACACCGGAAACCTGTTTAGAAACACGAAATCCCGAACTAGCAAAGGAATGGAACTACGATAAAAACGAATCACTCACACTATATACCGTTGCCTTAATGTCCAATAAACGGGTTTGGTGGATATGTGACAAAGGACATGAATGGAGAGACAAGATTTCAGCAAGAGCTACAGGAAATCGGTGCAAAGTTTGCTTCCCAAGAAAGACTAAACAAAAGGTATCGAATAATTACAACCAAAAAACAATAAACCCCATACTAATAGATGAGTGGCATCCAAATAAAAACAATGGCTTAGATCCAGCCACTGTATCGCCTGGATCAGGTAAAAAAGTTTGGTGGTTATGCCGGTTTTGCGGCCATGAGTGGGAAGCTAAAATTGGTAACAGAAACGAAAAAAACAGAGGATGCCCTAAATGCAATGCTGGTAACTCTAGTTCATTTCATGAACAGTGTATTCTCTTTTATTTAAGAAAAATTATTATTCCAGATTGTGAAAATAGATTTTTGTTAACCGTTGACGGTAAATTAATTGAAATAGATATATTTATCCCTTCATTAAATATTGCAATTGAATACGATGGGTACTTCTATCACAAAAACAGAATTCAACAGGACGAACGAAAAAATCGTATTAAATGAACGGGGAATAAAACTAATCCGTATCCGTGAAAATAATGGGGATGACAAAATCCTTCCCAAGATCCAACGTTTTGATTCGATTGAGATACAGTGTAAAGCAGATGATGAAAAAAGCCTTTCCAATGTAATAAAAGAAATTCTTATATACATTGAACTCCTTGGCTATCTTGAAGGAACAAATCTAACTCCCCTTGTAAAAAGTATAAAAATTAATATTAAAGATGACTACCTAGAAATACTTAGCAAAGCGAAAAAGAATGAAAAAGAAAGAAGCTTAGGCTTTCTTTTCCCGGAATTTGCTTCCGAATGGAATAAGGAAAAAAACCAACAATTGTCACCAGAAAATTTCACACCAGGTTCCGATAAACGGGTTTGGTGGACATGCAAAACCTGCTACAGAGATTGGAATGCTATTATTAATAAGAGAGTAAATGGACAAACCTGCCCCTATTGCTCTGGACAAAAGGCTGGACCAGTTCGTTCACTTGAAAAAGAACGTCCACAAATCGCTTCCATGTGGCATCCTATTAAAAACGGAAAGTTAACACCTCTGGATGTCTTGCCCGGAAGTAATGTAATGGCATGGTGGTTTTGTTCAACATGTAATCAAGAATGGGAAGAACCTGTTTCTCGTCGAAATAGTAAAAAGGGATGTCCCTACTGTATCGGTAAGCGGGTTTATGAAGGAAATTGTTTAGCTACTATTAAACCTGATATTGCGAAGTTATGGCATCCTACCAAGAATGGTAAACTGACGCCGTATGATGTAACAAGCTGTTCTGGAAAACTTGTCTGGTGGAAATGCCAGTGCGGTAATGAATTTGAAAAACAGGTTTATAAGATGAAAGAAAAATGTATCATCTGCAAATGAAGGAGAATCATAGATAGGAGAGATTATGTTTTAGAAAAAGTTAATATAATTGAAAATTGTTGAATTATCTCATAATTAGCTGTATTTTCCATCAAAGAGTGGCCGGATATTCTATAAATTAAAACAATTTATCCGATTCAATAATCACGCCAGTTTCCAGAAAAAATAAGCAGCCTGAGCGATCTATCAAAACTTTACCAAGTTGCCGATCACTTCAATCTAAGATTTGAACTAGATTTCCATATATCTTAACTAAACGAATGGCTGAAAGATTTTTATTCCCATTAAAGGTATTACTTGTTTTCAGAAACTATTATATCGTTGTGGAGGAGAATGTATATGAAGCAATCCGTAAAGATTCTGTTTGATGCCGTTGCTAGTGATTACGACCGTCAAAGGAGACCACTTATACCATGCTTTGATGAATTCTATGGGATGGCCTTGTCTTTAGTGAATAGTGTGGAACCTTCCCCTCGTATCCTAGATTTGGGTGCGGGAACCGGGCTGTTTTCAAGCTTGGTTTTGCAGAAGTACCCTAATGCACATCTAACACTCATTGACTTGAGCGATAAAATGCTGGAAGGCGCTCGTAGAAGATTTAATTATACATCCAACGTTCAATATATCGTTGCTGATTATTCAAGCCATGTGTATGCTGATTCGTATGACTTTGTAATCTCATCGTTATCCATCCACCATTTGACTCATACTTCAAAAAGACAGCTGTTTAAAACCATATTCCGATTACTACGAAATGGTGGTATTTTCGTGAATGCCGATCAGGTACAAGGCAACACCGAGAGTACAGATCTGTATTATCGTCAACGCTGGCTTGAATATATTAATGAAAGTGGTCTTTCTCAAGAAGCAATTGACGCCTCCGTGGAAAGAAGGAAACTGGATATTAACGCTAAATTGGAGGATCAGATCAGTTGGTTGGAGGAAGCAGGTTTTGCAGAAGTAGATTGTATGTACAAATACTTAGATTTTGCTGTATTTTTCGGAAAAAAAGCCCTTTAATCCCGTAAATAAATTCACTTCACCCTCCTCCTATTTTACCTGATTAGCTGAGGAAGGCTTCCGAACGATTCGGCAGCCTAAGGCCTATGATCGAACTAACGCTCTCTATTTAGTTTAATGAACTGCATTTTCACCTGAATTACAGTTCGCTGTCTATAACAGTAAGTTTTAGATGCGCATTTCTTGCTCCGGAAATGCGCCCTTTTGTTGAATAAAATGACTAACGATTTTAAACAACAGTAATATAAGGTGTTTTTCATGTTGTGGCTACTGTCAAAAAGCATACTTAATGACACGTTGGAAAACAGGTAATATTCCGCGTGTCATTAAGTATGCTTATTCATTTTGAAATATTTCATATTGTTGATATACTTTTTGACATAGATTAATAGTTTTTGGAGGGAGTGGCTATTTTTGAAATTGGGATACGTTCGTGTTTCAGCTAAGGATCAAAATCCAGAACGGCAGCTTAAGAAATTTCGTGAACATAGAATTGAAGAACATTATATCTTCATTGATAAACAAAGTGGAAAAGATTTTAATCGTCCGCAGTATCAGGCGATGCTCCTAATCATTCGCGAAGGGGATTTGATATACCTTGATGCACTAGACCGATTAGGTCGGGATTATGATGGGATTATTCGAGAATGGAAGTATATTACACGAAAGTTAAACGCAGATATTGTGGTATTAGAGAATGAGACGCTTTTTGACAGCCGGAAATTCCGGGGAATGGGTGATCTTGGGAAGTTAATGGAGGACCAATTTTTAAGTGTACTTTCTTATGTCGCTGAGCAAGAACGTAAAAAAAATAGACAACGGCAGGCTGAAGGAATTGAAGTAGCAAAGAATAAGGGAGTGAAATTCGGGCGACGTAAGTACGAGATCAATGCGGATTTCATTCAGGTGTATGATGAGTGGAAATCTGGATTAATTACTGCGACAGAAGGAATGAAGCGTCTTGATTTAAAGCCAAATACCTTTTATCGACGTGTAAAGGAGTATGAAAATCAAAGAAAGAGGTGAATACCTTGCGAGGAAAAGAACTTCTTACAACAGACCAACGATTAGAATGGATGGTACCTCCCAATGGTAAAAGAGAACTTGCTACTTACTACACCTTCTCACAACATGATTTGGAAATCATTCATAGTCATCGACGGGACTACAACCGATTAGACTTTGCCGTCCAATTAGCACTACTCCGTTATCCAGGTTGGAGTTTAACCGATATCAAACCAAATCCCCGATTTTTTGCTTAACTATTTAGCAAAACAACTTAATATTGAGCCAAGCGTATTTTCCTTGTATGCCCGAAGGGAAAACACGCTATGGGATCATCTGAAAGAAATACGCGAGGAATATGGGTTTACCACGTTTACAACGAACGATTATCGACGATTGTTAAAGTACTTATTTAAGCTAGCGCTGGAAAACGGGAATACAGTTCATTTGATTCGTGCAGCATTAGACGAGCTGCGTCGCTCAAAAATTATCCTGCCAGCTATTACAACCATTGAGAGGGTCGTATGGGAAGCGCGATACCGTGCGGAAGAACGGATTTACCGCCAGATTCACGGTGCTCTAACTTCTTACCATAAACAGAAACTAGACAAGCTTATTGAACCTGTAATTGGTACTGGAAAAACTAAACTTGGTTGGCTAAAAGAAACCACAGGACAATTCTCTCCTGAAGCCTTTTTAAAGGTTATTGAGAGATTAGATTATATACGGGGCTTGCAACTACATATTGATACTAAAGAAATCCACCCAAATCGGCTCAGGCAGCTCTCGCGTCTAGGCGCACGATATGAGCCGCGGTCCTTTCGACGCTTTCATGAAGCAAAAAACGATATACAATATTGGTAGCGTACCTTTTGGATTTAGCTCAAGATTTAGTTGAGCAAGCATTTGAAATCCACAATAAGCAAATTTTAACCCTGCAATCAAAAGGTCGAAAACAACAAGAAGAACTCCAGAAACAAAACGGCAAAGCTGTGAATGAGAAAGTTGTAAATTTCGCAGACTTTAGTGATGCTCTTATTAAAGCGCGAGATGAGGGCCTTGATCCTTTTACTATGCTAGAAATGATCATGCCGTGGGAAAAGTTTGTTGAATCTGTAGAAGAAGCCAAAATGCTATCCCGGCCACTTGATTATGACTATTTGGATCTTCTAAAAAGTCGCTTTAATTATCTTCGAAAAACTCCAATATTAGGCGGCATTACACCTGAAATGGAAGCGGAATATAATTCTCAAACATTAGTTGGTAGAATGGGAAAACCGGAAGATATAGCCAACATGGCGTTATTTCTTTCCTCGGATGAATCTGATTTTATTACCGGTCAAGTCTATCTTGTTGACGGCGGATGGTCGGCTCGGTAAAAAAGCATTTTGTATTGTTTGATTTACTTTATATGTTTTATTGGGGTACCGCCACTTGCGGCACCCCTTCTTAGATATTACCTGTTTCCATGACTTTCTTGGATAGTGATACATGAATTGTAATTAACCGTTGTCCTACTTGAAGAATTTCCTCCATTAAAGATTATTATCAGTTAAATTATCTAGAAAAAACCATACACTTTTAGAAAGACGTTCCGCTGGGCGTGTTATAACATTGGTTATAATTGAGTTCGATACATATCCATCCCAATATTTTAATCTCCCACAAGAGACCTCCAATTCCACAGTCGATTTTAATACTATACCATATCCCATTCCTTTTATTACATATTGCTTTACAGCCTCAGTTGAAAAAATGCTCTTGGTTTGGTCATTTATTTTCCCTTTAATTGATAAGGGGATGTCAGAAGGAATAAAAATCGTTTTTGAATTAATCGGACATGGAGCCTGTACCCCTATTAATTGATCATCGGAGATTTTCCTTATTCTTAAAGAAAAATGATCCTCTGGAGGTGTTAATGTTATACCTATATCAATACTTCCAGATCGAACTAAACTTTCAATTTCCTGATCTGCCCTTATTTCCAAATCGACAGTGATATTTGAATGGTTTTCATTAAAAGAAAGTATAATGCTTGGTAATAAATATGTACCTAATACTCGAGAAGTACCTACAACAATTCTTCCTCGACTGCCTTGCTGAAACTCCTCCATTGCCCGATATGCTTGCTCTTCTAAAGATAAAATTGATTCTGCATATTCCATTAAGGTCAGACCAGCGTCTGTTGCAGTTAGATTCCTTCCAACTACTGTATATAAGGGGACTCCTACATCTTGTTCTAGCCGTTTAAGCATCTTCGTGATAGCGGGTTGGCTGACGTGAATTTCCTTTGCAACCTGACTAATATTACCTGTATCCATGACTCTCATAAATACAGACAAGTGATTATTATTCATAAAACATCATCCATAACCTTTTTGTCATAAAAACATGAAATTAATGATATTTGTATTATACCCTTTTCGCTGTCAAAATAAAGTTATTGAATGATTGAGAGGAGTATATAAAATGAACCTAAATGCAATAAAAACTCACTTCCCCATTTTGGACCAATCTGTCAATGGGCACCCTTTAGTCTATTTAGATAACGCCGCAACCTCACAAAAGCCGAAAGTAGTAATAGATACATTAGAAACCTATTACCGAACTTACAATTCAAATGCACACAGAGGGGCACATACTTTAGGTGTAAAAGCAACAGATGCCTACGAAGGTGCGAGGGACAAAGTTAAAACTTTTATAAATGCAAAGGAATCGGCAGAAATTATTTTTACACGAGGAACGACTTCTTCCTTAAATTTAGTTGCTCAAAGTTACGTAAGGGAGTTTCTCAAAGAAGGTGATGAAATTTTAATTACCCAGATGGAGCATCATAGCAATCTTATACCATGGCAGCAGGCGGCAAAAAAAACAGGAGCGATATTAAAGTACATTCCTCTATCGCTAGATGGAACGTTAGATCTGAACAATGTAAAGGAATCAATAACGGCCAAAACGAAATTTATTTCCATTACACATGTTTCAAATGTATTAGGAACAATTAATCCTATAAAGGAAGTCGGAATGCTAGCACATAAACAAGGAGCAGTCATTTGCGTTGATGCAGCCCAAAGTGTTTCCCATCTTAAGGTAGACGTTCAAGACCTTGATTGTGATTTCTTAGCGTTTTCTGGTCACAAAATGATGGGCCCAACTGGAATAGGAGTTTTATACGGTAAAAAAGAAATATTGGAAAATATGCCTCCTATTGAATATGGAGGAGAAATGATTGATTTTGTTGGTTTATATGATTCTACATGGAAAGAGCTTCCTTGGAAGTTTGAAGGTGGTACTCCCATAATTGCTGGAGCAATAGGTCTTGGGGCTGCAATAGATTTTTTGTGTCGAATTGGACTGGAAACGATACGACTTCATGAGAAAAAACTAGCTAATTATGCATTGGAGCAACTATCCTTGATTAAAGGGATTTCAATATATGGACCAATCAACCCTGAACAAAGAGGTGGATTAATTACATTTAATGTAGATAATGTTCACCCCCATGATTTAGCAACCGTTTTAGATCAGGAAGGGATTGCAATTAGAGCCGGACACCACTGCTGCCAACCTTTAATGAAATGGTTAAATGTATCAGCTACTGCACGTGCTAGTTTTTATCTTTACAATACAGAAGAAGACATTAATTTACTCATTAATGGAATAAAAAAAGCAAAAGCCTACTTTGAAGATGTATTTGTTATTTAATTCATCCAAAAAAAGTAGAATGATGTATTTAATCTTTGATTGAATATAACAAGGATATTCAATTTATTATTAATAAGCCCAAACTGAGTTAATGTTTGGGCTTGTTTAAGAATAATTGGTAACCATAAATGCAAATTGAATAAAAAACTTGTATGACAAAAAGATAAATCGGTTTAAAATTAACCAATTTAAAGATATTTAACTTTTTACATATCCAACTTATAGGATAAGCAAATAAAAAGTTGATAATGGCATTCACTAAAAAATATAAACCAAATTTACCGAAAGTGAAATGAAATATCCATATAGTTCCCATGATATAAGGTCCCAGGATAAAGCTTAGATCATTAAAGATCTTTTCTTTCATCCCACCTTTGACTGTCCACAATTTATATGGTATCGATATTAAGCTTTGTAGTAAAACAAAGGTGATAGCCAAATTTGCAACTGGTGCATATTTTTTAAAAACCCCTTTTGGTAAAAATACAATGGACAACCATGATACAACAAAAATTCCAATTCGAATAAAACCTACCATTATTTCAAACCTCTTTTTAAATTAGTATTTTTTAAAAATGGAAATTTATACATTGAGTTCGGACACTTGTCTGGCAGGGTAAAGAGAGGTCTCTGTGGGTAACATTGATCCTTTTCACTCTATGGTAGCCCTCATCTAGTATTTCCCAGCTGAATAACGGTTGCATTCGGGACTTCACCCTAAAGTGGAGCTTGCCGCAACACGGACAAAAGAAGACACCTTTAGATGTCTCCTTCCAAAATAAGCTTATAGATATTATCAAGCGAACTTCAAATTTTTTTATCCCAGCTTGACACCTCTCGACTCATTTCTTCATCAGGTTATAATAGATAACCTCAAATAATGAACAACTCCGAATTTCATGCAATTCACTCTCATAATGTTAAGGTTAAAAAATTAAAGAAGATGAAATCAATTATGAAATTACTTGGTAAATTGGCTAGAATTTTAGTGGGGATTGCTCGCCGAAATGAATCCTATAACCCTGATAAGGTACAAGCTTTAACACCTTTAGCAGCTTAGAACAATAGCCGTATAAAATTGCTAGTTTTTATAGGACATTTAACAATAACATTATCTGATTTAAATAGAGCTTACACAAGCCGAATGTTGGCTTATTCGTAGGATTTCAAATATGTACGGAGTACCAGATTACTTAAACAAAAGGGCACAGACCCATCCCGTTAGCAAAACTGGCCTCCACCTCCTGGATAGGCATGACGAAGGAATGAAAGGGCAAATGACCCGTTGAGACATGGGAGGGAAAGCCTCCAGGGGCGGCGTGGAGAATGTACATCATGTGGTAAATCATGGAGTTTAATAACACTCCTTTATTTCACTATGCCTTCACGTGCCAATAACGGATCTGTTCCCCCTTCTTTTAGTCAGTACTAATTACAGTTGTATGAAATCCTGCGAATAAGCGAGTATTCGGGAGATATTCGTATTAAACTGAGGGAGTTTAAGTGTATAAATTCACAATTTCTTAGAGAGTAGTTGTCATAAGTCGTCAATCCTAACAAAAAAATCCCACGTAAAACGTGGGATTTTTAACCATTATCTAATTGTAACAAGTGAGTTCTTTTGAGCAATTCTCCCTAAATAACGGGCACTTTCTTTCGGTTTCCGTTGCTGTGTGGAACGCTCAACCTCAATAAGACCAAATTTCATCGCATAGCCCGATTGCCATTCAAAATTGTCAAAAGTGGACCAGTGGAGATAACCTCTAACTTCAATTCCTTCCTCAAGACAATCCTGTAAACCTTCCAAACCTCTACGTATAAATTCTACACGTCTTTCATCATTATCCGTTGCTACACCATGTTCGGTAATTATAATTGGAATTGGCAAAACCTTAGCGACCTTGCGAATAACACTTGGAAGCGCTTCCGGATAAAATTCATATCCCATTTGAGTAAGTTCTGCTCCTTCAGAAGGTCTAAATTGACCTCCTGGACCGTACACCTCACGGGTATAATTTTGAAGCCCAAAAAAGTCGTCATCTTCAATGGCATCCAAATATTGTTCAAATAACTAGTCCATTTTTTCGAGGCAATTTCTTCCCCACCTTGAATGGGCTGTATATCAGAAAGAGCCATTGATAATCCGACTTGAGTTTGTGGGCTCACACTCTTAATTACCTCCCGTGCCTTCCTATGAGTTCCCTTTAGTAACCTAATGGACTCCTTATCCGAAATCATATGAAAGGTAAAGTAATTATCTATAGTCGTATCACATAAATGAGCTGCCGATTCTCTCCACTTTGGCGCCACCCAAGCTTCTCTCTCAATGCCCACCGGTGGTATAAAACCAATCCTTGAAAAAATATCACGCAGCGTAACTGGCAGGTTCACTTCATTCATCGTTAATTGTCTTACCGAACATGCAAAAAGAAGCTGCACATCTACTAGAGCAACTGATAAAATAGATTTCTTAAATAAATGGTTGTGACCAAGTTGTGGCCAAAAGGCAGTTTTATACTTTTTTTAATCATAAAAATTCCCTCATTAACTTCATAAAAACTCTTCTAAAACCCTTATATATCAAGGTTGGCGGGACTGCGTGGGAATCGAACCCACCAGACCTGGCACGCAGGTCTCAAGCAGTTTTGAAGACTGTGGGTTGTCTTTTGACTCTTTTACTTTTTCGTTAGTACAGTCAAATCCCCGTCAAATCAGCGTCAAATCAGTTTTAATCTATAAATTTCACTAGTATTTTTCTAAATAAATCACTAGTATTCATGTCTAATTCCTTAGTATTATTATAGCCTACTTTTTTACCATATCAAGAAGAAAATTTATTTATGATACTTTTCTTGAGATACAAGGCCTTCTTTTTCAGCCTTGTCCTTAATCCTCGAATCAAACTCATCCAGCATTTTTTCTATTCCCTTAAACTGTAATTCAGTATCTAATAATAATTCCTTTATTTCTTCCAATTCTTTTGCAAACAATTTCTCTATATTCATCTTATTTCCTCCACCAAGTGTGCGTTAGTTATACATGAATACACTTGTAAAAAAGGCAATGAATAGGACAAATTATTTCCCCTTTTTTAGAAATAGGCTTTATCAAAAGCTAGATATGCTTTAATCATTTTTCTAAAAAATAGAATCATTACCTGTATCCTGTTTGATCTAGTAGCCTATCTAATAGGGAGTTTTAATAGTTTTTCTTCTCCTTGTTTATCTATTAAACTCCTTAAATATCCTAATTTAGGGTTATTTAACTTAAGGTTAATTGTCTTAAGTTTTCTAGCCCTTTTTGCATTGCATATAACAAAATTCAAAGAGGTGAAAACATGGATAGAGAATTTACTTATCATTACATTCGTTATGTCCGGTTATTAAGAGGCTTAACATTACAGCAAATGGAACTGGTAATGCAAGTCGATAAATCGACCTTAGCTAAACTAGAAAAAGGACAATTAGAATTTACATCCCTTTATCAGTCACGTTTTATTGAGACTTTACGCAAATTAAATATTTCAAAGGTTGAATTATCTAGTATCGAAATTATGTTGGAGTTAGCTTATAAACAAGAAAGTATGGGTGGTTATTAACTATGTTAAAGGTTAGTGTAGATCGTAAAGCCATTGATAAGGCCATCAAGGATATGGACCTGTTTCATGAAGTCAAGAAGGTTATTGAGGTTTATAAAGCTGATAAAAGTTCACTAATTGAACGTGAACATCACCTAAAGAAAGAATTTGAGGCATTACAGGAACAGCATACAAAGAACCTTATGGAACAAGAAGTGACTATTGACGTTAGTGAAACTATTTACCTTAAGAAGCAAGCTAAGGAAATCATTTATGAGACTGACGTTATCAACTCAATGTTAGAGGAATTACAGGAAGAAAGGGCAGCTTTAAAAATGAAACATGTACCTTTATTCCTATACGCAATTGAAAAAGACAAGAAGAACAATGCAGGTCAGTATAACGCTAATGAGATAGTCGACCGATTACGTTACGAAATGATTAAAGCAATTGCTGATCTAAGTAAGGCCATGAACGAACAGTATAAAGAAGTTGCCGGTCCAGTATTCGAGATATTTGAGGATTCTTCTGTAAAGCATGCATATCCGCATTTACAGTATGCTTTTCCTAGTCACGTGGGGAAACCAACTTATAGTGAATCAATGCCTACCATAATTGGAAGGAATGATTTATTTTCAGCTATCGACAATGGACAAGTACCTCAATGGATTAAAAAGCCGGAGAGTGATATTAAATGAATAATGATAATCTAATTAAGATAATAAAGGGGCTTGAGGAAGGACCTAAACAGGACATCCCTATCAAGGTAACAAACAGTGAGACAATTGGTGAGGCCATCAAGAATATGAACCAACCTAAGATTAAATACAAGACTAATGGAATCATATTTTTCCGTAAACAGGACGACAATCCAACAGAATAAACAAACATTGAGGACCGCTAAAAAAAGTGGTCCCTTTTACTTTTATAAGGGGTGTTAAAAGTGGCTTATTACGATAGACCCGAACAAGAGACAGTTATTATTTACGAACCAATTACAAAACAATGGGACATTTATAGTACAGTCCCAAAGCATATTAGAAGGTTAGAAAATTGCAAAATAAATGCGGTTTTAGACCTTGAAAAAGATTCAGAAGGTAGAACCATTGCCCTGCGTATTAAAGTTAGTAAATTGCCATATGTGACAATTTTTAATAGGTAAGGAGGTAAGGAGATTGGTTGAATTAAACTATGTAAATGAAAATAGACCATACCAGCGAGTACTTGACCTACATTACAATGGAAAAATTGTACCTATTGAACGGTTCCTGAATGGTAAATCAAGTATCTTACATCATTGTTTAGTTTGCGGTCAGACCTTTTACGCCAAACCTAACTTTCTATTAAAAACTCAACGGCATGTATGCGGGGCAGATCGCTTTATTAAAGGTAATGAATATAAAAGGTTAAATAAGAAACAACGGGGTGAAGTAATTGATCTATATATTAAGGGCTATTCAGTAAGTCAGATTACTAAATTATTTCAAGTTTAACCTAGCCAAGTAAAACATCAACTTAAAAAAAATAGGTTACTATAAAAGGGCCAACCAGTTACAGGGTAGGCCCTAAATTTTAATGGAGATACTGCTGGGATAGAAAATTATCTAAAATTATATGAATTACAGTAAACTAAATGTCCATCTAACTTTATTACAACTTTTACAAAATCATGCCCTTCAAGTAAACCGTTCATTGTAATACTTAGTTTGTTTGAAGATATGACATAATCTTCTCTAATAAATTCACAAATAGGTTTACCTCCTCTACCAGACCATCTTATATCTATATTTCTTGGATAACGATCAATTTTATTAAATTCAACCTTTAAATTACTTTTATTCTGATACACATTCAATAGTTTTAAGAAATCACCGTGGAATATCGTTTTTGAATCCGTAGTATCAAAAGTACCCTCGTCTAAGTAACAAATCTTATCACTATATTCAACCAATGCAAAAAAGTCTAATAATTCATTCAACGTATCTGCTTCTGCTTTAGTTCTACACACAATTTTTTGTAGATATTGTAAATTACATTGATCTTTAATCACTATTTCTGCCTGGCGATTTTTCCGAATTTGTGTCCCATCAAGGTTATAAGTACTTTCATTATGATAGATATAGTGAAATGGTGCTTCAGCTAATTTTTCAATCCCTTGATATAGTGGTACAGGATAATGTGAAGCTAAACTTTCATACGAAAAAAACACATTACTTTCGTCTAACATTGCTGGATCAAACAATAAAAATACTGGCACTGGGCAATGTGCACCAAGGTTTGTTATTTCATGTTTGGCCCGTATTCCTTCATTGTGAAATTGGGTGGGGGTTAAAGGTCTAAAATAGAAACGTACATAATCTTTATATTCTTCTTCTGTCCCGCCAATTACATCACTACTAGCGTTATCATTTAAGATTTTATTATCTAAATTTTTTACTTGATTTCTAGACCTCAATAAATCATCATTTAAGATAGATGCTATGTTCGTTACATGGCTAAAATGATATATATATTTAGACCACCACTCACATCCTGGTGGTAAATGTTTTTTGACATGTGAACTTAGTAATAATTGCTTAGCTGAAACAACAGATTGCATAGTCCAATCCCCCTAAAAAAGTTATATATATTATAAATATTACCATATATAATAGGCTTAAGGAGTGTGAACAAATGATTATTTATGAAAAAGGTGACCTTTTCAAACAAATAAATCAAGTTGAAGCAGTTATAAATACAGTTAACTGTGTTGGTATAATGGGAAAAGGAATTGCTTTAGAGTTCAAGAAACGATATTCCGAAAACTTCCTAATATACAAAGATAAATGTTCTAGCAAAGAACTAACAATTGGTAAAAGCTTTATATACAAGATTCCTAATAACGAAAAAACAAAGTTTATAATTAACTTTCCTACTAAAAAACACTGGCGGAATCCCTCAAGAATCGAATATATTGAAGAGGGTTTAGATGATTTAGTTAAGTTAATAACAGAGTATAATATTAAATCAGTTGCTATGCCAGCACTTGGTTGTGGTAATGGAAATCTTGATTGGAATATTGTAAAACCCTTAATAGAGAATAAATTAAATCCATTAAATAATGTTGAAATAATTATTTATGAACCATCTATTACAAAAGATAAGAAAACTAAAAGTACAACGAAAAAGCCTAGATTAAATGCGGATCGAAAAAAACTATTACTTTTGATGAATGACTATAATAAAGCAACAAAAGGTCCAATGTTAAGCTTTATCCAAACTCAAATCATTAGTTATTTCTTAAATTTTAAAAGTAAAAAAATGAAATTTGAACTAAGAGATAAAGGACCCTATTTACAAGATATAAATGGAATAATTTACAAATTAAAAGAATATTATATCCAACCTATTGAAAAAGTTGACCCGAATCAGCCTACACAAATCAAAGTTCTAACCCTTAACTTCCCACAAAAAAAAGATATAATGGCTGACCCAGAATATCTCTTGGTTAAATCCTTAATAAAGGGGTTTGAAAGTTATGAGGGTCTTCTAACTCTTTCAGTTACACATTGGTTTAAATTTAATGAAAATTTAAATCTCAAAGAACTTCAAGACAAAGTTATTGCATGGATGGAAAAAAATAATCACATACCAAACTCACCTTTAATAGAAAAGGCTATAAATAGAATAGATAGTATCTACTTTGAACCGGAAAATTTATCACTTGAATTATTTTAAATTTATTTTATTGCACTCAATAAACAAATGTTTTTGAGTGTTTTTTTATTGGAAACCTTACACGTGTCAACACCGGTTTATTTTTCCCCATTTACCAATTTCAGCGTTCAACCTTAAATAGGTTGAACGCCTGCCCGTTGTTTTTCTCTTAATCTATATGATTGTCCTTTAATATTAAACGTTGTAGAGTGATGCAATAAACGGTCGAGGACAGCAGTTGCTAAAACGTCATCTCCAAATATCTTTCCCCATTCAACGTAGGATTTATTGGATGTAATAATGACCGATCCATGCTCATATCTTTTTGAAATGATCTGAAACAATAAATTTGCACTAAGGTCATCAAATGGAAAGTATCCCATTTCATCAATAATTAAAACATCGGGCTTTGATAATTTATTTACCAAGCGACCAGTAGTTCCTCGCTGCTCTGCCTTTTTACATGACAGAATAAAATCATCGCATCTTGTATAATAGGCTGTATTTCCTTGTTCTAGTGCTTCTATTGTTAAACCGATTGCTAGATGAGTCTTTCCAACACCTGGAGGGCCCAAGAGTAATATATTCTCGCCATTTTGTATGAAGCGGCAAGTCATTGCTTCTTTAATTCTACGTTCGCTTATACTTGATTGAAACTCAAAATCAAAATCCTCAATTTTTTTATAGAATGGCAGTTTTGATTTTTTTAGCCTTCTATCTAGATTTTTCCTTTCTTTATTTTCAATTTCTTGTAATAACACCGTGTTAAGAAAGTCAGAATATGATACATTATTCTTAGAGGCATCTTCCAAAATGCCTTCTATTAAATTTGAGGTTATATCAAAACCTACACTTTTAAGACGTTCAGTTAAAAGGTCAGTGTTCATTCATATTCACCAGCCTTTGACTGTTCTTCATAAACCAGAAGGGAACGCTGTTCCACTTTTGGACCAGAGAGAGGATTGTGACCGGTCGCCAAACCTTTAGTTGTCACTTTCGTCTCTTCTTTTTCGTTCTCTTTATAATGTTTAAGTTGTGCAATTGATTGGGTAATCCCTTTGATTATCGGATGTGTGGCAATGCAATCAAGTTCGTAGTAAACCTCAATATGATGCTCTAAGGTCTCTTTAATTTTTACTTCTGATCCTTTATATCGGAAGGGGACAGAATAAAGTTTGTTATCGTAAGAGATAAATCCCTGTGGGTCAACTGTTGTAGTTGTCCACTTATTCATAGGGAATAAAGGTCGTTGGTTCCAATTTAGTAATTTCTCTTGCTCCACTTCAAAACGATCAAAGGGGGCTTCTTTAGTAGTTTGATTTGGTTTTTTATTAGCTATTTTATCCAGCCATTCTAGTAGACTCTCATTCATCTTTATCAAGGAAGGCTCCAATTTCCGCTGCATAAAGTTCTTCTTCATATATCCGACTGCACTTTCCACTTTACCTTTAGATTGAGGTCGTGCTGGTTTACAAGCTTTTGGAACAATACCATAGTAAGCTAAAAATTCCTCAAATTTGCGATTAAACCGAATTTCTGTTGGACTATGTTTTATCACTACAGTTTTCATATTATCGTAAAGAATCTGAGAAGGAACACCATTAAAATACGAGAAAGCATTCATGTGACACTTCATCAGTTGTTCCATATTCATAGAGGTTGTGATCTCCATGTATTTCATTCTCGAATACCCAAGAACAATGACAAAAACATAAAGTTTTTTCCTCTTACCATCGACCTCATGCTCTCCGAGTTCGCCCCAATCCATTTGAGCTTGCTTACCTGGAGGAGTTTCAAAACGAATACTTGATTGTTTATTTGGTTTTGCCCGGTAGGGGCTTATAAACTCCCTTAGGATAGTGATTTGACCATCATAGCCCATTGCTTGAATCTCTTCTAACAAAACAACACAATTTGTTGTTCCTTCTTTCAATCGCTTTAACAAATAATCTTTGTATGCATCTAATTTACTTACCTTACTTTTTTTACTCTCCGTTCTTTTAGGAAGCTGATTTTGATTTATGTACTTCCTAATAGTTTTTCTATCAAACCCGGTTTCTTCTGCAATTGCAGTTTGAGTCCATCCTTTCTGGTGTAACTCTCTAATCATAAAAAATTCCCCATCCTTTAACATATTGCCTCTCCACTCAAAAAGATTTTTGATGTATCGAGACAATTATCCGTTATTTTTGGGGAATTTTTAACCGTTTATATTGGGGATTTTAACACCGTTTTTTACACACGTGAACAAATTAGAAAAATATTGTGGAAACTAGGTGCAACCAAATAAAATGCTACACCTATTAGTTATTTTCGATATTCCATTTTTCCAATCTATTTAAAACACCTAAAAAGTCACCAACATCAAAATTTTTGCTGATATAATCTTTTGGCATTATCTGATAAATTATTTCCTCAAAATAATTGTAAAAAGAAATGTCAAAATCAATAAGTTTTTGTTTCCATTCTTTTAAATCAATTTCATCTCGATTAACCATATTTAAAGTTAATCCATTGTAACTAATTGGCACTTTTTTCTCATTTAATCCTAATCCGTTTATATGGTAAGTACCTCTGTGTTTTAAATAATTGTAGGCCTCACGAATCTCTTTTGTTAGAGATAGTTTTAAAAAATTCTCTACTATTGTATACTGCTTCCTTTGTCTAGCTAGACACATTCTTAATCGTAAGGCCTCTTGATTGCATTCCTTTGTGGCCTTTAAATATCTATTTCTATACTGAATCATTCCGTAGTCTTCTTCACCAAAATATAAAAAAAGCACTTGCCAGGATAAATCAATACAATAATTATAATGTGCCAATGAATCAAATAAGAACTTTGACCTGATAAATGAAAGATGCAAACTATCATTCTTTGAAATAAGCTGTCCATAATTTTCTACTTCCATAAAGAGTAAGGATGAACGTGCATTACTAAATTGATGATAAACATCTTCAATTTTAAAACCAGCTAATATTTCATGGGGTAAAAATTTGGAGTATTGTGGAATATCAGGTTTAAAATCTTGCCATTTGGAAATATCATACTTAATGTATAAATCATTAACAGAGAGTTTCATACTTATACATACATCCTTTTAGTTTTTCACTTCTAGCTATTTGTCTAGTTAAATTTTACCATAGATATATGTGGATGATTTATGAATCTTCGGGACTTTTAAAGTATTTTTGTCTTCCTTAGTGTATCGTTTAGTGTGAAGGGAGGTGTTTTATGCGGAAGGAAAAAGTGCAGCCTCATTGTGAGGTTTGTAGCAAACCATTTAAAAGAACAGAAATAGTTTACACTGACACCATGTTCACACAGATACAACATGCTAAATGTTTTTTCTATAAGCCTGAATTTATTAAGGACAAAGGTACTTATGAAGAAATAGTTAATAAATACCCTGAGTACAAAAGGTCATTTATCGTATCGGATAAACCAATCACAGAATTAAGGGTGGTTTCTTCACTTAGAAAAAGTAAATAACGGTACATATAAAAGGAGTCAGAGTTTCCCGACTCCTTTTAGTTTCTTATCCCATAAAAAATAGTAAAGAGTATTGCGAAACTCTTTACTCTATGAAATTCACAGTCTAATCTAATGGGAACAATGTTATACTTGCATCCTCCTCTTTGTCAAAATAGGAAATCTCCACTCCTTCAATTAAGTTTTCATTTTCAAGTTCCTCTATAATTTCTTGAACTGCTTTATTAACATCTAAAGCATAGTTAAAAATCTCTGCAACTCCCATCCCGTTGCCTCCGCCATCACAATAACCATTTCCAGTAAATAATAAACATCTTTCAATTACAACCTGAACATATTGTCTTTTCTCATGGGTTTTTTCAATTTCATCAGCTTCATAGTTAAAGGTCACTAAAAGTAAAGTTAAGTCATTCTCTTCTACAAATCTAAAGCCATCTTGTATCTTTTCATTTACTAATTCTTTCAATTCTTTTTCTCCATTTCTAGAAAGAGACAATTGTATTTTCTTTATTTCCAAAATACTTCCAACTGTACCAGAATGAATTACAAGGGACGACTCTTCTAACCAAACTCCCCAATATAATATCTCATTGTCAATCTGCTTAATTAAGCTAGTTCTTTTATTCCATTCTGAAGTAGAACTGTTCAAACGTGGTACTTTTATTGAAATCTTTTCTCCATTGAAAGAACCCGCTACCTCAACAATTTCAATTTTTTCTTCATGATAAGATTTTTTTTTCATCTGCTACCTCCTAATATTATTTAGGACGTCCTATCCCTAATATCCCACTTGTTCTGAGATTTATACATTCTTTTATTTTCGTAAGTTAAGTGACTTTAAGTTAAGTTTCATAGAGTTAAGTTACACAGAGTTTAGAGACCTTAAGTTCAATTAGATATAGTTAAGTGTAGTTAGGTGTAGTTAGGTGTAGTTAGGTGTAGTTAGGTGTAGTTAGGTGTAGTTAGGTGTAGTTAAAACAGAATATTATTTGCAATATTAAAGCGAATAATTAACTTGTTAAGATTGTCCTGTTAGTTCAACAAGACCATACTTCATTAAAGTTATCCAATCCCCATCCGAAAAGATTTTTAAGAAATTCAATATACAGTATTTTACTCAATCTTGGTGTACCCTTACCGTCTATATAAAAAAAGGTGCTACCAACTACGGTAACACTTTTTACGGTATATGTATTTTATAGTTCCAAAATTAGCCCTCATAAGAGATCCTTATCAACTAATAATGGTTTAGGATACTAGTCCTTTTTCTAAGTTCATCATAAGCTAGATTCATTTCAACATTTAATGATGTTAGTCGTGCACATAACTTATTATATTGCTTTAGGTAATCCTCTATTTTTTTATTTATTTCCTCTGTGGTTAATTCCTCATACTCAATATAGGTATCCATTCAATACTCCCTCCTTAATTACTATTACGAGTTTCCCTCGGCCCTCTTTGAGAACTTAAGATTAAGTCAACCAATTCATCACGGTCAATTAGCCTTACACCTGTTGATTGTGCAAGTCTCATAGCTGGTGTTGTAAAGTAGTTATTGGTTACCACCCAAGCCCCCGTTGCATTATAGAAAGCCCTTGCTGAACTAATTTCTTGAACAGCTTTTATTCCTACTGTGCTGTTATATCTCTTAGCCTGAATTACGATCCGTTCCTGTCCTTCCAATACCAAGTCTGCCCCGTAATCATTAGACGCTTGTGTTCGTTTTGTTTTAAATCCAATCTTTTCAAACAGTACCTCTAGATACATTTCAAACTCAATACCGTCCATTCTGTCAACATCATAAATATCTGATTGACTTAACTTTTCCCTGTCCTCTTTTTTTCTTCTTTCTTCAATAATGTCTTCGATAATGAATCTACCAATAACTATTACTACAACTATCCCTATAATGATAAAAATCAATGGCGTTTCAAAGAGAAAAAATTTTAAAATAATGAATGTATCCGACATAGCCCTATCCCTCTATTTCTATAAATTTCATATTCTGCTTTTATTATCCTAATTGATTTTATTGTGGTCAATAACAGTCTATTCAGGGTATTTAAATCCGTTGGGAAAATTTTCTTTAACGACTCCATTAATCTTAAATTGAAATTTCCCTAGGAACCCTTCCCCCTTCCTTTCATCATTAGCCCCTCTTTTCAAACTGATTACCATTTACCAAAGTCAACCGAGGTTCTTAGGTTCCCTTATCCTTGAATAGAGGGGAGTATTAACGCTAACGGTATTACGTTGTAGTTAAAAACAGGCGAATTTTGTAGTGCTTTTGCATAGGACAGGCCTTTAATTCTTGCATACTTTAGTAATGTAAACCAATTACTTTGAAAGGAAGTGCATTACAATGTCACATGGTTCACATGGTTCTAAAGGTGATAAAGAATGTTGTTGTGTTGAGGAAATGGCAGAACAACTGGAAAAGTTCGAGGATTTTTTTGCAGACGTTTATGAAGAAGGCAATGAGGTTTTTCTTGAGGGAACTATCAGAAAGGTTATTGATGATCAGGTCCTTCATATGGAAAATGTGCAAAAACTGGTCTTTACTCCTATTGGAACTTTTAATCGGTTTTATGCTGACTTATATATCAGTATCTGTTCCATTACAGAATTTGCCCCTCTTTTTCCAGTAACCTCAGTAACAGCAGCAGAAATTACGGCTATGCAAAATGAATTACAGAAAAATACAAAGGCAACCAGATTACGATAGTGCGATTAAATTCCTACTTTCAAACCACATAAATAATAGAATTTGCAAAAAAGGGTGGGGTTAGGATTTCCCACCCTTCTTCTTATAATTTTTTAATCACATCTTTTAAACCTCAGTACCTTTACCAACATCAACCGAGATTCTCTGAATCTATAACCATTGACAAGGGGGACGTGTCATAACGGATTACATTGAATTAAGTAAGGTGGTTGTTCACTAGATTAAAGTAATTCGCTTAGAATCGCCCTCAGCGACATTAAAAGATATTAAAGTAGTTTAGCATCAAAACCCCCAAAATTACTGTTAACACTATCACACCGTATACACGCCATCTTTCCTTTTCCTTAATTGCTTTGACCAAAGCCATCCCAAGTAGAATTAAGAAAAGTACTCCCATAGATAAAGGTACTATTGGAGACTCTACGTAATTATGTAGTACACCAAGTAGGACTATAATGATACTAAGTAATGCACCAAATTTTGTTTCCATTTTGTGTACTCCCTTTTTTAACTCAATAATACCATATAAATCCAGCGAAGTTTTCAAAATGTTGCGTAAAAATAGTAAGCACCAGACCGGACCCCGGATGCCCCCCAGTCCCCCCGTGTACCCCTTCCGCCATAAAGGTCTAATCGTCATTGAAACAGACAAGAAGTGTGCTGATCTCTATTGCTTGTCACTGTTTTTATTTCTTTTTATGCTGATATTGACTAGTGATTGTGGGCCAGTCGGTGCCGTTACTGGTCCTCTTAGTTACTGTCATATCTGTTGGTATATCGTTGTTTCCTAATCACCCTCTATATGGTCCTATGACTTTCCACTACTCACTTGTTTAACCAATTGACCTTATTACCCATTATCAATCATTATAGCTATTGTAGGGCAAGTTATTGTGGTCTAATAACGTCTTATTGCATAGGTAATTTCCATATAAAAAATACATAGGTTCAAAAAGTCTACACTTATTGACATTAATAAAAAACCTCGGTATCATTGAATTTAGGTAGTATCAAAAAGTCGTATCAAATAAAGTTAGCTAAAAAGGGGAAACTATAATGATTTACGGTTATGGACGTGTCAGTACCAACAAACAGGAACTTGATATTCAGATTAAGGCCCTAAATGAGGCAGGTGCTACTAAGGTGTATAAGGAAAAGATCAGTGGGGCTAAGGCTGATAGAAAAGAATTAACTAAGCTATTAGGGGAAATTAAAGCTGGTGACACTCTTATAGTAACTAAAGCTGACCGTATTGCACGTTCATTATCTCAACTAGAAAAGATTGTTACTGATCTAACTAACAGAGGTGTAGGCGTACATATTTTAAACATGGGAATGTTTACAGCTGAGACAATGGAAAATCCAATGACTAAGCTATTATTCAATGTTCTGGGTGCATTTGCTGAGTTTGAACGTTCTATGATACTTGAAAGAACTCAGGAAGGCATTAAAGAGGCCAAAGAAAAGGGTGTAAAGTTTGGTAGAAAATCTAAGACGTATCAAATAGAGGGTGCTTTATTACATGCTATCCAACAAGTTGAGGAAGGCAAAATGTCACAGCCTGAGGGTGCTGTATTTTCAGGGTGTAGCGTTGCAACCTTTAAACGGAGACTAAAAGAATATAGGGAAAATAAAGAGAATTAAGGTAGGGCCGGTGGCTTTGCCTTTTTGTTTTAAAAAAGGTTTATAGCTAGGTTATGTGAAAAGTACATACCGGCAAAATTTCACACTTTCTCACAAGGTGAAATACACGTCCAAGTATTGCTATTACTGAATTTTCCCCCGTTTCACTGCATTGTGATTAGCCTAAAAGAAAAAGAACTGTCACAAGGACAGTCCTATTCTACAGGGAGTTTTTTTTTATTTGGCTATGTAAATGCCTTTATTTATATACCCTTTTTCTGAGGGGTTAAACATATAAGAAAAAGGACCATCCCAATAAAGGATAGTCCTAAATTCTACAGGTCGTTTCTATGGCTATAAGGTAGCCAATATTTACATACCCATTATTTAAAAGGTTAACACCATGATAAACAAAATAAGCCCTAAAATGGTCAGCACTTTAATATTTTTTACGTACTAATTCACAAAGTTTTCATACCATTTCACTCGGAATTGTTGTAAGATATTGAAGTTAATTATAAATCAAAAGGGGTAAGAGTAACCTTGAAATCAGAACATGTTCTATATAAAGAGAAAATTTACCTTGTTATTCATAGATATGATTCTGGGTACTTGGAAATTAAGGAATCGAGTAGTTATAATGTAATTTTAGTCCATGAATCAGAGGTAAGACCGTTATCTAACTAGGTAATGGTCTTTTTTATTACAATTTTGGTTAAGATGGAAATAAAATGGAAATAAAAAAAGGAAACTGATATGATAGGACTTATTTTTGCAATTATTGTTTTTAATTTCACAGCATTTAAAACAAACAAAAGACTAACTAAGAATCAAATCATTCACATATGGGGATTTACAATTGCGTTTCAGCATGTATTCGATACGGTATTGAACTTTAAATATCATGCTTATTGGTATTTTTCTGAAGAGGTTGATTGGCTTGCACTACCTGCATATCTTTTTTTAATACCACCTGTAAACATGATGTTTCTGAACTGGTACCCTTTTAACTCTAAACTTCAAAAGCGTATTGTATTTTTTATTTTTTGGACCATATTCTGTTTGCTTTATGAAGCATTAACAACACTTCCTGAACCATGGGGCTACTTTAATTTTGGTTGGTGGTCGCTACGGTACTCTACCATTGTTGACCCAATCCTTTTATTGATCTTAATTAAGTTTTACAAGTGGATAAGTTCAGTAGAAGAGGAATTACTAAAGAGGTAAATGAAATTCTAGAGGAATAAAAGACAAAACCCTTCCTTACGGGTGTTTCGGACTATCGTCCTCACACTAGTCTGTATCCCTTTCATAGCTATAATTTATTAGTACTAATATTCCATCGATAACATGGAGAGGGGTTTTCATCCCTCGGAATGTTACGGTGTATGTTTTTTCCTTTGTTACGCTAAAAGAGTTTTCTTTACATAGCTTATTAACAGTAATGTATTAGCTATCTAATATATAATAGGGCAAGGATTCAAAAAAAGTGAGTTCACGCTTACTCCCTCTAAGGATGAAGGCACTTTTTCTTTACGGAGATTTTGAGGTTGAAAATAGGCTATTTACGGAGATTTTGAGGTTTTAATAATTAAAGATAAGATACTTACTCATTTGTAGGTGTCCTATTTTAGTTCCTTTCTGCAAGTATACCGGTGTGGGGGTGTTATTAAACTCACTAACCTATAAAACAGAAAGGATGTTCTTACATGAAAGACATACAATTAGTCGACCGTAACACTGGTGAGATAATCAATACAGAGGGTAAACGTGTTTACATGGTGGCTGAAAAAAGTATTAACGCATACCAAAAGAAAAACGCTGCTAAGACTGATCTAAAACTATTCAACTCATTAAACGGTGAGAACTTCACTCATTCCGTATGTACGGCCATTAACACCCTATTTTCAAGTGACGTTTTTACTGATAGTGAGTGCGTACACGTTATGTATATAGGTAGTCATGTTAATTATGATGGTGTACTAGTTGCCGGTAATAATAAAGCTATGAGGAAGAAGAACCTTAAACATAAAGTCAATATTAAACGTGAGGCAGACTTTTACAGATTCTACAATAAACTAATCAACAATGGTATCTTAAATGAATCTGAGGGCCTATTATTATGGAATGAGAGTGTTTCCTTCAAAGGCCCGTCTAAGAACGCTACTCCATCCAGTAAGCTGGTTCGTATTTATGATAAAACAATTCAAGAATTATATGAGTCAAACACAGCAAAATCATTAGTTCCAGTATTCAGGTTATTACCTTACATCAATAAGACCTCTAATACACTATGTAGAAATGTTGAGGAAATGGATTACAAAAAATCTCAACCGTTATCACCTGAGGAAGTAGCGAAAATATTAGGATATTCGAAAACCAATATTTCTAATACAGTCCTTAGGAAATTATGTGTCGGTAATGAGTACATTTTTTTTGTCGGTAAAGTAGGTAATGAGTATCAAATTAAAATCAATCCTAGTTTAATATGGATGTCAAACAATGCACCGGATAATTCTTTAGTTGGTATATTCTCTTTAGCTAAGGCAAGGCTAATGGAATCAAAGAGAATGAGGAGTATTTAAGAGTTTCTTAGTGAGGGATTTTATCACTTGCCCTCACATACATATAGGACGGAAAAATTTGTTTAATGGCCATTTAAAGCGATTGTAACCATACCACTATCACACCCGTCTAGGACATTAAAATTGTGACCGTTAAATAAAAAAACGTTTAAGTTAATGTCAGTTAATTTTGTTATATATTTTACCCTTAAACTAATAAAACATGAAAAAACCTACTAGCATTGGCCAGTAGGTTTGATTGTCTGTCCTTATAGTTTTTTATTACTCTTGGATTTCCTTGTTGGTATTCCACGTTCACGTAGATACTTTAATAGGGTATTACTAACAATCTTTGTTTTCTCTCTGATTGATTCATATGATTCACCTTCTATATACATCTCTATTGCGATCTCTAGTCTTTGGTAAAAATCATTTTTCTTAAGTTCAGTTTTTGTTGGTTGTTCATTTTTTATTTCACGTGGATTGTCAAAACACCAATATACGTACTCTTTATACTCTTCTAATGACATTCCGTTTCTTTCAGCGACCTCAGTCATAATTTTGTAGAAGTGTTCTAGTGTAAAATTAAACTGGTTATGCTTAAACTTAGCCCATTCAAAAATATTATTATCAACTTTAGAATTATTTAGATCAGCCCTTAAAGCAATCATATTCCCATATGTAGTTCCACCGTGGCCGATATTTAAAGGTATAACATGATCTAGGTGTAGGTTTTCTGTATCCCCTGTTAAACAACAGCCTCCAGCTAATAGCTGATCACCTTGTTCTGTAGTTAAATCATAAGGTAATCTCCTAATCTTTGCCCTTCTTTTTCTAGTTATCTGAACTTGATATTCTGAGTTTTCCCTTGCCCATTTCCGACTATGTTCTCTGTATCGTTCAGGATCTTTTTGACGATATTCCCTTTGTTTATTTCTAATATGTTCCCAATTTTTATAATATCTTTCTTTTACTAAGTTGTTTATACGTTCTTTATTTTCTTCTCGATATTGTCGATTATATTCTTTATAATGTTCCTCGTTTTCTTCACGGAACCTTTTTCCTTTTTCAATACTACATAGAATGCAATGACTGTCTTTGTTAGCAATGAAACCTTTTCTTTCCCGGAATTCATTAACTGATTTTATTTCCTTGCACATAGTACAGTCTAAATAGATATTTCCTCGATCGTCGGATAACTTTCGTCTACCTCTCTCTGTTACTTCTTTAACGGTCAAGCTTATTTCACCTAATAGGACAACCTCACCTAACCACTTTTCGTATTTATAGTATTTCTTACGTCTACAATCATAGCATTTACTTTCTTTACCATAGAAACCTTTTGATGAGTTTATATAACTTTCTAAGGGTTTTGGTTGTCCGCAATCGCTGCAATCTAAGAAAACCTCATCAAATTCATTTATATATGCTTTACGCTTACCCGTTTTAGCCTTATCAATAACTTTCAATTCCATAAAAGCCACCCCTTACCTTCTTCCAAATACACTTTTAAGTGGAGAATAAGAATTATGCTGTCTTTTAACGTCTGAATCCGTCATTTGAATATATTTTCTTACCATACTCATATCAGAATGACCTAATATTTTTTGTAATGAAAACGGATCGCCACCATTCATTATATAAAATAAAGCCCCTGTATGTCTGAAGGTATGTGGAGAAACCCTTTTTGTTGAGATACCTGCCATTTCACCTAATTCAGTTAATCGCCTTCTCCATGTATTACTTAGAATATCTCTTCCATCATAAGTTACAAATAGAAACTCACTTCCGAAATCCTCCGATTCCCTCAAGTATTCCTCAAGTAATTTTATTGTTTTAGTTGATATTGGAACACTTCTAGTTCGTTTTGTCTTTGTTTCATGCGGTTCTAATTTAATGTAGCCACTCTTTAAATCAACATTAGCCCTTTTCATATTAAGTAATTCAGATATTCTTACCATAGTGTCTAATAAAACATAAATCATAACCTTATCCCTAAATCCAACATATCGTGAATCGTCAATTTGATTTAATAAAGCTTTTACTTCTGACGGTGTAAATGCTTGAATTTCATCCTCAGGTGTTTTAATAGGCTTAAATTTTTCATGGATAGGAATTTCAATCCAGTTTTCTTGATAGCAGTAACGTAAAAAGGCCCGGTTTGTTCTAATACGCACATTGACGGTGGTTGGTTTTAGCCCCTGATCGTGTAACATATAACCAATATAATCTCTGAATAATTCAACTGTTATTTCTTCGTTTGGAACATCTCCACCTAAATAATCATTTAGATAGTGATAGTGTTCGTAATAGCCTTGAATAGTCGGTTTGGCTAAACCTTCTGTTTGTTTGTAATTCATAAACCGTTCAAACATTTCAAACAGAGTCATCTTTTTTTCAGTATTTTTTAAACGGTTAATATTTTGAGTAGTTCTAACACCCTTTCGCAGAGTTTTTCTAACAACAGATTGCATAAAAAAATCCACCCTTCTTATAGAAATTGGTGGAATTGACACACTAGTACAAACTAAATCAGTCTCACTAGTACTATGTAATTTTCAGAAAAAATACTGGTGACTTTTAACTTACAAATCACGGTTCAAATCACTGTCAAATCGCATTCAAAAAACAGCTTAAACCGTTGATAATACTGAAAAACGTTGGCGGGACTGCGTGGGAATCGAACCCACCAGACCTGGCACGCAGGTCTCAAGCAGTTTTGAAGACTGTGGAGGACACCAGTACCCCCTTAAGCCCCTCCAAAAAAGCATTAAATCAGTGTTTTTATCAAGATCAATACAGTATATCACTTATTAATTATCAAGTTTTTCCCTTAAGTTAATTTTATTTAGGCTTAAATTGAATCCTTGAATTTTTCTTTATCTGTTTTTATATTAATAACAGAATTGGATTTCTTTGCAGTATAATATCATATATATATCCCTTTAAAATTAATCCTCTTATCAGTGTTTATGTTGTTTGTAAGGTTACGATAGTTTAACAGTGGTTAACAGATAAGCATATTTAAATAACAGTCATTTTAATAAGTGGACATAAAATTCCTAGAATTATTTTTAGATAATTCGGACTAATGTTCTTAGTTCTTTTTCCTCTTTTTAACAATTTATTATCCGCTTATAATCAAAAGTAATTAATGACCCCCTTTATAAATATATTACTTCGGACTCTCATCTGGGAGTCTACTTTTTTGTTTATTTATCATATTACTTTATCCTTTCCTTTCAAATGTTATTGATATATTATATAGCCCATAAATTGACAGTATTAATTGTCCGCAGTTCGACGGAATTACTGTACAACCGTATCTCTGAAAAAAGGGAGAATCATGATAATTCTCCCTCAATAACCCGTTTAACCATGTGATCATCTATTATTCAAAATCCGTTCTGTGAGCCATAAAGAACAATGAGTATATAACTTATTTTATGAGCATTGCAGCTACTCCAGAAAACCGGTGAATTTCATCTAATGCACCATCAAAAAAAACTGCTGTCCACTCCTGCATATTTTAGTTTCTTTGCTACATACTCTCCCAGTTGATAACGGTGTCATAATATCCCAATTTGAACTGTATATCAATTCCTTGCCGTATTGCTGCGAATGATTGAAGACGTAGGAGATCCCAGAGTTTTACTTTGTCCAACAAGGATAAATGCCATTGGACTTTGGGCATCCATTTTGAAGTTAAGCAAGCTTACCTCCTCAAGCATCTCCTTATCTAATAGATGAGCTTCGTTCTACTACAACCTCTGGCTGAATACCACGGATTTCTCTCATCAACTCTATCTCCCGATGTAGTTGCCGTTTTGCATCACATCTATAAAACTTTGCCTCTGAGCCTAATTGTTCAAGCAATCCTTTATAAAAGTCTCGAGGGGTTAATTTTGAATCAGACAAGTTTCCCTTATCAAGTCGATCTACAAATCTACGAATAGTGGTTGTTTTACCAGTGCCACCATCACTGGTTAAAACGGCAAACAGCTGTCTTTCTGCCACATACTTAAGCCTCCCAAGAATTTCTTGCATCATAGGTGAGCCATATAATTTATATGTAGGGCCATCCCTAGAAAAAGGCGTTTTTTCCATCCCATATGCTGCTTCAAACATTTCCTCAATCATCCTTCCCAATGGCACGGAAGGTGACTGCTGGTGTCAGTTCAATTTCCCGTTCTTGGTGTTTCTTTTCCGCAGCTTTTAATAGTCTAGATGAATTAGCTTATTGTGCTTGAAGATGGGATGGTAATGCTGGATAAAGTCGATAAGATACTAAAAATAATTATCTAATATTTGAAGACATGGGTTTCGAAGTTATTTAGATGAGGACCAAATTGAAACAAAAATGCTATTACATTTTCTTATTCTTCTCAGGTTACTTTGGGTTCATTGAAGAAGCTGAGCAAAACTGATTGCTCTACATTGTCTACAAATATAAAAATATACATTTTAAAATAATTATATAACATGTAATGACTTATATAATCAATTATAATCCAATATTAACATATATGTTAATATATATTATTTATTTTGTTGGTGAGAAAAAAGTTCGTGTTGGATAATTAATAAGTCCTTTTTCAACGGTCTATTGTTGTTTTAAAAAACAAAAATCCCCAATAGTTAACGGTTTACTTATTGTAACTTTTGATTTATAAAGCTGACCTAATGAATTGGATTATTTTTTTACTAATTAAAATGAAGCTGACCCAAAAGGTCGTTGAATAACGACTCTTTTGGGTCAGTTTTTTATTCTCTTTTCAGTTTTTTTGGGATAATTTGAAAATTCGGATGGTGTGAGAGGGAATTTCCCCTCTATTTTTTTGCTATTTTCAATTGTTTTTTGGAAGTGGATTGCCACTTCATTAAATTATGTGCAACACAAATAAGACCCCAATCCGTCGTATTTTTGGATAGGCCTCTTAACGCAAACCTCTTGAACTCCTGATTGTGTTTAATTTGTCCAAACACCAGCTCTACTTCGATTTTTCTTTTCCGGTATTTTCGTTCTCCTTCTTCAGTCGACAAACGCTCCCGTACTTCCTTTCTTTGTTTTTGGTTTTCAACCGAAACCTGGACGGTCTTTGTATCTTTATTTTTGGCACAGGAAGTTTGGAACGGGCAGTTAAAGCACTCCGTACATCGATACGTTCGTTTGACGGAATCGTACCCATTGTCTGATTTTTTTCGACTTTCATATTGGAAGATAAGGCGTTTGCCATTTGAACAAATCCACTCATCAAGCTCTTCATCATAGGTCATATTTTCGACACGTCCGATTTGTTGTCTCCATGCCTTTGTTTGTTCTTTATCGAACGTGTTATATTTGATCAATGCCTCAATTTCTGCTTTTTCACAATGGGTATAATTTTCTTCACTTCCATAACCGGAATCAGCAATAACGGACTTTGGTTTTGGACGATTATACTTCTCCAATAGATCTAAATGGGGAATCAGGCAGCCAGGATCTCCAGCACGTTGATGAAGGCTGAATCCAATGATGAATTGATTTTCCGTTCCAATTTGTACATTATAGCCTGGTTTAAGCTGGCCATTCTTCATATGGTCCTCTTTCATTCTCATAAAGGTTGCATCATTATCCGTCTTGGAATAGCTGTTGCGTTCTCCGAACGTTGCCTTTTGTTCCTCGTATTTTGTTTTCGAGGCAGAAGATCCTTTTCTAACTGACGCTTCGCTTTCTTTAATGGTTTGTTCTTAGGATCCCGTTCCAGTCTTTCCTCCAATTTTTTCACGGTATCAGCGATTTTCTCGGAAGTAATCGGTGATTCTTCTAATTTTTCCTCCAAGTCTAGATTCTGTTCTGCTTCTTCGTCTTCTTTCATGACTTGTTCGATGCCTAATACAATTTGTTGAAATTTCTCATCGAGTTTCTTATCATATTTTTCAGTAGATTTACGCCACAAAAAAGGTATACTTATTTGCATTCGCCTCAATCTTGGTACCGTCCAGGAAATAATCCTCCAGTTTCACTAAACCTTCTTCATGAAGGAGGTCAACGACGGAAAAGAAGGTTTCATAAATAACCTCTTTCATCCGTTCAGAACGGAAACGGTTAATGGTACGGAAATCTGGTTGTTGCTCACCCGAAAGCCACATAAAGATTATGTTCTCCTTCAGTTGCTTTGCGATTTATCTAGAAGAGTAAATACGAATGGAATATGCATAAAGAATAACTTTTAACATCATTTGAGGATGGTAGGGAGGTCGACCTCCACCCGGATACATGGATGAGAAAATAGTAGGATTGATTTTGTCGACCGCAAGGTCGATTAAACGTGCGAGATGATGTTGGGGTATCAAAACTTGAATGTCCATTGGAAGAGTTAATTGGTTCGTGTTATACTGTTTGTACATAAGAAAATCTTTCCTTTCTGATAATTTGTTGTGGTGACTAAATTATATCAAAAGGAACGATTTTCTTATTTTTTTATGCTCAAAAAGAGGATGCCCCCAAAAGTTATACTTTTGGGACACCCTCTCTAAAAAACTCGTCAATTCTTTCATCAAAAAAAATCATTAACTAATGATACATTTCACCGATATCGATTCAAAAGTAACCTCCTGTTAGAAAAAAGGCTTATAAAGAAAAAGATAAGGAGGTTTAAAAGTTATAAGTCTAACATGACCAATTAGACCAATCTGTTCTTTTGGGGCAAACTGAGAAAAATAAATCATGATTGGTAATCTACGAACTTCGTCAAAATTATTAATTTATAGAATTCTTGGGTTCTGTCCAACCAGTCATTTACTAGAGAATTGAAAAGTTGGGGTTGTATCGTTTCCTATCAATAAAAAAGATTTCCAATACTGTCTCATTATCACATTCATCTGAATCATTATGTTCACTTAGACATGACTTAAACAATATTTCCCCAAAATCTCCCTTTCAACATTTGGAACAACACGGATTGTGGCAACTGCTCCCAGCCAAGAGGTGAAATTTGAGGGATGCTTGCTTTCACAAACATGTCCTAGGTATCTTTTATTGAATACCTAAAACAATGACATTGGTATGTCAACACTAAACTAGACAACTTTTTTAAGGTGTTCCTTTTTATATTCAATAGGGGTTAAATATCCAAGAGTTCCGTGGATTCTGATGTGATTAAACCAATGAACATAATCGTCTAATTCTAATTTTAACTGTTCCAGATTTTCAAAATGCATTCCTTTTATAAACTCTGTCTTAATAATCTTGAATGTAGCTTCAGCTACCGCATTATCATACGGGCAGCCCTTCATGCTTAAGGACCGTTTAATTTTAAATGTGTCTAGGGCCTCATCAATTATCTTGTTCTTAAATTCATTCCCTCGATCTGTATGAAACAATTGAATTTTACTCAAATTGGCTTTAATAGTTGTTAGAGCTCGATAGACTAATCCGGCATCTTTATTAGGACCAGCACTATGACCGACAATTTCCCGATTGTAAAGATCAACAAATAAACATATGTAATTCCAACAATCACCGACTCTGACATATGTTAAATCACTTACTACAACTGTTAATTCCTTTTGTTGATTAAATTTTCTTTTCAGTACATTTTCTACTTTTGATTCATTACACTTATCTACATGCGGTTTAAACTGGGCAACTGTATATTTAGATACAAGCCCATTCTCTTTCATAATTCTGCTGATTCGTCGCCTAGAAGCGATTATACCAAGCTTTTTTAATTCATGTTTAATTTTACGAGTACCATAGTTCTGGCGGATTTTATGGAATATTTCTATAATGGCAGCCGTAAGTTCCTCGTCTACTTTTGATAGCTCTTTTTCCTCGTAATAATAGGTACTTCTTGAAAGTTGCAGGACGTCGCACATTGCTGATATCGAGTATTTGTGCCGATTATTTTTAATCACATTTACTTTCGTCCTAGTATCAGCGCAGCTTGCTTTAAAATATCGTTCTCCATCAATAGGCGTTGGTTTTCTTTTCTAAGTTTAATTAACTCTGTTTCTTCAGATGATCGATTGTCCTTCTCTTTAAATGAACCAGATGATTGGTTTTGTTTCACCCATTTGTCTAATGCCGAAGGCGTTAAATCGTATTCACTAATAAGATCTTTTCTAGGTTTGCCATTTTCATATAGCTTGACCATTTGAGCCTTAAATTCAGAAGTATAGGTTCTTCTAGCTCTCGTCATAACGGTACCTCCATAACTGAATGAGATGTAGTAGACTACCAATATAGTGGGTAAATACCGCAACTTGACAAGGAGCCTCTGCGGGCATGCTTTCCCAGCCAGGAAGCCAGATTGTCATGAACATCTGGCTTGCCAACCAGGCTAGCATACCCGCTTCTCCTAGTAAAGTTGCTTGTATGGATTTCTTATGCTTGATTAGCAGTTTATCCAGATTTGGTGGTTAGTCTACTTGACCTTAATTTTATTGTCCAGTTAAGTGTAGCCGATTCAGACATTCACTCAATTTGCGGATAAAGTGACGACTGCACAATTGTCATATAGATCGATTTCCGTTTCGAAAGGAACAACCTGTTAAGCGTTTTTTTTATTGACATTCGGTGATATGAACTTGTGATACATCCTCGGATACTGTTGTCAATCCAGCTGCTGTATCTACGCATTGTTTGTAATCGCCTCAAGAATTTTTAGTGCTATTAATAGCGTTAATTTATATTTTTGATATGACAATTTTATTTCGTCGTCTTTTCTAGAATGGCTTTCTTCATATATTTCTCATAATCTTCTATAGTGATGAGATCAAGATCGCCCTTAATGGTCATACAGCACGCTAAGGCATAGCGGTACTCTAATTCTTGATCAGAAAGTGCCTCATGTGATCGAACCAACTTCTGTTCGTATTCTCCACTCAATACTTTCACCTTGCACATACCACATCCTCCTCGGCGGCATCCAGTTGGAAATGGAATAAATTCATTTCGAGCTGCTTGAAGAGGTGATTGGTCTGGAGATGAGTTAAATTCAAATTGTTGCCCCCTAGACATAAGATTAACTTTGTACATTGGTCTCCCTCCTTCTACTAATCAATCCATTAAATTATTCGAAACAACAAATTAAGTTAGCGCTTTCATAAAAGACTCAGACAATTCTCTTGCATGATAGAAAATTCCGGTTCCAATTTTAGATGCATCCCATGTAATTGTTGGTATGTCTGCATAGGTCATATATCCGTTGGCAAAGGCTTCATTACGATTTCCAGAAGGATCAAAGAAATAGATTGTTTCCCCTCTTGAAATACCGTGCCGAGTGGGAGTTACATCAAATGGAACATTATACATAGACAATAAATCTGCGGCTTTAAAGACATCCTGAATGGAATCAACATGGAAAGCTGCATGGTGAAGCTTAGAATTAGGGCCTTTAACAAATGCGATATCGTGTGCAGTATTAGTTGTAAATAAGAAGCTTCCTAATAACTCCTCTTCACCTTCAGTAACAACTCTTTCGCTTTGTCTAAAGTTAAGGGCTTCAACAAAAAATCTAGTAACAGTTTTTAAATCTTCACCCGTTAATAAAATATGATCTAAACGATGTGGTGCAATCCCCTTCCAGCCTAATGGCCAAGGATGTGGATTCCTAAATCCGACTGCTGTTCCTAGGAAACCAATTTCATGATATAATTCGCAATGGTGTCCAGTTGGTAAAATAAAATGAACTGCTTCTCCTTCTGCCAATCTACTATTCTTTGAAGTTCTTGACGTTGTACAACCAAACTGTTCTACTTTCTTTTCGTAATAGGCTAAATCATCTAATGACTCAACCTTAAATGCTACATGAGCCATTCCTGGAGAATATGATTTTGTTAAAATCACGCTATGATGGTCAAATTCATCCCATGCTTTTAAATAGACACTGTCACCCATTCGACCGGTTTCTTCTAGCCCGATAATATTTGTGTAGTAGTCTACTGATTTTTCTAAATCTAATACATTTAATTCAACTCTACCAATACGCAAAACTTTTGCCATTTTTATCCTCCTACTAAAATAAATGTAAATTGGAGTTAAATCCAATCGTTTCAATTGCCATGACCATGAATCTGGGACTTATCCTTACCTTTGAATTAATGATTATTTCTTTACATATACTCTCATATTGTTCTTCAAATCCCTATGCCACCAATATTATTCATAAGATTATGGCTAACAAGTAAATCCACATCCAACTATTTTGAGGGAAAACCCCATCCACCTCATTTTACTCGTTCTACCAATTGCATTAATTCATGATTTGGTCCTTGAAAAAGGATTATGCACCCTCCTTCAAGAGTTGGCTTCACATCATCTGAAGTAAATACGATATCTTTTTCTTTTAAATATTCAATGGTTTCAGCAATGTTTTCTACTGTAAAAGCTAGATGATTGACAATTCCAGTTTGACTGTACTCGATATTAGCCGTTAGTTCTTGAATTAACTCAATTTCCATATCTTGCTGTGATTCGAGATATAAAAAGGCTATTTTCCGACCTGATTTGCTGCCCCGAAGGCGAACTTTAAAACCAAAGATCTCCGAATAAAAACTAATAGATTGATTAATATCTTAACCATTATGGCCACATGCTCCATTTTGCTAATCATTTGGTCCCCTCATTTTCTTGACAAATTTTGAGAAAGCCGCGGGAGGTCATTAGCCTCCCTGTTTCCTCTTATTGCTGAATATAGTGTAAATTGTCTTTTAGTGCTTTAACCCATTGCACCGATTTTTCGTAGCAATCACCAATTTGAAGTACCCTTTGATCGGAGAACGGTTTACCAATTAGCTGAAGTCCGACAGGGAGGTTTTCAGATGTGAAACCACATGGAACGGATAAGGCCGGAAAGCCTAGAATATTCGCTAATGGGTTTTGCCAAGGGTAAACATATTGCTGATGGCCATGGAAGGAACCATCGTGCCGATTTCAAACGGCGGCTGGACATTGGTTGGTCCGACTAATGCGTCAATTCCTTGTTCCTTCATTTGCTTAATCGTTTCTCTGACAAATTGGTCTCTCCTGCGCTGGGCACGGAGGTAGGCAGTTGCGGAAACCTCACTGCCAAATTCAAAGCGATATTTCAAATCATCGCCGTATAAATGTCCGTATTTTTTCAATAACGTCTCATGAACAGAGACAACCTCTGATTGGGCGATTGCTTTTAAAGCGTCAAGAGCTTTGCCAATTCCCGGCAAGACAATTGGAATGATTTCTGCCCCAAGTGATTCTAATTGACTAAATGCCCGGTCAATCACTTGTTTCACATCAGTATCAATTCCGGCAAACATATATGGCTCATAGAAGCCCAACCTTACACCTTTTAGGTCTCTGAATGACTCTTCAAAAAAGACAGGATCATCTCTTTTTACAGATACACGATCTTTTGGATCATGCCCCTTCATTACTTCGAGCATGATGGCTGCATCCTCTACCGTCCTTGTCATTGGACCGACATGATCCAAAGACCAGCTGAAAGGAAAACAACCTGATCTGCTCACCAATCCATAGGTTGGTTTAAATCCGACCGTGCCGCAGAACGCCGCTGGAAGTCGAATGGAGCCTGCTGTATCGGAACCCACAGCACCAAAGGCCATTCCTGCTACAGTTGCTACGGCTGACCCGCCACTTGATCCGCCGGGAATTTTTTCATATTCCAAGGGTTCTTCGTACTTCCATATTGAGGATTTTCCGTTGTTGCACCCATGTCAAATTCATGCAAGTTTGATTTTCCATTTGATAATCGCACCGGCTTCTCTTAGCTTTTGAACTGCTGTGGCATCATCGACAGGGATCCAGTTATCAAAAATTTTCGAGCCGCCGGTTGTTTTCACACCCTTTGTTTGTAAAATATCCTTGACTGCTACTTTTAACGCTTTTTGAATGTAAGTAAACTTTCCGTAATTGACTCCAATAAAGTTTAAACGAGTTGATAATATTATTTTTGGCGTATAATATAAATAGAAAAAATCTAAGCCCTAGACTCTATTCATTTTGAGTTAAAACCAGTAATCAAAAGGAATTTTAACATAAAAATAAAAAGTCTCGAAAACTGCTTTTCGAGACTTTCAATTACTGTAAATCACTATTCGTCTTAATGTTTATTAAACGCCAAGGCTGAGAATAGATTAAACAACTAGTTAAATTGGTTCCAAGGAGTAGCAGTTTCTTCAACGGCTTTTTTAACTTTATTTAAATTCTCAATTCCCTTTGTTTCTAACCATTGATAAAACTTCTCGTTTCCTTCTTCTGCACATCTTTCCAGGTGGCTCTTCCGCAAAGTACACCACAAAACTTTGAATCTGCATTTTTGGCAAAATGTAATGTACCAATAAACTGTTCATTTGTTACGCCACCGCTTAAGTAGATAAATGGAACACGGCTTTTATCCGAACAGCTCTTGAAATAACTTGCTGCTTGTTCAGTACTGAAAATAGGATTGTAATTGTCATATTGGTCGTAGCCATTAATATTGAAGATAGAAACAGGTACTTCCACTTTCAACAGATCCACGCCATATTCTTCTTTTGAAAATTCGTCCATTAAAAATTCAATGATTTCTGGTTTTCTTTCAAGGAAGTCTTTTTTAGAAGCTTCGGTTGCATCGTAAGAAACTGGTTCTAAGATAAACAAAAGGTCGTTTTGTTTACACTCATCACCTACACGTTTAATAAATGCCTTTTTGATTTGATTAAATTCTTCTTCTTCTTTGATATCATAATAAACTAATAGTTTAAGAGCATGTGCCCCTTCATTTACCAAATCTTGAACCGCATAGAAGTCAACCAGGTTCGGCAATCTCCCTTTTTCACTCGCATCATAGCCTGTCTTTTCATACGCCATAATTAAACCAATATCTACATTTAATTTTTTAGCAGCATCCCATCCATATTCCGGATCCAGAAGAAAAGAGGAAGATTTGTTGCCCAACACTTCACTGATTCCTACTTTAAATTGGCTCAAACCTTCTTCGTATGAAAGACGGTCATTAAAGGATTGAATCATTTTTCCTAAAGTGATAGTCTTCAGCGTTGGTACGATTCACTATGAATGGATCAAGCGAATCAACATCGACAAATATATCTATCGCTGGATTTAATGTACATGTATAAATCATAAACAAAACCTCTTTCTACTCATGATGTTTCCTCTAGTTAGATTATTGCATAGATAACGTTGAAAGGGTTTTCTACTTTTGTAAAGGTTTTCGTTTCTTTTGATACATCTTTTTTCATTGGGTCCACGATTTCAATAGCTCTTAAGGAAGAATATAAATATACATATACATGTTAAAAAAAGATTTTCACACGAAAAATCAAGTGGTATTTTCTATAACCACTTGATCTTGATTAAGTTCTTTATTTACATAAACTCATTAATTACAACTTGTCGCTTTTGTAAAAATTCTTTTAATTGATCAAGAGTTGTGTTTCCTTCCATGGGTCCTTTTTTTGTAACAGCAATAGCCCCTGCAGCGTTTGCAAACATCACCGCTTCCCGAAAGCTTAATCCCTGACATAAGCATGAAACCAATGTCCCACCAAAACAGTCTCCTGCTCCAGTTGGATCTACTTCAACAACAGCTATTGGGGAAACTGAGAAAGAGAATTCCTGTCCATATGCATTGCAACCTTTACTACCTTTTTTCACTATCACATTCTCAATTCCTTTTTCAAACAGTTGTTTCACTGCACTTTCTTCATTCTCTGTCTCTGTAAAAAGTGTAAGTTCGTCACTTCCAGGGAGGAAAAGGTCGCAATGGTCAAGTACATACTCAAGAAACTGTCTCATCTCTAAGTCTTTTAAAATTTCTTTTCGGATATTTGGATCAAATGAAATTTTTGTGCCTGTCCTTCCACAAATTTCAATTGCCTTTTGTACAGCAGACCGGATGCTAGAATTAAAAAGAGAGCTCCCCATTATGTGAAAATACTTGCAATCTTGGAAATCCTCTTCTTTTATTTGTTCTGGACCTATTAAGCTAGAAGCCGAATTTTTGATATGATAAATAAAATCTCGATCCCCGTCATGTCGGTAGGTAACAAATGCAACCCCGGTTGTGAGTTCATCCGTTGTAGTTATGAATCCAACATCTACTCCATCAGATTTTAATTTCTCAAAGTTTAGGTGGCCAAACGCGTCGTTCCCAATTGTGGAAATAATCCCCACTTCACTTCCTGCTTTTGCAGCCTGGTTGATGAAAATAGCAGGGGCTCCACTGGCAAATGGACCTACAAATTCCCCCGTTTTATCAAAAGGTTGACCCACATCTTTTGCCATTACTTCTACTAGAATTTCACCAATTGTCAAAATCTCGGCCAACAGAATCCCTCCTATTTGCCCAAAATACGTTGTTTATTTCTTACATCTAAATAGACCGCTACAATAATAATGAGTCCCTTTACAATTTGCTGATAAAAATATGGAAGGCCGATTAAATTCATGCCATTATTTATAACACCCATAATAAGCGCCCCAATAAATGTTCCAAAAACAGTATCATACCCACCAGATAAACTAGTTCCTCCAAGGACTGCTGCTGCAATCGCATCAAGTTCATACCCTCCAGCTGCGTTCGGTTGAGAGGAGTAAAGCCTTGAAGTTAGTAACCTGAGATTATGAAAATTTTAATCTGTAATGATTTTGTATTAATTCCAACATATTCAGCTGCAGTTCTATTTCCGCCAGCCATTTTTGCTCGTCTACCAAATTTCGTTTTTGAAAGTATGATATGGAAAATGACTAATAAAAGGGCTACTATTATAACCGGCACCGGAATGACATCAAACAATTTTTTATTTCCAAGAAACAAAATAAATGAATCATCGATTTGGATAGGTTTAGCGTCTGTAGTCGCATAACCAATGCCTCTGAAAATCCCCATTGTCGCTATTGTTACAATAAATGTTGGGATTCGGAAACGGGCACTTACAAAACCGTTTGCAAATCCAGCCAATGCCCCAGTTAAGATAACCACTAGAATAGAAAGAGGACCACTTAACCCAAGCGAAAGCATGAGTCCTAAAACAAGGCCACAAAGAGCGGCAATCGATCCCACTGATAAATCGATTTCTCCAATCATTAATACAAAAGTCATACCAAAAGCCATAATCGCTATAATGGAAACTTGAGAGAAAATCGTTAATATGTTATTGATATTTAAAAAATGAGCACTTTGGATTGAAAAAAAGATAATCAGTGCAATTAATGCAAGTAAAACTCCACCATAACTTTTCGCAATTTTATTATCCTGAATTTTATTAAGACTAGGGAAAACTCCACTATAATTTTTACCCATTTTGTTTTCCGGAATTGTTTTAATCCCATTCCCACTCATCATTTATCACCTTCCCATTCCAATCTTTTTATCTGTAAATAATACAAATTATCCAATCGGTTCTGATTTTTTTGTAATATAGTTCATGATTTCTTCCTGAGTTGTTTCATTCGGATTTAATTCCGCAGCTATTTCTAAATCTCTCACGACTAAAAGACGGTCAGAGATATTAAGTACTTCTGGAAGCTCTGAAGAAATCACAATTATGGCTACGCCTTTTTTCGCCAGTTCAATCATCATTTTATAAATTTCAAACTTGGCTCCAACATCGATCCCTCGTGTTGGTTCATCCAAAATCAAGATTTCTGGTTCTATTTCAAACCACTTTGAGAGAACAATTTTTTGTTGGTTCCCACCGCTTAATTTATTTACAGTTTGATAAATACTAGGTGTTTTAATTTTTAAGCTATCTATATGTTTTTTTGTAATCTGAACTTCTTTTTCATGTTGTACAAGTTTAAACTTATTTATCACTTTATCTAAATTAGCTAGAGTCATATTTTCGAAAACACTGGCAGTCAATACTAGACCCTCATGTTTTCTATCCTCTGTGACAAACGCAATTTTATGATCAATAGCTGCAAACGGATTGTCCACTTTCACCTTACTTCCGTGTATAAACATATCTCCCCGTTCTTTTTTTAAGATTCCAAAGATTCCTTGAGCAATCTCCGTTCTTCCTGAGCCCATAAGACCATATAGACCTAAAATCTCACCAGGACGAACAGAAAAAGAAATATTATGGAAAAATCCCTTTCGGTGGTATCCTTTTAATTCTAGTAAAGGTTCATTCCGAACATAGGGGAAATCTTTATGTGGATATACTTCCTCCATACTTCTTCCAACCATCATTCGTATCAACTCATCTGATGTGGTTTCCTTGGTCTCAACGTTTCCGATATACTTTCCATCCCTTAGGACACTGACTGCATCAGTAATCTCAAATATTTCTTCTATACGGTGGGAGATATAAATAATAGAACATCCTTTTTGTTTAAGGTTAGAAATTATAGAAAAAAGTATCTCGGTCTCTTTGCTGCTTAAGGCTGATGTGGGTTCATCCATAATGACAATTTTGGGGTTGGAAGAGATAGCTTTTGCAATTTCCACAATCTGCTGGTTCGAAATGGATAAATCTTTTACAAGCTTTGTAGGAGCTATTGAAATACCAAGTTCATCGAATAATTCTTTCGTTTTGCGGTTCATTTCCTGATCGTCAATTAATCCGAATTTTACTGGTTCATTTAGAGCAAAGATGTTTTCAGCCACCGTCATATTTGTACTTAAACTGAGTTCCTGATAAATAATACTAATCCCAAGATCTATTGCATGAACGACGTTCTTTATGCTAACTCTCTTTCCAAACAATTCAATGTGCCCGCCATCTGGCTGATAACTACCGGATAATATTTTCATTAACGTGGATTTACCTGCTCCATTTTCTCCTAATAGTGCAAACACTTTTCCTTTTTGGAGGGTGATATTAACACCGTCTAGTGCCACCACTCCAGGAAATTCTTTTCGAATGTCCTTCATTTCAAGAATGGTACTCAAAATATCACGTCCTTTTAAAAAGAAGGAAACGCCCTACGCGTAGCATTTCCTCCAATTGGATTATTCAGATATGGTTACTTTTCCATTTTCAACTTTTACGTCTACAAACCCTTTGCCATTAACATAGAGACCTGGTGTAATAGGTACTTCCTTTTTAACTTTTTCACCTTTTGCTAGTTTTACAGCATTCTTCACCGCTTCTGTTCCCATTTTGTCTGGGAATTGAACAACAACCGCTTTGAATGCATTATCTTGGTCGACGGACTTTCTTGCTTCTTCAAGACCATCAAATCCAATTACAACTGCATTTGATCCCCTTTCTCCAATAGCAGCCGTTGCAGCAATCGCCATGTCATCACCGAAACCAAAAATTCCTTTTAAAGAAGGATAAGCTGTGAGCATGTCCTCAGAAGCCTTTTTTGCTTCTTCTCTGGTTCGACCTGGCAATTCAGAGACAATTTTTAAATCTGGATGGTTTTTTGCATTCTTTTTAAATCCGTCAATACGGTCTCTAACTGACTGGACCTCAGGATATGTTGTAAGGCCCACTTCACCTTTGCACCCCATATATTTTGCCATTGCTTCAGCAGCAATCATACCGCCTGTATAGTTATCAGTAGCAATGTGAGAATCCACTTCCACTCCATTCGCTTTTATATCAACAGTTACAATTGGGATGTTGGCATCTTTTGCTTTCATAACGGCTCCCTTTATTCCATCCGAATCAACAGGTGTAACAATAATCGCGTCTACCCCCTTGTTGATGAAATCTTCAATAGATGAAATTTGACGATTTAAATCTTGATCCGCTATAGATACATCAACGTTAACTTTTTGATTTATAGCTTCTTTCTCAATTGCTTCCTTAATAGCTACTTGAAATGGATGCGATTGGGTCAAAAGCGATACCCCAATCGTGATATCTTTTTTGGATTCACTACTGGATGATTCACTACAAGCTGATAACGCCATGATTGTTAAAATTAATAATAAGGCCACAAATTTTTTCATTTTCTTACCCCCTAGTTTTTTGGACTTAAATGTGGAAATTGATACTTTTCTTATATGTATCAGAAAAAATACTACTTATTTGCATCCACCCTTCAATATCACCTTGTTGTAATCGCTTTCAGGTTGATCGGATAATTAGATTATTGCATGGATATTCATGAAAATGTTTTCTAAAAGTGTAAATGTTTTCAATGTTTGGATAACGTTTGCATGGAAATTCACATAAACAATCAGCCAAAGCATATTAAATACATTGGCTGATTAGTGTCACCTATAAATCGAATTGGTTTTAATTGCGCTTAATTACTCGTATTTAATATCGTTACTTTTTCACGTGTCATTGATTCAATACCCTTACGAATTCCTTGTACTCCCATACCCGATCCTTTGACACCAATAAAAGGAAAGTGATCAGGGCCGCGTTCAGTACGACCATTAATTTGGATCGAACCAGTTTCTAATTGATTTGCAATAAAAAAGGCTTTATTAATGTCTTTTGTAAAGACACTGGCTTGTAAACCGTATTCCGACTCGTTTGTAATTTTTATGGCTTCATCATCAGAAGAAACACGAATCACTGGTAATACTGGCCCAAATGGCTCTTCCCATGCTACTTTCATATCTCTTGTTACATGATCTAAAAGAGTAGGATAAATTAAATTATCTTTACGTTTGTTTCCTGTTACAACAGTTGCACCTTTACCAAGTGCATCAGCAATTAATATTTGAATGAAATCAGCGGATTTAGTATTAATCAAAGGAACAATTGAGCTTCCTTCTTCTGGAGAGCCTACTGTCAATTTTTCAATTTCTTCTTTTAATTTTTCTACTAGTTCATCAGCTACGCTTTCATGGACTAATACACGCTTAATTGCTGTACAGCGTTGGCCGGAATAGGAGAAAGCTCCACTAATAATTTGTTTTGCTGCTGCTTCTAAATCAGCATCTTCACGAACGATCCCAGGATCTTTCCCTCCAAGTTCGAGCACAAGTGGAACCATCCCGGCCTTCTTAGCTAATCGTAAACCCGTATTTGTACCACCTGTGAAGGAAATCATGTTAATTCCTTTATGTTCAACTAGGTAGTCACCAATTACAGAACCACGACCAGTGACAACATTAACGAGACCTTTTGGAAATGCTGCTTTGTGAAGTGCCTGAATCATTTTGATTCCGCTAATAGCTCCTTGTGTTGCAGGTTTAAAAATCACAGCATTCCCTGAAATAAGAGCTGGAGCTAATTTTGAAGCCGCTAGGTTCACTGGATAGTTAAAGGGTGGAATGGCCAATACAACACCTAACGGAACGCGTTCGACAATAGCGATTTTAGATTTAGAACCGCCCGGAAAACTGTCTCCCTTCATACTTTCTCCATGCATATGAAGTGCTTCTCCAACTGTATATCGAATAAGGTCAGCTGTTCGTATGACTTCGTTCCTTGCATCTTTCAAGCTCTTTCCTACTTCTTGCATAATGACTTCAGCGATCTCATCTTGCATGTTGATTAATTCATCTGCCCATTTGTGTAAACATTCAGCACGTTCTTGAAGAGAAGTTTCTCTCCAACTTTTTTGTACCTCTTTTGCGAAATAGATTGCTTCATCTACCTCTTCCCTTGTTATCGCTTGTACTTTTCCAATTACATCACCAGAATAAGGTGAAGAGATGTCAATGGTTTGTCCGGAGTTACTTTCTTTCCATTCTCCATTAATATAAAATTTGTAAGTTGTTACGTCCTTTGAAGTTGACAATACAGTTATCAAAAGTATTCCTCCTGAAATTAATATTTTAAATTCGTCTCAACTTTTTTAGAGAGATTTGACAAGATAGTTATTGATAAAAATATAAATACATGTGTGGTAAGAATCAGGTTTAGATTAAAAGATTTTACTTACTAATCTATCAAAGGATGAAAAATATCCTCTGATTTGGTTTTTCTTAATATTTCTGTCAAAAAATTAATATTCGATTTGGAATTTTCTTGGTGTATAATACTAACCCCAGTATTATACTCTTGATCAACGTACTCTCCTCTAATAGCTTTTAGCGCTTGTTCAACACATATATATCCAATATCAAATGGATTTTGCGCAACAGAAGCGCTCAGTTTACCCTCTTCCACAGCTTTCATCATCTTTAAAAAACCGTCCGTTCCAACAATAGGAATATGGTACCCCTCTTTTTCTGACACATTTAAGGCATCTAAAGCCATAACATCATCAGTGGCCAATACCCCTTTGATATTGGGATAATCATGTAGAATAGTTCTCATTGTAGATTGCACATGCCCTAATTCATCATACCCGTCTTGTACGGTAACAATTTCAATTCCGATAGCATCTAACGCCGCTCTTGCTCCATCAATTCGAACGCTTGTACCCGAACTTTGTGTCATTCCTCTTATGATAGCCACCTGATTTCCAGGTTGTAGCATGGAACCTAATAATTCTCCGGCTTTTTTTCCTAATTCATAGTCATTTGTCCCGATATATGCAGTTTGATCCTTCCACTTAGCATTTGTATCCACAAACAACACAGGAATATGTTTGTTCTTGTATTTCATTAATACAGGTATGCTTGCAGAAAGGTTAATAGGAGCAGTTATTATCGCATCTGGAGGTTCTTTTAAGCTCTTTTTTAACAAATAAATCTGCTTTGAGGGTGGATATTCCGAATCAGGTGCTATCACTTCACCCTTTACATGGAAATCAGAAAATGCTTTTTCCGCCCCATATTTTATGGTTTTCCAATAATCTGTATTCAATTGTTTCAGCACGACTACAACCTTAGGTTTATCCTCTTTTTTAGAAAAAGTAGTCACACATCCTACGAATGCAACCAGAAAAATAATAAAAACCAATAGGAATAACCATCCCTTTTTCAAGGTTATTCCCCCCTAAAAATAGTGTGTCTAGTTAGAAAAACGGAAGATCAAGATTTATTTTTTAGGCAGTATAAAATTTGAAAAATCCAATATAAATATTATGATTTAATAACTAAGTCGGGCTTCTTCTTTAAACTATGCTTTCCATCGATAAAACGAACTGTACCAGATTTAGCTCGCATTACTACTGAGTGGGTTGTACCGATGTTGCCTTTATATTGAACTCCTCTTAATAATTCCCCATCAGTAACTCCGGTTGCCGCAAAAATCGCGTCCTCCCCTTTTACAAGGTCTTCCATCATGAGGACTCGGTTCACATCTTCTATCCCCATCTTTTTGCAACGAATCAATTCTTCTTCACTTTGAGGTAAAAGCTTACCTTGCAGCTCTCCACCAAGACACTTTAACGCAACAGCTGCCAATACTCCTTCTGGGGCTCCTCCCGAACCAAGCATGATATCCACCCCAGTATTCTCGAATGCTGTGTTAATAGCTGCTGCTACATCGCCGTCTTCAATAAGTTTAATTCTAGCGCCAGAGTTACGAATGTCTTGTATCATTTTCTCGTGTCTTTCACGATTCAAAATTGCTACAACGAGATCTTCTATCTCTTTATTTTTTGCTTCAGCCACAGCTTTTAGGTTTTGAATAACAGGGGCATTGATATCAATCTTTCCGACAGCTTCTGGACCAACCGCGATTTTTTCCATATACATATCAGGGGCATGTAAAAGGTGACCATGATCTGCTACAGCCAAAACAGCAAGTGCATTCCATGTACCTGCGGCTACTATATTCGTGCCTTCTAATGGATCAACTGCTACATCAACCCGAGGACCATATCCCGTTCCTAATTTTTCTCCGATATAGAGCATGGGTGCTTCATCCATCTCGCCTTCCCCTATTACAACAGTTCCTTTCATAGGGATTGTATCAAACACATCGCGCATACTTTGTGTGGCTGCCTCATCGGCTTCAGCTTTTTTTCCTCTTCCCATCCATCTTGCGGATGCTAAAGCAGCAGCTTCTGTAACTCGGACCAGCTCCATTGACAAACTTCTTTCCATCACTTTACACGTCCATTTCAACTTTTATTATTATAACTACCTTATCAGCGTACAAGATAAGTGAGGTGTTAAGGTATTCTTAAAAAGGATATTAATGTTATCCTTTTGTAGTATTATGGCGTTAAGTTAATACCAAGCATTATATTTTTTCTTTTATTAAACCTGTCTGTTCTATTGTAACAATTGCATCTTCAGCACTAGTGCCTTCACAAGTAATGACGATTTCAGCACCATCTGGTATGCCTAGGGACATAACCCCCATGATTGATTTTAAATTTATTGTTTTCTCGTTGTATTCTAAACGAATGTCACTATTAAATTGACTTGCAGCATGTACTAAAGTTGTCGCGGGACGTGCATGAATTCCTGATTCCTCGGTAACTACGAATGTTTTTCTTATAATCATTGTTTGATTTCTCCCTATATTTTAAAAATTATTTATTTTCAGTTTTTTTAATATATGAGCTAGTTATTTTTAAAGCCAAGGAACAATTGTCCTTGGCTTTTTAAATTGTGAAAACTATCTTAATAGATTCTTTCTACTTTCACTTGTTTTTTTAGTTCTTCCACTTTTCCCTGTTGAACAAATCCTGTATAAGATTCGAGTGCATTTGCCGTACCGCATGCAGACGCAAATGCCAGTGTTTCTTCAACGCTGAATCCTCTATTTATAGCAACTGACACACCTGCTACGAAAGAATCACCGGATCCTACGGTGTTAACCGCTTTTACAGCAGGAAACGTAACTCGGTACTTTTTGCCTTCCACGATTGCCATAGATCCTTCTTTACCCATTGATATAACACAAAATGGGATTCCCTTATCAAATAACATATCGAGTGCTTCAAGAATATCTTGTTCTGACCTTACCTTATTACCTATAATTATCTCTAACTCTTCATGGTTTGGCTTCATGAAAAACGGCTTTGCTTTAACAGCTGCTTTTAAACTTTCACCACTTGTATCTAGTAAAAATTTCACACCTTTTTCATTAGCCTTTGTAATTAATTGATTATAATAGGTGTGAGGAATCCCTTGTGGTAAGGAACCACTTGCAGTAATAACAGTACATTCTGATAACATCTTTTCAAACTTTTGATAAAACTTCTCTAAAGAAAGAGAATCAATGTACGGGCCAGGCTCAAGAAGTTCCGTACTTGGGCTATTTGAGCCTAAGATATTAAGACAAGATCGAGTTTCTCCCTGTATCTGTACAAATGCATCAATGATACCAATCTTCTTTATTTCATTTCTAATAAAATCTCCTGAAGAACCTCCAAGAAATCCTGTTGCCTGTACCTGGTCTCCAACTAGTGTTGCAACCCTCGAGACATTTAGGCCTTTCCCGCCTGCTGTTCGTTGCACTTCCTTAACCCGTGTGACACTTCCTAGGTTAAACTCCCCAACTGTATAACGTATATCCATAGAGGGATTTAAGGTAATTGTTCCGATCATTATGCTTTTCCTTCACTTCTACACATTCTAATTTTTTCTGCTACTACTTTTGCCATCGCTTTTTTTGCAGGCGTTATATATTTACGAGGGTCATTTGCTTCAGGGTTTTCATTAAAATAGCCCTTAATAGCATTTGAAAATGGAATTTTAAGATCTGTAGCAACATTTACTTTACATACACCAAGATCTATAGCTCTTTGTACAGATTCTACAGGTACATCTGAAGCGCCATGCAGAACGAGAGGTACATCCACTTGGTCTTGAATTTCAGCAAGACGTTCGAAATCTAATTTAGGTTCGCCTTTATATAATCCATGAGCAGTTCCAATTGCGACCGCAAGTGAATTTATACCTGTACGTTTTACGAACTCATTTGCTTGAGCAGGGTTCGTAAATTTAGCATCTTTTTCATCAACGATCAGGTCATCTTCTTGTCCACCCAATCGTCCTAGTTCTGCTTCTACTGTTACACCCTTGCTCTTGGCATATTCAACTACTTCCATTACAGTGCGAACATTCACTTCAAATGGATCATGTGAGGCATCAATCATACAAGAAGTAAAGCCTGCTTCAACACAGCGCTGAATATCATTTAGATTCTCAAAGTGGTCTAGGTGAATTGCAATTGGAATATCATATAAAGATGCTGCAGTTTCGGCCATGGCTACAAAAAATTCCGGACCACAATAGTCTATTGTTCCTGGAGTTCCTGCGAGAATAACAGGTGATTTTAATTCTGCAGCTGTTTCCACTACGACTTGCAAAGTTTCCATATTATGGATGTTAAAAGCTGGGATAGCATATTTCCCCTTCTGCGCCTCTTGGAACATTTCATACGTATTTACAAGTTTGCTATTTTTTTTAGTTGATATCATTTCGTAAAACCCCTTATTTTTGTAGGTATAGTTGGTTTTAAAGTTAATAGTTTCCTACATATTAAATATTCCAAAATACTATAATTTAAAGAAATCAATCCTATTCCATTTCAAACATGACTTTAATACTATTTGCATCTGGATTTCGCAAAGTATAGAAAGCATTGATTCCTTCTTCTAAAGGGTAAACATGTGTTATGAACAGCTCCGTATTAATTTTCTTTTCCTTAATGTATTGCAATGCTGCTTGCCATTCGTAACCTGGAAATGGAGCTGAATAAGACATCCATGACCCTGTTACTTCAAGTTCACCACGTAATATTTTTTCAAAACTTTTTGGAGGAAGAGTAAAATCCCGCGTAGCTGTTCCAATAAACACTACTTTTCCTAGCTTTTTCACAGCTTCAATCGACTGCATTTGTGTGATTGGTGTACCTGCAGTCTCAAATGCATATTCTGGGCTTCCATGTTCTTGTAAATAAGAAAGGACGTTCACATTTTTAGCATTGATGATATCATCTGCACCCATTTGCTTAGCAATGTTAAGCTTTTCATCGATGATATCTACTACATAGATCTTTCCAAGTCCCCGAGCTTTTAAGCATTGTAAAGTTAATAGCCCAATAGTTCCAGCACCGAACACTACTGCAGAAGCACCACTTTTAAGAGAAACTCGATCAATTCCATGGATAGCTACAGTAATAGGTTCGATTAGTGCTGCGGATTTAAAGTCGATTTCATCTGGTATTTTAATTAAGTTTTCTTCTTTTACTACTACATACTCTGCCATAGCTCCCGGTTGTCGAGAACCTAAGAAACCATATTCTTCACACATTGCTGGATTTCCCGTTTTACAGTAATCACAATGACCGCAAGGTAATAAAGGTGCGACCGCAACACGATCGCCTTTTTTGAATTGTTTTACAGAACTTCCAACTTCTTCTATAACACCAGCGAATTCATGTCCTAGAATTTGTGGATAGTTGTGTACCTTACCGTCCAATGCGCGTGGTAAGTCTGACCCACAAATCCCACATGCTTTTACCTTCACTAATACTTCATTTTCTGAACAATTGGCAATTTCGATATTTTCTATTCGAACATCTTCTTTTCCGTGTACTACAAGAGCCTTCATTTTGTTCATATTTCATCGCCCCATCTATTGGTTTTCAGATTTGTATTAAATCTAGTGTAATCTGTAATCCTTAGGATATTTGTCTTTGCTCATCAAGCATTTCTAGAGCTTCCTTTTTCATCTGGTTCTTATAAGAAATGATAGTGAATAACACACATATAATATACAATCCGCCAATAACCAGTAATCCCAGTCCCAATTTTCCAGTGAACAACTGAGTTAAAATGAATGTAATTGGCGATCCGCCCTGGTCTAGTGAAGATACTTGTGTCACTCCATTGGATAGTGCATTTGCTTGCTCAGCTAATTGAGTATGCAAGCTGATCATCTGTGTAGAAATCCATAGCGTAATTCCCATAATGAAAGAACCTGAGATAAGAGTACGGAAAAGGTTACCCTTATGAATACCTGTAGCCATTGCAATAAAGAATCCAATAGTTGCTAAATCTCCAAAGGGTAAAACTTTGTTTCCTGGTACTATCATGGCTACTACTATTGTCAATGGAACAAAGATTAAACTTACTGCCATAACCTGTGGATCGCCTAATAATAATGCTGGATCCAAACCGATTAAAAACTCTTTTCCTTTAAACTTTTTCTCTAACATTTTTCTTGCTGCAGCTGCAACCGGAAGTAGCCCTTCCATAATACATTTCACCATTTTAGGCATTAATACCATTACAGCTGCCATTTTCATCCCTAATTGCAGAGCTAATTGGGTGTCATAACCTGCAAGGAACCCTATGGCCATGCCAAGAATTGCCCCCATTATCATTGGCTCTCCAATTACTCCTAATCGAGACTCAATTTTTTCAGCATTTATATTAATGTTTTTAACCCCTGGAATGCGATTATACAACCATTCTAACGGTATCGCTAATGGTGCCACGTAAGCAGCTGATCCATGAGGAATAGCAATACCTTCTAATTCAAAATATCTTTTTGTTACCGGCTCGAACCAGTCACCTAGTTTGTAAGCAAATGCAGCATGTACAGCCACTGCAACTACACCCCATATGAAGCTCCCTGTTGCGATCTGTACTATTGCCCCTGTAAAGGCCATATGCCATACATTCCAAATATCAACGTTTACAACTCGAGTTAACCCCATTACTAACATTAATACATTAACAGCGATTGCGATTGGAATCGCAACACCACCTACTGAAGAAGCCCATCCCATTGGTGCTGCTCCCGGCCACCCTACGTCCACTGCTGATAAATGTACACCAAAGCGCTCTGCCATGTCTTTAGCAGCGGGACCTAAGTTGTCCAACATCAGACCAACAACTAGATTGATTCCAATAAAACCAATTCCAATCATAATTCCAGATCTTAGGGCTTTACCAGGCTTTTCCTTCAAGGAAACAGCCAGTATAAAAATTACGATTGGAAGCATGACTGATGGACCTAGGTCTAAGATGTATTTCATAATATTCATGTCCATTCTCCTTTGGTCTTTCTATTCTAAATTTAGTCTTACCTTAAGTGGCTTAAAATACGTTCTTCTGCTGCTTCAATTCCTACACCAGAAACGAAGGCCATCCCATTTTCTAAAGGAACACCAAAGTCTTTTGTAACACGAGCAGTTGTTACAATTAAATCAACATTATCAGAATTTGATGCAATTTCAGATACACGGCACTGTACTATTTCAACGGGAATCCCCTGTTCCTTACATAGTTCTACAATACGATTTGCTGCCACTGTAGAAGTTGCTACTGCTCCACCGCAAGCTACAATAATTCTTTTCTTTGCCATAATTGTCTGCCTCCACCTATGTTAAATTGATTTTAACAAGTGTCTTTTTTCCATTTTTTCTTTGTAAAACAAATTTATTACTTATTACTTTAAATGCCTTAAGATACGTTCTTCTGCTGCTTCAATTCCTACACCAGAAACGAATGCCATCCCATTTTCTAAAGGAACACCAAAGTCTTTTGTAACACGAGCAGTTGTCACAATTAAATCAACATTGTCACAATTTGATGCAATTTCAGATACACGGCACTGTACTATTTCAACGGGAATCCCTTGTTCCTTACATAGTTCTACAATACGAGTTGCTGCTACTGTGGAAGTAGCTACTGCTCCACCGCAGGCTACAATAATTCTTTTTGTCATTTTATGTTTACCTCCATTTATGATTAAATAAGTTTTGATAAAATTTCTTCTATCTCGGAAGGATCATTTGCTTTCTTAATACGGAGCAACGTTTCTTTTTCTTGAAACATTCCCATTAATTTTTGTAGAAAAGATATGTGTACCTTCGGGTCATTTACCACTAAAGCCAAAACAATTTCTACATCCACTGTTCCATCTAGGCCACCCATTTCCTCGAACTCTATACTGTGATCTAAAACAGCAACTGCAATGGTCGTTTTATTAACGTGAATAGCATCTGTATGAGGAATTGCTACACCAATAGATCCTGTATTTATTCCTGTAGGATAATCAACCTCACGTTGAAGCAAAGCTTCAGTGTATCCTTCCTTTACATAACCTTTGTCCTGTAATATTTGCCCTAAGTTTGACAAAAGTTCTTCCCTTTTAAGGTAAGGAACTCCTAATAAAATCAAATCTCGATCAATAACTAAACCTTTTTCCGATGTTGTGTTCATAATGTTTCTCCTTCCTAATCCCCATTTATTATTTTTTATTCTATTGAAAACTTTTTAATAGTTTCATAAATTTCTTCAGCTGATTGTGCTACTATAATTGAGTCGATATCTTCTTTACTTCCTGCAAGCCTGGTCAACTGCATTAATGATCGTAAATGTTGTTGCCTATCCCTAGCTGCAATTATGATGACAATATTTATTGGATGATCTTTTGCAAACTCAACGCCCTTTTCTAAACGAAGTAAGCTCATTGCGACTTCATTTACCCCATCTTCTGGACTTGCGTGTGGGATAGCCAGATTAGGACCGATAATAATATAGGGATCACTTATATCGTAATTTCGAATCATTGCCTCTACGTATGAAGGATTTATCCTTTCATTTTCAATTAAAGGTTGAGCCCCTATTCGTATAGCTTCCTCCCACGATGAAACTGATGTGTCTAGTCTAATTGTCTCAGGGGTGATTAACTCGCATAAATTTGGCTTGCCTTGTTCGGATTGTGATGTAAAAGTTGAAGATTCATTACCAATAAAGTACTGTAATAAATCTTTTGTTAATGCTTGCTTATTTTGAACAACAGCATTTTTTTCAATGATTTTTACTATTTGATCGACATCTATTTTTGATGGTATAAACCCATGTAAATCTTGCAAGACTTGTTTTCTCAAGCGATTTTTTTCTTCAGTCTGAAGAAAAGGCTTCACAATAAATAATTTTTTCTTTGTCTGTAGAAATACGGGTGAAAAAACAACATCGTAATCAAGTGTATATTGCTGGAATTCTCTTACAGATAATGCATCTAGAAAGATAAACTCTGGGAACAATTCTTTTAAAATACTTTGCATTAATCTGGAAACGGATACTCCCTTAGGACAAACAACTAAAGCTTTGGTCTTATGTTGAATACTGTCTCCTTGTCTTGTTAACCATCCGCCAATTAACATTGTAAAATAAGTGCTTTCGCTCTCAGGAATATCACTTCCAATAAGATCGGATAAAGGTTCAATCGACTTTTTAACAAGATGGTGTAATTCTTTGAATTCGTTACTAACTGTCTCCTGTAATGAATTGGATATTGTTAATTTATACTTTATACGATAATATGCTGGCTTTAGATGAAGTAAAATTTTATGCAATAATTGTTCTTTATCCTGCAAAACAATACATGATAACTTTTCAAATAACGTTAGCATCTTGTCCAAAGCTTGAATCAAGTCCGGGATTGTTTCTTCGGTCAATAACTCCGAAGAGGATACATTCGTAGTCAAAAGTTGCAAAGTTATAAATAATCGTTCTTCCATTGGGATAAATTCCCAACTAGATAATAGTTCCTCCGCCGCTTTGTACTCTTTTGTATCTGAGAGCTCATCATAATGAATGTTGAAAGAATTAATAATCTTCCCTTGCTTGATTCTTCGTAACACAAGTGAAAGAATATAGGGCATCGAATCAATTTTTTCATCTGTAAATTTCAAATTAAGCTTACTTTCAACCTTTTCAATACGTTGATGTAAATGTTGGATCTCTTCCTCATTAACCTTAGTTAATTGTCGAATCCAAAAGTCACCATTATACATTTCGAGAATTTTATGAACCATATTTATTAGTAGCTTTCGTTTTTTAAATTCATTTCCCTCGATTGAATATCCATTTTGCCTTGAATAATTAATTTTAAGTTTATAAGGGTCTAAAATGCCCTGTGCTGTTTTCAAATCACTTAAGATGGTATTCTTACTTACGTCCAAGGCTGATGTAAAATGAAATAATGATAGTTCCTCATATCGACTAAGCAATAATAAAATAATAAGCTCTGCTCTTTCATTTTCAGAAGGGAGATATTTATTTACTGAAACTCTCTCTTTTACATCAAATATTGAAGTAAAAAGAATTGGATTTAGTATGAACAGACCTTGTTTAGTCCGTTCGATTTTTGGAAGGTTATTCGTTTCTAACCAGTCATTGATTTTGTCAAAACTATAGCCTATTTGTCTCCGACTTAAACCGTATTTTTCTTCCAAGTCTTTATTCTTGATTCCTGGATTCGTAATCACTTCTTCTAATAAAGAATTACTTCTCTCGTCTAGTTGCACTTTCTCCCCTCCTTTCTGTAATTTCATAGTATCATGTTTAAAAATAAAAATGCACACGGTTTCATCCCATTTATAAGCACAACAAATGTACATCAATGTGATAAACAATGGTGTTTGTACATCAATGTGATGAACAAAAATATATAATAAAGGGGTGTGGTATGAAGATTTTTTAGGGGTATTATCGTTCTTCTTTTATTTTCACCATAAATTAGTTAAAAAAAGTAGTGGTGTAAGACTTGCTCACTTTACAAATTCTTATTTATTAAAGTCCCACCCGCTTTTAAAACATATACATTTCCTCCTCTTGTTTTTCACTGATATTCACTACAATCCTAGTTGTCTTTTAATTTATTGCATTGGTGTTTAAATTCTTGAATTTAACATTAGATACCAAAATCCGGATGCACTCCCATTTCCACAGCACATGGGGATCCAATTGAAGAAAGACATTGAAAATTACATACAGTTTTATGTTTATTCAAAATTGAAAAAAAGACAAAGCGGCGTTATCCCCTTAGAATACAGGGATAACGCCGCTTTGTGTCGTTTTGTAATTTTCCGCAGTATACTTGACTCGTGAAGCTCAGTGAAATGAACAGCATAACTCTTTTTTTACATTACTTTTTGTTCATTATCTACGGACTTTAAATTGATCTTTGTTTGTTGCTTATAATAGATATAGGTAAAGATCACGCATAAGACGTATACAACACCCAATACTAGTAATCCTACTATATTTTTACCAGTTAATAACTGAGCTAAGAGATATGTTATTGGTGAGCCACCTTGGTCAAGAGAGGCTACTTGAGTAACTCCTTTGGATAAGGCGTGCGTTTGCTCTGCCAATTGGGTATGCCATCCAATCATTTGAGTAGAAATCCATAATGTTATCCCCATAAGGAAGGAACCAGATATGAGAGTACGGAATAGGTTTCCACCGTGAATTCCTGTTGCCATTGCGACAAAGAATCCAATAGTAGCTAAATCCCCAAATGGTAAAACTTTATTTCCTGGTACCACCATGGCTAGCACAATTGTTAATGGAACAAAAATCAAACTTGCTGCTACTACCTGTGAATCGCCTAATAATAATGCCGGATCTAATCCAATTAAGAACTCTTTTCCTTTAAACTTCTTTTCTAATAGCTTTCTTGCAGCAGCCGCGACTGGAAGTAAGCCTTCCATAATACACTTCACCATTTTTGGCATTAAAACCATAACTGCTGCCATTTTCATCCCTAATTGTAAAGCTATTTTCACATCATATCCTGCTAAGAAACCTATTGCCATCCCTAGTATTGCGCCAACAATCATTGGCTCTCCAATAACTCCTAATCGTGACTCGATTTTTTCCGCATTAAGATTTATATTCCTTACTCCTGGAATTTTATTAAACAACCATTCAAACGGAATAGCGAAAGGAGCTAAGTAAGCAGAAGAGCCATGCGGAATAGCTATACCATCTAATTCAAAATACTTCTTTGTAACTGGTCCTAACCAGTCCCCCAGTTTGTATACAAACGCCGCATGAACTGCTACTCCAACCATCCCCCACACGAAGCTTCCTGTAGCAACCTGTACCATCGCCCCAGTAAATGCCATGTGCCACACATTCCAAATGTCTACGTTTACAACTCGTGTTAAACCCAACGCCAGCATCAAGACATTCACAGCGATTGCAATTGGAATTGCAACGCCTCCAATCTGTGAAGCCCAAGCCATCGGAGACGCACCAGGCCATCCAATATCTACAGCAGATAAATGCACACCAAAGCGTTCGGCCATTTCCTTAGCTGCGGGACCTAAGTTGTCCAGCATAAGTCCAACAACTAAGCCTATTCCAATAAAACCTATTCCAATCATTATTCCTGAACGCAGGGCCTTACCAGGCTTCTCCTTTAAACAGATGGCTAGAATAAAAATAACTATTGGAAGCATAACGGCAGGACCTAAGTCTAAAATGTACTTCATAAAACCCATGCTCATTCTCCTTTTCAATAAGATTCATATTTATTACTTTAAATGACTTAAAATCCGTTCTTCTGCTGCTTCGATTCCTACACCGGAAACAAATGCCATGCCATTTTCCAACGGAACACCGTAGTCTTTTTTAACACGAGCTGTCGTTACAATTAGATCCACATTCTCACAGTTGGCTCCAATTTCAGAAACTCGACATTGTACAATATCTACGGGAATTCCTTGTTCCTTACATAATTCAACAATACAATTGGCAGCAACTGTGGATGTTGCAACGGCTCCGCCGCAAGCTACAATAATTCTTTTTTTTGTCATGAAAATCTACCTCCGAATAATGAAATGAATAAATTCAACCTATTGTATATCAATAGGGGTGTTACTTTCTTACTAGGTTTTAACTCCTTTCTCTTAACTACAACTTCATAGTAACATGTGCAACTCTCTAATTGAATGCGTTTACATCCCATTTTGTAGTCAAAAAAATGTACATCACAGTGATGGACAATAATTTAATATAACAATTTGATTGAAGTTATTTAATAGGATAATTTTACAAATCGATGTAATCCTATAAAGGATGTAGTTTTTACCCATTAACCTTATATTTTTGTTAAGCCGTTCTTCTTTTTAACTCTTTATTGCAACACGATTGTGTGGAATTGGTTTTCAATAAAAAACAAGGACTTTATGTCCTTGTTTCACATTGTAGACAAAAGGCATTCGAATGAGCACATTCGGATGCCTTTTTATTGGATTTTTGCTCGTAAGAGCAAATTTTAGACCTATCCTATGCTTAGTATTACGCCAATTCTGGACTTTTCCATGTCCAGCTTGCCATCTTTTTCAAATTCATGGAAGCAAAAGTAAGCATCGCTTGCATGGACAATTTTTTTAAACCCCTTAGGGTTGTCCAACGCATACCATGCTTTTCCTTAGCATCCACAAAGACACGTTCTACCGTTTCTTTACGTCTAGCGTAAATGCTTTTATTCTCTTGTGTATGACGAGGATGATCGGCTTCTTCTAAATAATGTCCTTGTTTTAATCTATTTTATAAGAAGTGGTTGAACGGATAGCACCCTATCTTCACATTAAGTACCCAAGTATTTATGAACAAATTATTAATCATAATCACTACTTTCTACTTGAGCAATTATCACATTGGTATTTTTATTTTTTAAAGCCTGCAATGTTTCTTTATTTACATTTTCATCGGTAATTAGAATATGGATATCGTCTAAAGAAGCCACTTTATTTGAAGCGACTGTATTGAATTTAGAATAATCCGCCATCATTACGCGTCTTTGACTATGTTTGACCATTAATCTGGAAACTTCAGATTCTCCCATATGGAAATTGGTATAGCCTGCATCTGCATCAATCCCACCAATTCCAAAAAAACCAGTGTCTGCATATAGGTTTTCAATCGCACGATAAGCGACAGGTCCAAATAGGGAATTTTCATTTTTTCGAATATTACCTCCGATGATCACTATGTTAAAATCCGTATACTCGGTCAATTCGCTGGCGATAGGCAAAGAATTGGTGATTATAGTTAAATCCTTCTTATTCATGAGTTCTCTCGTGAAAAATAAAGCCGTAGTTCCATAGTCAATATAAATTGTGTCTCCATCTGATACGAACTCTACAGCTTTTTTTGCTATACTTAATTTTTCTTCATGGTTTGTAGATTTTCGACTCGCATATTTTGTTTCAAAACTAGCCTTATTTAAAATGGCTCCACCATGTACCTTTTTGATTAGTCCGCGTTCTTCCATTTCGTATAAATCTCTTCTAATTGTCTCGCGTGTAACATCTAACCGTTTACATAAATCCGAGATTTTTACAGAACGATATTCTTGTAGTAATTTAATGATCTCAGTTTGTCTCTCTTGAGGAAGCATCCTGCCACCACCTATTTTTGTCGAAATTGCTTACTCCTTACAGTTTAACCATACTATAAACAATAAAGCAAAATATTACAACATATCATGTTGCATTTTTTGTAAATGCAAAAAAAATATTTTGCTTTTTTTGTCATTTAGTCTTATGATGTTATTGAAATGCAAGGATTAACGTTTTTCCTTTTAATTAATATCCCAATAATACTTTGTTACTTATGTAACAATCCAGGAGTGATGAAACAAGATTCATGTTGGAGGAAAATGATTCAATGTTTATCAATTAACATTACTAAGAATTACTGCATTCAATTGAAGAATCTCTTATTTAAGCAAGTACTTATTTATTATCAAACTGTATGTATCGGCATTCACACATTGAATTATGAAATGTGGAAATTAATAAATCTCAATCACAAAAGTAGGGGGATAAAATAATGAAGTTAACTGCAGGTAAACAAAGAGGCTTAGAATTGATTTCCGATGAAAATAAAGTAATTTTAGCTACAGCGATGGATCAAAGAGGATCTTTAGGAAAAATAATACAATCCTTTAATGACCGTCTTTCATATGAAGAAGGTTTGAGCCAATTTAAAGTAGGAATCAGTGAAGTGTTGGGCAACAAATCTTCCTCTTTTCTTCTGGATCCGGAATATGGATGGGATGCTGCTAAAAAATTAAATGAAGATATTGGTTTAATTATGGCGTATGAAAAGACAGGCTATGATGCGAGTGAAAAAGGGAGATTGCCGAATCTGGTTGACTTCTATGCGGTTCAAGATTTGGTAAATGAAGGGGCACATGCTCTTAAACTATTGGTCTATTATGATATCAAAGAAGAAGATAAATTTAATCAAATCAAAAAGGCATTTATTAAACGTGTAGGTGATGAGTGTAAACAAAACGACCTTTTGTTTATCTTAGAGCCAGTTTCTTACGATGCAACCGAAGCTTCTAAAAAAGACTTCCTTGAAAGAAAACCAGAAATCATTGAATTTTTCATGGACGAATTTTCAAAAGAAGAATATGGCGTGGATTTGTTGAAAGTGGAAGTACCTGTTTCCATCTTCAATATTAATGGCTACGACCAATATGACAATTACAATCCTATTTTCAGTTCTGAACAAGCAGCAAGTTATTACAAGAGCTGTTCGGATAAAAGTGGTGTTCCATTTATCTACTTAAGCGGTGGCGTAACAAATGAACAATTTATCGATACATTGCATTTTGCTAAAAATGCAGAATCAAAGTTTTGTGGTGTACTTTGCGGAAGAGCCACATGGAAAGATGGAATTCAAACATTTGCAAAAGAAGGAAACGAAAAGTTTTATCAATGGTTAGAAACAAAGGGAATTGAGAATTTAAATAAAGTTAAAAAAGCTGTTGAAGAAACTGCTACTCCTTGGAACCAATTCAACTAGTTTTTGAGATATCCCTAAAAAACCCTTGGCCTCACGCCAAGGGTTTTTTTACTATTTTCGATAAGACTAACCTTTTTAGGTAACCCTGGGTTGTTTCTCTTTTTGTCCACGATAGCTTGTTCTCGATAGAATAATTCATTAATGGTTGTATTTCAATTATTTCCGTGTAATGTATTAATTCAATGTTATATTTAAAGTCTTTCTCCTGTATTTCACAATAACCTGAACTATACTTGTGTAAAACTATTCTTTTTGTTTGTAAATTACAACACGGTATAAATCTCTCATGATACTCCCTTATTTTAACTTTACTTTTATTAATATTTAGTCACTTCAACATCGTAATTTTACTACGATCCAGAGATATCATGGACGCTAGAATGATAACAGCACCCATAACTATATCCTGGAAGTAAGAATTGACCCCTACTACATTCATGCCATTACTTAGGATAGCCAAAATGAATGCTCCAATTAGCGTTTTTCCTATGCCTCCATTACCACCTGTCAATGCTGTCCCGCCAATGACAACAACTGCAATAGACTTTAGTAGATAAGGATCGCCCAAAGTAGCACTTCCATTAAATATCTCTCCTACCAGTAATACTCCGGCGAGAGCGCCTGTTATTCCAGAAACCATAAATGCCATGATTTTATTCCTCTGAACAAGCACCCCTGACATCCATGCCGTTGCCTCTGAACTACCAATATAATAAAGTTTTCTTCCTCCTGTAGTATAACGCTGGTAAATATAGCAAATAAGCCAGATTAAAAAAACGATTAGAATTGTTACAGGGATATGAAGAATTGTATAGCTGTAAATATTTAAAACTGGTGAAGTTGGATCGGACACCGCAACAGTAGACCCATTTGAAATGACATATGCTAAACTTAAAAATATCCCTCCTGTCCCTAAGGTAGCTATGAATGAAGGAATTCTAAGTGTGGTGAATATCAGTCCATTCAGTAATCCCCCTACAAGCCCTATCAACATAACAAGCAAGAGGCTGGAAAAACCTAAATCGGATACTGTAAGTGCGAATACGACACTGCTAAGGGAAGCCATGGCCCCTACGGAAAGATCAATACTTCCCAACATGATAACCCATGTTTGTCCGATTGCAGCTAATAGAAGAATACTAGATAATTTAAATACAGTGATAGAATTTCCATTTTGAAAAAATGCAGGATTCCAAATTCCAACAATAATAAGCATGATGAACAACACTATGACTGGAGTCCACTGTCTAATAAAGTTCCGAGTGAAGAGTGGTTTAAGTAGCTTTGTTGTGCTTGCTGGTTCCGTCATTCTTTATCCTCCTTACCTATCAAAGCGCTCTCATAACCTGTAGTACAGATGGTTTACGATCAGCACTTGAATTGATTTCATCAATAATTTTTCCTTCTTTCATGACGAGAATTCGATGGCTTAAACCGATATCCTCTTCCAAAGAATCACACATTTGAAGGACGGCCACGCCTTGCTCTGACAGTTCACGCAATAATTTATATATTTCGGCTTTCGCCCCAATATCAATTCCTCGTGTTGGGTGGTCCAGAATCAACACTTTGATATTTGAGGATAACCATTTTGCTAAAATCACTTTTTGTTGATTGCCTCCACTTAATTGACCCACTAGCATATTTGGAGAAGAGGCGCGAACACGCATACGCTGCATCCATGTTTGTGCTTCGCTCTCTTCATGCCTACTATGGATAAAACCCAACTTGGCGATTTTGTCCATTGAATTTACTACTGTATTGGATGTGATATCGAGGTTTAAAAAAGCTCCCTCTTCCCTCCGATCTTGCGGTACAAAACCCAAACCTTCTTTAATAGTCTTATATGGATTTTTAGGATTTAGCCGTTTCCCGGATAACCAAACCCTCCCTTCAACAGCTTGTACAGCACCTAATATAGCTCGACAAACCTCTTCTTTCCCAGAACCGTCTAAACCAACAAGGGAAACAATCTCTCCTTCCCGTACGGAAAAGGATACATTTTCAAAAGAACCTTGTAAGCAGAGATTTTCAACCTTAAGAACCGGTATATCAAATGGTTCCTTCTGCTGATCAACCAGGTAATACTCTTTATTCAATTCTCTTCCAATCATCATTTCTTGAATTTTGGCAACGGTGAGTGTTTCGGCTTCAAGTGAAGCAATATCACGCCCATCCCGAAATACCACGACTCGATCGACCAGTTCCAAAACTTCATCAAGGTGGTGGGAGATAAAAATGATACCGGCCCGATCCCGGATGCTCTTAATAATTTCAAATAGTTGTCGCACTTCACTTGAATCCAATACAGTAGTTGGTTCATCTAAAACAATAACAGGGGGGCGGCCGGATATTTCTGATAACCAAAGCAGTCTACCGACTTCCAATAACTCCCTTGTACTTAGGGGCAATAATGATACCTCATCCGATAAGGAACAACTCAACTGCATCATATCTAGGATTTTATTTCCAGTCTCTCTCATTTTTTTGTGGTTTAAAAGGCCATTTCTTGTAAACAAATGTTCATACCCCAAAAAAATATTCTGAATTACAGTTAAATTCAATAGCAAGGATTGATCTTGGTAGACCATTCCAATGTTGTACTTCATAGCATCACGAGTATTTGTAAAAGCAACTGATTCATTCCCGACAACTATCTCACCGGAGTCAGGACTTTGATAACCTACGAGAATTTTCATCATTGTTGATTTTCCAGCGCCATTTTCTCCAAGCAGACCAATAATTTCTCCACGCCGCACTTCAAAATTTGCACCGTCCAATGCTACAGTTCCCGGGTATTTTTTCGTGATATTCCTCATTGATACAAGAACTTCATTCTCCAACTCTAAAACCTCCTTTACTTAACAAATTTAGACTTTTTCCGATTAATGGTTAAAGCAATAGCAATTATCAGTACGATTCCTTGTACTGCCTTTTGAATGTAAGGGTTAACGGATAGAAGGATCATTCCATTTCCCAGAATTTCAACGACAAATACTCCAATGAGAACTCCAAAAATGTTTCCTCGTCCCCCTGACAAAGCCGTGCCTCCCACGACAACTGCGGTTAAGGCTGCAAAAAGGAAACCATCCACTGTATCCGAACTGCCAATCATCAGCCGAATACTATTCAGCCCTCCTGCAAACCCATAGCACATACCTGCTAAAACAAAGACAAGAACCTTTATACGATAAATAGGAACTCCTGCTTGTTTTGCAATGATTTCATTTCCCCCAACCGCTCGAATATGATTACTTAAAGGGATGTACCTTTCAAACAGAAAGAATATTAGAAAAAAGCCTGCTCCCCACCAAAAAATGGAGGGCAATCCAAGATAGTTACCAATAATAGAGTTCTGAAGGTCATAATCCAGAATGCTGATTGGGTTTCCACCATATAAAACAGTTGCAAGACCCAATCCAACGAAAGACATGCCAAGAGTAACAATAAAACTTGGTATTTTGGCTTTAACAAAAATAAGTCCGTTTACGGCTCCTAAAAGGCCTCCGATTAAGACCCCTGCGAATATTCCCCCTACTCCTAAATCAAATGAAGTCAGAGAGTTCTTGACCAGCATTGCTGTGATAACTCCAGAAACAGCCATTGTTCCTTCTACGGAAAGATCAATTGACCCTGTTTGGATAACCAAATTCTGTCCAACAGCAATCATCAGTGGGATGGGCACAAGCATTAGAATGTTCATAAAATTATTAGAAGTGAAGAAATTAGGACTTGCTATGGAAAGGATGATTGAAAGCCCAAACAAAATGGCTAGAGAGCCAGTTTCTTTTGGTAGGTTAATTTTACGAGAACCTGGGATATGTTTAATCTTATTATTTACGGAAACTTTTAAATTTTTTTCAATCATGTTTTCACCTCACTCGCATTTTTATAAAGGGTAACTGTCCCTGTTTCATGGAAGTTACCCTGTTTATTTACCTATTTAGTTTTAATTGGACCAAGATATTTATCAAAGAAATGATCCTTATCCCACTTGTAATTAGGTTCTTTAACGTAAAAATCATCGTTAAATTGTTTTACGTTCTTCTTAGTAATCATAGGAGCCTCAGCCATCCATGCACGTTTCTCTTTAGGCAGCTCGTTTATCTTCAGTTCACCTTTCTTCACTGCCAAAGCAATGGCAAGTCCCATACCACCTTGAAAGTAAGAATCGGAAAGGACGGTGGCTACAGCATTTCCATTAGTAATGGCTTCGAACATTTGCGGTGTCCCATCAATTCCAGTTATTGGTATCTTACCCAGAAGACCTTTTGCCTTTAATGCTTGAATTCCCCCAAGTGCCATAGAGTCATTTGCCGCCCAAATCCCATCCAAATCAGGAGTTTTTACCAACTCATTGGAAATAACGGTAAACGCTTTTGAATCAGACCAATCTGCTGGCTGCTCGCTAACTATTTTAACGTCAGGATGTTTAGCAACGGCATCCTTAAATCCTTTGAAACGTTCAATGGCCGATGAGTTACCAAGAATACCTTGAACAGCTATAATTTTACCCTTATATGGTGTCTTCATATTTTTCATTAGCTCTTCAGCCGTTTTATATCCTGAGGTATAGTTATCAAAAGTGACATGCATCACCCAGGTTGGATAATCTGAGAGATTAACATCCTCGGGTTTATTCCACCAAGTAACAAAGGGAACGTTATGGTCACCTAAATACTTGCCAATTGCCTCAACGTCTGCCGGTTCATTAGGATCAAGGTTAAATACCACATTTCCTTTTGTTCTTGCTACAATTGCTTTAATATCATTCATTTGTTTTTCAGAACTTCCTTGATTCTCCATCACGATAAAATGATCTTCATCAATTCCGACACTTTTGGCAAAAGATTTTCCTCCCTTAATCCAGTTTGTGTAATAAGAATTAGATAAACCTCTTATACCTTCAACGATATAAACTTGATCCGAATTACTAGATATATTTTCTCCTGTAGAACCTTTTGACGTTGTCGATGTAGTTTTAGATGTACTTGAACAACCTGTTAAAAAACTTGCAATCATTACTCCCGCAATCATTAAAGAACTCAGTTTCTTCATAATTCCATCCTCCTTATCCGTTTTAACCGCTTTTAAAAATGAAATTCTCCTTTTTCCTAGATAGTTGACCCTCTTAGTTCAATGCGTGCTGACCTTTAGATAAGCGCTTTCATTATTTCCCCCCATCTATCTGTTAACTTTCACAATATAAGGTTAATACTTTTGTTGGATTTTATTAATTGAATATATTCCTAGTTTTGTATGAAATCTTACTAGGATTAAACAATAAAAAAATAAGATAGGATTTCTCCTATCTCACACCACTCAACTTATTTTTCGACTACTGGAATCAAAACAGAAACGGTCGTTCCTTTATTGAGCTCACTTTCAAAGCTCAATCCATAATTAGACCCATAATAAAGTTGGATCCTTTCATGAACATTTCTCACTCCAACCCCTTTCCCTTTGAGGTTATCACGAATAGGAATAGTCAACATTGATTTTACTTTTTCTGAATCCATCCCTACCCCATTATCAATGATCTGGAAAAGAACACTTGCATTTTCGACTTTTTTTCCAATAATCAAAATCATACCTGTTTCAGGCTTATTCTTAATTCCATGATAAATCGCATTTTCTACGATAGGCTGCAAAATAAGTTTGATAGTCTTGTTAGATAAGATGGAAGAGTCAATATCTATAATAAAGTCTAGCTTATCTTTATATCTCATTTTTTGAATAATTAGGTAACTTCTAACATGTTCAATTTCATCAGAAATAGATATGATTTCTCTTCCTTCACTTAAGCTAATTCTAAATAGCTTAGCTAATGCAGAAGTCATTTCAACTACTTCGTCATTTTGGTTTCCATCAGACATCCAAATAATTGAATCCAATGTATTATAAAGAAAATGAGGATTAATTTGGGACTGTAACACCTTTAATTCACTTTTTCTTATTTTCTGTTGTTCTTTTAAAATTTGTTGCATCAATTCTTTAATTCTACTAGTCATAATATTAAATGAATTGCTCAATCTTCCCACTTCATGGTTCAAAAAGGGCTCCAGTACAATATCAAAGTTACCAACTTCTACTTGTTTCATGGTTGATTCAAGGCGTTTGATAGGCCTTGAAATCTCTCTTGATATTATATTTCCAATAAGAATTGCTAATAAAATACTGATAGCAATAACAATATTAAGAAAGATCTTGGTATCTTTTCCATCCATAATCATTTCATTGAGGTTTGATACACTTACAATTTTCCAACCTGTCAATTCGGAATTGGTGATAGTATATATCTTTTTCCCCTCATCATTTTCGATTAGAAAGCTTCTTCTCTTGGCCTGCAATACCTGATGAATGTTTTCCTTCCATAAACCTTTTTCAATTAATTGCTGTTGAGGATGATATATAATGTTTCCTTTCTTATCAATAATGAAGATATATCCTTGTTTTCCAAGATTAATCTTATTACATATTTCATCTATGGTAATGAAATTCAAATCGACTAAGATAATCCCTTTTCCTTGTTTCCCGTCTGTATTTTTCATTTCCCGACTTAATGAAATGACCCAACGAGGGTTTTCAACGAACGATTGGATATGAACAGAAGAAAAATCTGGTTTTCCATTTTTTTGTTTTGTTTTCTTGTACCAATCAGAGTTCTGAATGTGAATATTATTTTTAATTTGTAGCTCTGGGGAGCTAGTTACATATTGACCGTCATAACCAAAAACAAAGATAGATGTAATATCATTCTTTACATTAATGAATGTCCTCAGTAGTTCTTGTATCCTTCCAGCTTGATCTTGTTTTTCTTTCGTACCCCAATTTTTCTCAACCGAAAAAAAATCCTGCACACTTGATTCCAATTCGATAAAAGAGGAAATATTGTCCATATAACGTAGATGATAATCGATATTTTCCCTTACTTGTTCGATCAATTGATAATTATGTTGTTCAACATTCTTTTCCAAAGTACTTTCAAACTTTTCATAAGATACAAACCCTACAGTTACAACAATAAATAAGATAAGAATTGAAAAGGAAACAGATATATGAAATTGAATACTGTTTAAATGTCCCCTCATTCGCTCAAACCATTGTATAATGAATCTCTTCATTCCTCACGAGACCTTTCTTTACTCTGCTCTTTGCATGGTTGTACGATACTCTGTTGGCGAAACACCAATATGTTTTTTAAATACGGTACTAAAGTAATGCGAATCGTTGAATCCGGTATTATCAGCAATTTCATAGGTCTTTAAATCTGATAACTTCAGAAGTTGTTTTGCTTTCTCCAAACGAATTTTCGTTAAATATTCAATAAAAGTATTTCCTGTTTCTTTTTTAAAGATATAACTAAAATAACTTACACTAACATGTAAATAATCGGTTATTGAACCAAGGGAAAAATTACTGTTCGCGTAATATTCCAAAATATAATGTTTAGCCTGCTCCACCTGGTTCTTAACTGAACAATACCGTTGTTCATTGATAAAAACATTCACATCTTCACATAATTTTATTACCCATTCCTTAATCTCAGGTAAGGTCTTATAATGATGTAAATCAGACACGGGAAAAAAAGAACTCCCCCATAATCTTATAGGATCAATACCCATCTCATAAAAGGTTTTATGTATTATCACGAGTAGCTCAATCACATATAATTTACCTCGTTCCAAGGTTGCCTGTTCTAATTGAATAAAAATAGATTCGATATACTGATAGGTTTCTTCAATTGTTCCCACTTTCAAACTCGTTAATAGCTTTCTTTCTAATTCAACAGGCGGTATAAATAGTTGCTCTCTCTTTTCTAAATCAGAAATATGAATAATTTGGTTTTTTCCTAACAAGAATCGATATTCAAGCGCCTCTAATGATTCCTGATAGGATATAAAAATTTCTTGAACTTCAAAAACGGGATTTCCAATACCAAAAGTGACGGACATTTTCAACCTTTTTTCCACCACTTCTTTAATCTCCCTTGCGATACAAGAAACTTGTTCATTAACCGACTGTACGTCAGCACCACTCAAAATCATTACAGTGTGTCCGTATTTATTACTGAAGGTAATTAGTTCTTTTCTATTCACGTACAAATCCGTACATATATTTGTTAGTGCAAATTGCATCATATGTTTTTGTTCGAAACTTCCATCCAAAAGATCCAGTTGCATGGCTAGAACGACATAGGGTGGTTCGAAAAAAGGTATGGACAAATATCTGCAACTTTGAAAAATTTCTTCTTGCGAGATCCGCATTGAGACTAACTGATTCAAAAATCGTTCCCTTAAGAGTGGTAAACTTTCCTCAATTTTCTTTTTTAATAGATCCTGGTATTGTCTCTCATTTGATTTCTCATCGAGTTTCTTTTTTACCTTCAAGAGTAGATTTCTTAGCTCGTTAGGTGTAATTGGTTTCAATATGTAGTCTCTTACTCCAATTTTTAACGCTTTCTGTGCATAATCAAATTGATCGTAACCACTTATTATTATAATTTGAATAGAAGGAGAAATTTGTTTTAAAGCTTCAGTCAAAGATAATCCATCCATGATTGGCATGCAAATGTCAGTTATCACTAAATCCACAGGAGATGACTGAACGATCTGTAGTGCTTCATGACCGTTCTCCGCAACACCCACCAAATTGAACCCAAGTTCTTTCCAAGAAATTCGGTCTCGAATCCCTTCGCGAAAAATCGGCTCATCATCAACGATTATTACGTTATACAAATCTTCTCTCCCCTTTACTCAATGGTAAAATAATTGTTTTGAAAATTAAGATTTCCTCGGTCGTTTTAAACGCTTTTTCTACCTCCTAGGGTCACTAAAGTAGAGTAAATTCTAATGTTATGTAGCTATCATTTCTAATTAGTAATGATTATTCCAAACTCAATACAATCGAAAACCTTTTTATCAAGAAATATAAACGAAAATGCAAAATAATGCAAAGTAAATTTTTGGCTTAATTAGAAAAAACACAATATTTTATTTTGCTTTTTGTGTATTATTGAATTATTATGATAATTAAAATGAAGCGCTCTCATCTAATGAATACATTTATGCTTAATAAAAAAAGATAGATACTTAGTTGGTTTTTCAAGTTCAGGTTCATTCTTAGAAAAACAATTGGAGGATTGATTAAAATGAAAGTTACCCAAGAACAAATAGAAAAAGAATATTTATTAGGTATCGATATTGGGACATCAGGATGCAAAATCGCTGCATTTACTAAAAGCGGTGATGTTATTTTTCAGAAGACAGAGGAGTATGAAACCCTGTTCCGTGAATTCGGATATGTAGAACAAAACCCGGAGGAATGGTGGAGAGCTGTGTGCCGGGGGCTCCAATTTATGTTTAAGGAAACGAAAATCTGTCCAAATGAAATTAAAGGGATTGGAGTGGACGGTCAAAGCGGAGCAGCTATTCCAATTGATCATTCAGGTAGAGTTCTTCGAAATGCGATTATATGGATGGATCAACGATCCTCAAAACAATATGAACGTTTGAAACAAGATGTAGGTGAGGAAAAAATATTTTCAATCTCTGGAAATCCTTTAACTCCGACATATACTACCGGGAAGATATTATGGATTAAAGATCACGAACCTGATATCTACAGATCCACCTATAAATTTTTACAATGCAATAGTTATATTGTATATAAATTGACCGGAAAATTTACTCATGATCTTTCTCAGGGTAACGGCATTCATGCTTTTAATATTGAAACTGGATTATGGGATTATGATTTTTGCGAACAGATGGGGATAAACCCAAGTTTTCTTCCTGACCTCTATGGATGTAGTGATGTAGTCGGTGAGGTGGGTACCGAATCTTCGAATCAAACTGGACTAGCAAAAGGGACTCCTGTAGTAGCCGGAGGTTTAGATGCTGCGTGTGGGACCTTAGGTGTTGGCGTTATTCATCCAGGAGAAACCCAGGAGCAAGGTGGACAAGCTGGCGGTATGAGTATTGTTTTGGATAAAGCTGTTAAAAGTCAAAAACTTATTTTGGGTCATCATGTAGTTAGTGGGAAATGGCTTCTTCAGGGAGGGACTGTTGGAGGGGGAAGTTTAAAATGGTTCAGAAGGGAATTTTCCGATGAATTAACATTTGAGTTATTAAGTGAGATGGCAAACAAAATCCAAGCAGGAAGCGATGGATTAATCTTTTTGCCGTATATGTCTGGGGAAAGATCCCCTATATGGGATACGCATGCACAAGGTGTATTTATAGGCCTTTCATATGAAAAGACAAAATCACATATGACTCGATCCATCATGGAAGGATGTGCATTCGCTTTAAAGCACAATCTGCAAACAGCTGAGGAAGTTGGAGTTAAAGTTGATGAATTATTCAGTATGGGTGGGGCTGCAAATAGTCAAATTTGGTCCCAAATTAAAGCAGATGTCACCGGAAAACCAGTAAAAATACCATCATCTGATACAGCAACGACTCTAGGTGCAGCGATTTTAGCAGGTGTAGGGGTAGGGATGTATCAATCCTTTGAAGAAGCAGTGAAACGTACTATTAAGATTGATAGAATTCATGAACCAAGTCTTCCAAATAAATTAGTTTATGAAAATAACTATGAGATTTATCTTGAATCTTATAAGCGATTAAAGGATTTATTTCCAAGACTAAAGGGCAGTGAGTGAAACAGATCCTTCTTTCACTTTGAAGCAATCTAATTATTATCTATTGTTACTTATGGCAAGGAGATAAAACGACATAATTATTACGGATCATTTTAGCAAGGATGTTAATAATCTATGATGATAAGGATGGATCCCTTGTGAGAGGATTCATCCTTTATTGTTTTTGTCATTAAAGTAAGATTTCAAACTAAGTCAGGATAATATTGAATTTATTAAAATATGAAAAAGTTTTAACCTAATAGTAACAAAGTCATCAAAAAACATTGGAAGGCTTTAATGTAAGCGATTACTATTCTATGAAATAATCAATAGGCATTAAGAGCAGTCAATTACAGATTGGAGGAAAAGGAAATGAATAATTTAAAAGAAAAGGCAAAGGCTGCGGTTTGGTATGGCAATCGCAAGATTGAAATTCAAACGTTCCCAATCCCCGTTGCAGAAGCAGATGGGGCTGTCATACGTGTGGATGCGGTCGGAATATGTGGTACAGACGGTCATTTATTCCCAGAAACAACAAATTATCCAGCAATTCTTGGTCACGAAGTCACCGGTACAGTTGTTGATTTGGGAGAAAAGGCAAATAAAACCCTAAATGTTTTTGGTGGTCCTTTGAAAGTGGGTGACAGAGTCGTACTATATCCTTGGATTACGTGTGGTAAATGTGATGGCTGTTTAACCTACGGATCAGGAACTTGTACAGTTTGTGAAGACTCATTTGTGTATGGCATTCCATATGAGAAACTAGGATTAGGTGGAGTTGAAGGTATTAGTTCAGATGTTAATCTTTATCCTCATTTTAAAGGTGGATTCGGTGAATATCTCTATGTTTATCCGGAAACGTATTTATGGAAATTACCGGAAGATATGCCTTCTGAGGTTGCCACATTACTCGACCCATTGGCTGTAGCCGTGAGAGCTGTAGAGTTGGCGATTACTTCACCTGGTGTGGTTGAAGAGGCATTTACAACAAGTTCGTCTGTCGTAATCATGGGAGCTGGACAAATTGGAGTGTTATCAGCTCTTGTTGCAAGATTGATGGGTGTAGAACAAATCATTATCGTTGGCGGAAGAAAAACGAGATTGGCGATTGCTCAGGAACTTTCCAATGCCGATGCAATTATTGATATCAAAGAATTTAATGAGGAAGAAAGGATAAAAAAGGTCAAAGAATTAACCGGTGGGAAAGGTGCTGACGTTGTCATTCAGTGTGCCAATGTGACAAGTGCTTTTGTTGAAGGATTAGAAATGATTAGGCGTATGGGGACATTGGTTGAAGTTGGAAATATGGTAAATACCGGTTCAAATGTTTCAATTGATCCAGCACGTCATATTTGCGGAAAACATGCGAGAGTATTCGGAATGAGTGCAAATTCTGCAAAGGCATTTGATAAAGCTTTTCACCTTTTAAAGCGACATAAACAAATTCCATTTGAAAAGTTATTTACTCATAAATGTACATTAGAAGATTTGGAGAAAACTTTAAACAGTATGGGGGAACAAGATTATTTGAAAGGATTACTAAAATTAAATTAAATAATAATTACCATTTAAACATGGTAATTATTATCTAAAAATCCTTCGATAAATATTGATGAATATAACCTGCCAGAATTGAACCGCTTTGCGGTTCTTTTTTAGATTTTTTACTTGTCCTTTCGTGAATACCTACGACCTTCATTTTCCTCATTACACAATGCGCTGAAAGTATAATAAAATAAATATATCTCAGGAAAAAACTAGAGTTCTCCTTTAGTGGATTCGGCACAAAATCTTCATTACTCATATTAAATCAACGAGGCTCTAGAAGTTTATTTAAGCTTTATAAGTTTCTACGAGGAATTGTGGCGTGAGAGGTCGGGGGCTACTCTCTCCTTCCTACTGAAAGTATGTTCACCCATTATCCTATTTAACATTTAATCAATAGTTTTTTGTCCGTTTTTCAATGAAGCATAATAGAAATTAAAACCAATTGAAGACAAATTCCTTAAAAAACTCATTCCAAAGACTAGAAGATAATGTTTAATATGTAATTGCAAGAACATAATCTTTTGGATTTTTTCCCTATGTGATTAATCAAGACATACGTATAACATAAGCATCAAGGAGTATTCGTGAGATGACCTGCAAAGGTAAACGAGATCGTACCTCATAATCCGGAAAGAATGATTGAGAGTCTTTAAAGCCAAAAAATGTTATTTCGGACATTTTTGCAAGTGTAGAATCGACCCCGGCTGTGAGAGTAATTGTACTCACACTCTTAATTTTAAAATTTTTCGCGGCTTCCACCAATTCTTCGGTTTCGCCATTAAGGGAAATAAAGATTGCTAATTCCTTTATTTTTAATTTTCGGGATATAACCCGGATGATATTTGGATCATCATGCATCTCGCAATTTTTCCCAAGAAGCTGTAACTTTACAGTCATTTCATTTGCAATCATCTCTGAAAAACCTCTTGCAAAAATATAAATTTTTTCTGCGTCGTGGATTTTCTGAATAGCGTCTTCAACTGTTTCTCTATTTAACATTTGAAGTGTATTCATAACTTCCAATTCATTTTTTTTTATCGCATGTTTGATCTCTATATCAATTTCATCTATTGTTTCCGCGTGACCAGGAGAGTCTAATTGTGCTCTAATACTAAATTTAAATGAAGTGAACCCAGCATGTCCTATTTTTTTCATGAGTCATACAATAGTAGCAGTAGAAACATTGGCTTCTTCACTTAATTTTACAATAGACATATCGGATATAAGTTCTATATTTTTATAAATATATTCTAATAAGTAGCGTTCAGATTGACTTAAAGTTTGATATTGATCATTAGTAATATTTAAAATAATATTACTCATATGACTTCCCCCTTTTTGTTTTTATCTACTCTTGATACCATCATAACACGATGTTTCCCCTAATTTAGATGCAAAAAAGTAGATGTTCAAGTGAATTAAATTAGTATGTAGTATTTATGAATTTTGCTTTTCTCAATTGTAACAAATGTAATCATCCAGTTAATAATTATTTAGATTAAATTATTTTATTGTTCGCTTGATTGTAACTTGAGATTAACAACTTCCTCAATAAATTATCTTTTTTGGCGTTTCCATGAAATAGTCGATAAAATGATACAAAGAATGATAATAAAAGCAGAAAGTACCCATGGATAATGAATTAATACTTCTGACTCCCATGGCCAAAGATACTTTTTCATACGTTTTCATCTCCTTATATTGTTTATCTATTTGGGCTATTTTGCTCTTGTGTTTTAGCCCATTTTTTTCGTAACACTGAAACTAGAAGTAAGATAGCGGGTAAAACTAATAAAATTGGCATCCATAAATATAAAGGTATAATATTTACCCCAACATAATTATGCTCATTTATATTTTTAGACATCGTCATTCCAAAAATATAAGTGATAAAAACAACACTTGGGATAAGCAAGATATTGTTTGAATGTACTTTCAGTAAGATTTGAACCGATCGAACTACCGCAAATAAATAAACAGTAATTTTTATATAAGCAGTGATTATCATATTTAAAACTACCATTGCATCTAAATTTTCAAAAAAATCACTAATGGATATTTGTCTTACTAAGATATAAAGAGGGTACATCGATTTTTCAACTATATTTTCACCTAAAACACAAACCTCAATTAGGCTAAATATAGCAAGGGTAAATCCCGAAAATATTGTAGCCAGTATACTTATTTTCATAATTTTTTCAGGATTTTTAACTGTTGGCCAAATCATTGCCAATGTTAATGTCTCTCCAAAAGTTTGAGTAATACCTGTTGGCCATACAGTCGACCAAATCCTTCCCCATCCATGTCCTACAAAGGGTTGCACATGTTTAAAATTAACAACACCTGAACTAAATAGGAAAATTATCTCCAATATGAACAAAACAAACATAACAGGTAATAAATATTCTGATAAACGAGCCAACACTTCAATTCCTGAAAATAGACAATACATTATAACCAGCAATATTGCTAATACAATAAACCAAGATGGAGTTTCAGGTAGGATAGTTGCTGGGACTAATGATTTTAAATCTGAAATTATTCGACCTGAATTATAAATAAAAGTTAGAGGATACAACCATGCAATGGGTATACCTAACCATTTACCCAATTGGGTTGGAAACCATTGAACGAGCATTAGCCCAGAGTTCACTTTCATAAGAATGCTATATAAAAATATAATAGGAATACCTATGCAAGTACAAAGTAAAGATGCTAGCCATGCATCCCTACCTGCAGCTGAGGAAAAGCCAAATATTACTGTGGTTCCGAGCTGAAAAAACACAGTAATAGTAAAAAGTTGATATAAAGAAATTCGTTCCATATAAACCTCCTTGAGCTTTCAACACAAACATAACGGATATCGTCCTGAAATAAGGATATTTTTGAGGCTCAATTTTAAGTTTCAATGGACTAAGTAGTAAATCCAGTACCTTTAATTGTAATATGAGGTGATATTTCTACTTCTAAATCTGGGAAGATGCTATTCCAATTATTTTTATAATAATTCTCCCAGTTCTTAGGATCTTTTCGATATACAGCTTGTCCAAAGCCAAATATGTCAGATTTCAATTCATGTTGTACCTTATTAAGTGTTAATTGAATTCTTTTCTTAACATCTTTCTCAAACATCGGTTCTAAAGAATCAAGTGCTCTTGGATTACTTAAATCCCATTTTGAACTATTACCATAAATTTCAATAGAACCATTTATTACTATTTTAATCTTAAGTTTGCCGTCAAGGATAATTGGTTTAATTTTTGTGGATACATCCCAAATTTGAGCACTTATCCTTCCGCCACCTTTTTCTTTCGGTAAAGCTATTGCCAAGACCCCCGTTTTTAATTCATTACGAATCCACAAAATTCCTCGGGTCTCTTTTTCATTCATCCAGCCTACCAATCGATCACCTTGAAATACTGCAGTTCCATTAATACTAGGGGTTATTTTTGAGCCGGATTCCTTTGTTTTATTATGTGTACCTTCAACTAAAGGTAGGTTTGAAACTCGGCCTGCAATAGTTTCTTCACCTTCTGTCATCATTCTTTCCCAAAACTCTCTTACTCGGACATTTACACCAATATCTGTTTTTTCTTTTTCCCTGATCTCTTCTGCCGTAACCGACTCAAATTGAGGAGATTTCTGTAAGACGTCAATTGCCTCTCCTTCAGTAAATAAAATGTAATTACGTAAATGTGACTGCCGATGCCTTGTAAAAAAGTCAAGAAAAGTAGAAGTCCCCTTTTTTGCTAGTTCCTCACCAACAATTATCACACGATCATGAGCAAAAAATATACGACGAGAGATTTTTTCTTGAATATTTCGATAGGCTTCCATAACAGATTCTCCTTCAGCGGAAACCATCATGGTTGATTCTGAACCAGAAGAACCTTGACTTGACCCATTAGCACCTCCAGATGCTTTTGGTACTGCAATTTGCAATGCTAACCGGATTTTATTGTGTTCAGCTTTATCTAATGCCACACCAAGGACAATTCCTAAATCATTAACCTCTGTCTGACTCCAACAACCAGATAATAACGGTAGGAGAATAAACAATACTAGTATTCTTTTCATTGAAGAACACACTTTCCCATCATTTTTAAAATATCTTTAGTATCTTTTTTTAGGTCCAGGGTGCAATGTTTCTTTCATAAGCTTTTGGTTTTCTTTAAGCCCTGGACGCTTTACCCTCCCCCACCACGGAGAACGAATAATGAGGTCTTTTATACTTTCAGCATCTAAAGGTGCAACAGGTGAGAAATAAGGAACCCCGAAAGAGCGAAGACGGCAGATATGTATTTGAAGGGTAATCGCTCCTAATAAAATTCCGTACAATCCTGCTACCCCTGCAAGTAACATCATAAAAAAACGAAGTATACGGATAGAATTTCCTAAATTATAACTTGGATTTATAAACGATGCGATTCCAGTCAGTGCTACGATAATAACCATCGGATTTGAGACAATTCCTGCTTGTACTGCAGCTTGCCCAATTACGAGCGCACCTACAATACTAACAGCTTGTCCGACTGGTCGTGGCATACGAACACCTGCTTCTCTTAAGCCCTCAAAAGAAACTTCCATAATCAATGCTTCTACAAATGCCGGAAATGGAACGGTCTCACGGGCGGATGCAAAACTAAGCAGTAAGCTTGTTGGTAGCATCTCTTGATGAAAAGTTGTTATTGCTATATAGAGAGAAGGCAATAGTAATGCAATGATTAAAAACAAATAACGAATCAATCTAACAAATGACGCTATAGGATAACGCAAATAATAATCTTCGGTATCTTGTAGAAACTGAAAAAATGTTTGAGGAGCAATAAGGCAAAAAGGTGTGGTATCCACCAAAATACCAACTGAACCTTCCAAAATGTTCCCTACAACTTTATCAGGTCGTTCCGTATATGCTATTTGAGGAAAAATAGAAAAAGGATGATCGGAGATTAGCTCCTCTATATATCCACTCTCTAAAATGGCGTCTATATCAATTTGATTGATCCTTCTGCGAACTTCCGTCACTAAAGAGTCATCCGCAATATCCTCGAGATACGTGATTACAATTTTTGTTTTTGATAACCTTCCTACAGTTGTTGATTCCATCTTAAGTTTAGGAGTTTTAATTCTTCTTCGTATTAACACCGTGTTTGTTCCTATGTTTTCGGTAAATCCTTCTCTTGGCCCACGCACCACTGGTTCTGTTTGTGGTTCCTCTATACTTCGTTTATCCCATTGTTTTAAACCTATGAATATTGCTTGCTGGACTCCATCGATGAGTATTATCGAATCCCCTGTTAAAATATGGTCAATAACATCGTGGACTTTTTCCCCCACACTTATTTGAGCGACTGAAATAGGTTGTCCTTGAAGCCACTGGTTGAGATTATGGATTCTAGAAGGATCACCTATATCTTTTCCTAAATTTAGCAGCGGCTTTAATACATCTGTATCAATTAATTCTATATTCACTAACCCATCTAAAAAAATCAGTATCCCTTTTTGAGACCCCACTTGCAATTCACGAAACACTATGTCAGAACATAGTTCGAAAATCTTTTTTAATTCACTAATATTATTATCCAAGTTTTCAGAAAGATTTAATTGGTCTTGGTGATTTTGTTGACTAGACCTCTTAGCATCATAGTTATTTGAAAGAATATCCAATATTTTTTTTGTTATTTTCATAATAGTTATCACTTCCTACCGATAAAGCTTTGATATAATTTATTCTTAGATTATATGGATGGAATTATGTACAAAATCCATTTAGCAAAGAGCCATATGTAAAAGCTGAAATCTTTTAAAGAAATGTTGTTGTTTCCAGAAAAAATCAAAGTAACCACAGAAAATTCAAAAAAAAAAGAATCGGTTTCGTTTTTTGATTTTGTATTTCTTATGTTTTGGATTTCCATTAAGCCATTCCAATAAATAAAATATTTTGGTTTTCTTAAAATTGGTTTAATAAGATTGGTTTTCCAATTACATTAAATACTAATTAATTATTTATTAGTATTATTTTTATGAATTCAAATTTATCATGTTGTACTGTCATTTTGTGAGGTGTAGTCTGTTCTATTTATCTGTTTGCTAAGGTAACTTCTCAACCTTGGCCATTTCTTTTTTTCATAATTTTTATGAAATAAAAGTGATTAAGGCTCTTAAATGAAAACTAAACATTTATAAGAATTCGCTGTAAACCTTTACACAGAAAAATTAACGGAAAGTTGTACATAAAAGAAAAGTTAATTTCGTTTAAATGCTAATCTCCCACATCCAAAAAAAGTAAATTATAAATTCTTTAATATACTACTTGCATTGTTCTTATAACGTAAGCCAGCCTGAACATATCGATCAACCATTTCCCTCGTTTTATTGTCAGTTTGTTTCATATGGCTATTTCCGTCATCCCTATCATGGCTGCGCCTGTCGACAGCCTACTTCTTAAGCTATGAGCCACAAAGTCGTTTGCATCCATACCCAGTTCTCCGATATATTTTTTTATAATAAGTGCTATGGAATTATCACTCAACCCTCCCTAATATTTCCATGCCGATCAATGAAACAGAACAAAGCTCCGGAGGTGATGTTACCTTTCTTAATCCATTCTTGAGTTGCTTTAACTGGACAAGATTCATTGTATGTATAAACAACGTCTTTAATTAAATCATCATTCATTGTCTTGGTCTCAAGACCTCTTACATCATACCAAAGTCGTTAATCAGCAAATCTTCTATATTAATAGAAACTAATCCTGAACGTCGGCTTGCCAGAGGAAACCCTAACCAAAGGATGGACTTATCCCGAACGCCAATAAGAGACAAAGTATCAATCTTGGAGATAAGGTATGGAAGGACCTGCAGCATCAATGCCTTTTTCGGTTCTTGCCGAGTGCCAATTTCTCGATTAATTCCCTCCAACAAGGCTTGAACTTCAACTTGTTTGGAAGGTGGAAGATGATGTTTGAATTTATGCGCCAATATTATATAGAAGAAACTCGTCTTCGTATGGTCGAATATTTATGTGTTGTTGCCAATTCCGATAAATATGGGCAAAGTGTGCCTGCAGATGCCGGAAATGGATCCCGCCCATTCAACTTAACGGTATCTCAAACTTTCCTGCTGCTGAACATAAAAACTATCGTTAAATACATTTTTTTCCGTTAAACTAGCATTCCTCATAGTACTTGGAGTATATTAACTAAATATAATAGGTTGTTTTTGGTGTTTATGATTAAAAGGAGTGTATAATTCGGATGTTAAAAATTGAAGTGCCAAGAATTGAAAAGGTTATGATTAGCAAGGATGCCAAGTATGGAAAGTTTATCGTTGAGCCACTCATGCGAGGATTTGGAACGACACTTGGCAACTCATTACGTCGCATCCTTTTATCTTCACTCCCCGGTGCCGCTGTCACTTCCATCCAAATAGATGGGGTGCAGAATGAATTTTCAACTATTGATGGGATAGAAGAAGATGTAACAACTATCATTTTGAACATAAAAAAATTATCTATGAATATTCTCTCTGACGATGAGAAAGAATTGATGATCGATGTACATAGAACCGGTACAATAACAGCTGCTGATATTTCTTATGATAGTGATGTAGAGATCTTAAACCCGGATTTGCATCTTGTTACTCTTAAAGAAAATGTACATTTAAGAATGCGCCTAACTGCAAAACGTGGACGTGGTTATGTTCCTGCAGAGCAAAACAAACTTAATGGCCTTCAAGTAGGAGTCATACCAATAGATTCAATCTATACACCGATTTCACGCGCCAGTTATTTAGTTGAGAATACTCGTGTAGGTCAATTGGATAGTTTTGAAAGGTTATATTTTGAACTTTGGACAGATGGGAGTTTAGGGCCCAGCGAAGCCATTTCTGAAAGTGCAAAAGTGTTTAAGGAACATCTTTCTATTTTAGTAGGACTTAATCCTGAATTACAAGATAGCCAAATTATGTTAGAAAGAGAAGAAGTTTCAAAAGAAAAAGAAATTCTTAACCTGACTATTGAGGATTTAGACCTTTCTGTTCGTTCTTTTAACTGTCTAAAACGCAATGGGATTAATACTATTCATGACTTAGCTAATAAGTCAGAAGAAGATATAAGAAAATTACGCAACTTAGGACAAAAATCTTTAAAAGAGATCATAAATAAAATAGAAAGTTTGGGTATAATCGTACGCAAAGATGATTAAAATTCACCATTATTTTTCTTTTGAATTCCCACTAAAGCAAAAGTTCTCAGATTCCTTGAAGAAGGTACCAATTGGCGGTAGTTATAAATGATGATTATTCTCCTATATTTAAATGCAGTATGTAAGTGATATTAAGTATGAATATCACTTACATACTGCAAGGATGGCGCAATTATGGTTTTCAAAAAACTTCCTGTTTGAAAAAAATGAATGAAAGACCCCAAAATAATTTGGTCTTTCATTCATTTTCATACGACTAATTATTATTATTTAATACTAGTAGTGAACAGCACGCAACATGTGTAGAGTGTGACTTTATATAACCTAAGCAAATAACAGTCTTTAAACTACTTATTAAAGTTAATAAATGAAAATGTGTGACTACTATTAAGATAATAACTGGGTAGACATTTTAGTTCTAATTACATGTACTATTCTAAGGTAAATTTGTTTCATCCATTAAATATCTATCACACTCCCTAGCAGCACCTCTTCCTTCATTTATAGCCCAGACAATAAGACTTTGACCACGACGCATATCACCTGCAGCAAAAACCCCTTCGATATTTGTTTTATATTTTCCATACTCAGCCTTTACATTTGAACGATTATCAGTCTCGACGTTCATTTTTTGAAGTAAATCCTGCCCTGGACCACTAAATCCAATCGCGAGTAATACTAACTGAGCAGGCCAGATTTTTTCTGTACCGGGAATTTCTTTTCGAATTCGCTGCCCATTTTCATCGGTTGTAGTTTCAACGTTAATGGTATGAATTTCTTTGACATTGCCAAACTCATCGCCTACAAACTTTTTCGTCATCACGGCATAGGCTCGAGGATCTTCACCAAATTTGGCTGCGGCTTCTTTTTGGCCATACTCCACTCGATGGATAACGGGCCATTGCGGCCATGGATTGTCATCTACCCGAACTTCACCTTTTTTCTCATAAATATCAAACTGTGTTAAGCTTTTACATTTATGACGTACAGAAGTAGCCAAACAATCTACCCCTGTATCCCCGCCGCCAATGACCACCACATCTTTATCTTTAGCTGAAATAAAATTACAGTTCTCAAGGTTAGAATCTAATAAACTTTTGGTATTGGCATGGAGAAAATCCATGGCAAAATGGATCCCCTTTAGCTCTCTTCCTTCTACATTTACTTCACGAGGTTTTGTTGCACCTCCACATAGAACGATCGCATCAAATTCTGATTGTAATTCTGAAATTGGATAATTTTTGCCTACGTCTGTATTTGTCACAAACGTAATCCCCTCTGCCTTAAGAAGTTTGACTCTTCTCTCGACAACTAAGTAAGGAAGCTTCATTTCAGGTATCCCATACGTTAACAGCCCCCCAACACGATCATGACGTTCGAAAACTGTGACATGGTGTCCTGCTTTATTTAGTTGGGCAGCGCAAGCCAACCCAGCCGGACCTGAACCGACAACAGCCACCTTTTTATCCGTTCGGGTCTCTGGAGGCTCCGGTTTCACCCACCCTTCCTTAAAGCCTCGATTAATGATTTCTAACTCGATTGTCCGGATGGCAACCGGCGGCTCATTAATCCCAAGTACACATGATCCTTCACATGGAGCCGGACAAGCAAGTCCAGTAAATTCAGGAAAATTATTCATTTTATGTTCTCTCTTCAGGGCTTCCTCCCATTGGCCTTGGTAAACTAAATCATTCCACTCCGGTATGAGGTGATGGACGGGACAACCTGAAGTCATCCCGTTTATCATGATTCCAGTATGACAAGTTGGAATCCCGCAATCCATACAACGAGCACCTTGTTCTTTTAATTCTTGTTCTTCAAGAGGTGACGTATAAATGTCCCAATCAGCCGTGCGTGTTTTAGGGTCACGTTCCGGCCTTGATTGACGTTCATAGTCCATAAAACCAGTTGGTTTTCCCATCGTTCACCCTCCCTCTTTTATCGCTTTCACTGCTTTTTGGCTTTCTTCAAATGCCCGAAGTGCTGCTTGATTTTCACTCAACCCAGCTGATTGCAGGCGTTTGATTCGCTTTTGCATCTCCAAATAGTCTTTCGGAATGACACGTACGAATTTCTTGCTCATGTCTGCCCAGCTATTTAACACTCTCTCCCCAAGGGGGCTATGCGTATATTGAACATGCTTTTCAATCATTTGGTGGACAAGTTGGAGTTCTGACTCATCTTGGATGGGATCGATATAAACTTGAGCCTGATTACATTTGACTCGAAAATCGTTTGTCATATCCAAGACATACGCAACACCACCTGACATACCAGCTGCGAAGTTTTTCCCTGTTCCCCCCAATACAATCACTGTTCCACCTGTCATGTATTCACAACCGTGGTCGCCCATACCTTCTACTACCACATTTGCTCCGCTATTCCTAACACAAAAGCGCTCTCCGGCAATTCCGCTGATATAAGCTTCTCCTGCCGTTGCCCCGTAAAAGGCAACGTTTCCGATAATGATATTATTTTCCCAGGTAAAGGTAGCCCTCCGAGAAGGGCGAACAATAATTTTCCCCCCTGATAACCCTTTACCGATAAAATCATTGGCATCTCCTACTAGTCTCATCGTTAATCCGGGTGGAATAAAGGCAGCAAAGCTTTGTCCGGCAGAGCCTGTAAAAGTTAGGTGAATCGTATCCTCAGGCAGCCCCTTGGCACCATACCGTTTTGTTATTTCACTCCCTAACATGGTCCCAGCGACTCGGTTAATGTTCCGTATCGACAAAGTCGCCTTTATAGGTTCCTGGTTTTCAAGCGCTTCTTTACATAAAGGGATTAACTCTTGTTTGTCCATTGTTTTATCAAGTCCATGAACCTGTTCAACCGTGGCATAACGGCTGGTACTTTTCGGAACTTCAGGCTGATAGAGAAGAGCAGAAAGATTTACCCCTTTTGCTTTCCAATGGTTAATCGCTTGATGTGTATCTAAAACATCAGTCCTTCCAATCATTTCATTGACAGTGCGGAATCCGAGTTCGGCCATAAGCTCTCTTACTTCCATGGCGATGAACCTCATAAAGTTGATTACATGCTCCGGTTCACCCGTAAATTTTTTCCGTAACTCGGGGTTTTGTGTGGCAACGCCTACCGGACAAGTATCGAGGTGGCATACCCGCATGATGATACATCCTAATACAACTAACGGTGCCGTTGAAAATCCATATTCCTCTGCCCCAAGTAAGGCAGCAATTACAACATCCCGGCCCGTCATCAATTTCCCATCAGTTTCCACGACGATTCGATCACGAAGACGATTTAACAGCAATGTTTGATGTGTTTCGGCTAAGCCCAGTTCCCACGGTAATCCTGCATGCTTTAAGCTTGTCCTTGGCGCAGCCCCCGTTCCGCCGTCATATCCACTAATCAGAACAACATCAGCTCTTCCTTTGGCAACACCTGCTGCAATCGTACCGACACCTGCTTCTGATACAAGCTTGACACTAATTCTGGCGGATGGATTGGCATTTTTTAAGTTATGAATTAATTCGGCCAAGTCTTCAATGGAATAAATATCATGGTGGGGCGGCGGCGAAATCAATTCTACGCCAGGTGTTGAGCCCCTTACCTCGGCAATCCATGGATATACTTTTTTTCCGGGAAGATGTCCCCCTTCTCCCGGCTTGGCACCTTGGGCAACCTTAATTTGGATTTCATCAGCATTTACAAGATAATAACTAGTCACTCCGAATCGGCCAGAAGCAACTTGTTTAATCGCACTGCGCCTTGATTGTCCATTTGGATCAGGTGTAAATCTGTCAGGGTCCTCTCCACCTTCTCCAGAGTTGCTTTTTGCACCAATTTTGTTCATGGCAATGGCAAGTGATTCGTGGGCTTCACGACTAATGGAACCGTATGACATCGCTCCCGTTTTAAACCTCTTACAAATTTCTTCAATAGATTCCACTTCGTCAATCGGTATCGATTCTCGTTTTTTAAACGATAACAAGCCGCGAATGGATTGAAGATTGTCGCAAGGATCTGTCAATAATGCTGAATACTCTTTAAAAAGTTTATAATTATTCGTTCGGCAAGCTTGCTGTAATAGATGAATGGTCCGCGGGTTGTATTGATGATCTTCTCCGTCATGGCGCCACTGAAAATCATCACCTGAATCCAATGTCCTCTCCCCGCCTCTTGTCGGATCAAATGCTCGTTTATGCCTCATCATCACTTCTTCGGCAATGATACCCAACCCAATACCTTCAATTCGTGAAGCTGTTTCAGTAAAATATTTCTCTATCACGCCTTGATCAATCCCGATTGCCTCAAATATTTGTGCCCCAATATAACTTTGAATGGTTGATATCCCCATTTTCGATAACACCTTAACGATTCCATCGGTTGCTGTCAAAATGTATGTGTTAATAGCCTTGTCGACTTCTGTTTCGCGTATATCACCGATTTCAATCAAGCCCCTTAGAGACTCAAAGGCTAAATAAGGATTGATCGCTTCCGCCCCGAACCCAAGTAATGCTGCGAAATGATGGACCTCTCTTGGTTCCGCCGATTCAACAATGATGCTTACCTTTGATCGTGTTCCTTTTCGAATTAGGTGATGATGCAATCCCGAGACTGCGAGCAGAGCGGGCAACGCGGCATATTCGGCATCGACTCCGCGATCAGATAAAACCAGTAAAGAAATACCATTGTCGATGGCGGTGTCAGCTTTTAAAAATAAGCTATTTAAATTTTTTTCAAAATCGGGTGTAGCTGTTTCAACAGGAAACAGGATGGATAGTGTTTCCTTTTTAAAGCTGGAATAGTGAAGTTTTTCTAACTGACTATTCGTCAAAATCGGTGTCTGAAGCTGAATTTGTTGACAACTTTCAGGCTCAGTTTTAATTATGTTTTTCTGTGGTCCAATTGTTGTTAAAACGGAAGTAATAATCTTCTCCCGAATGGCATCAATCGGCGGATTGGTTACCTGGGCAAAAAGCTGTTTGAAATAGTTATATAGCAACTGTGGTCTTTTTGATAAAACAGCAAGGGGAGAATCATACCCCATCGAACCAATGGGATCATGCTTATCTGTAACCATCGGCTTCAAAATTTTATTGAGGTCTTCGTTTGTATACCCAAATGCAAGTTGCTGTTTGAGTCGTTCATCTGTATTATTAACTTGTTGATGACTGTCCGTTTCAGGCAGATCATCAATATGAACTAAATGTTCTGCTAACCAATCTTTATACGGATACTCTGAGGCGATTTGCATTTTAATATCTTCATCCGGAATAATTTTGCCTTTTTCCAAATCAACAAGGAGCATTCTCCCTGGGAGAAGTCTACCTTTATATTCAATATCCTCAACAAAAATATCCAATGCGCCTACCTCAGAACCCAAAACAATCATACCGTCTTTTGTTACATAATAACGGGCAGGACGCAGCCCGTTCCGGTCAAGACATGCCCCGATTTGTTTTCCATTCGTAAATACAACAGCAGCAGGACCATCCCATGGCTCCATTAAACAGCTATGAAATTGATAGAATGCCTTCTTAGCTTCGTCCATTGTTTCATCATGTGCCCATGGCTCGGGAATCATCATCATCGCTGTATGCGCAAGAGAACGTCCTGAAAGATGAAGAAATTCAAAACAATTATCAAACATAGAAGAATCACTGCCATCCGTATCGATGACCGGAAATAACTTTTGATAATCCTTGTCTCCAAATAACTTAGATTCACAAAGAGCCTCTCTAGCCTGCATCCATTTAACATTTCCTTTAATCGTATTAAATTCTCCATTATGGATCGTAAACCGGTTTGGATGAGCTCTTTCCCAGCTAGGAAATGTGTTTGTACTAAATCGCGAATGAACAAGGGCTAGTGCAGACTTAAAATCACGATGATTTAAGTCAACATAAAAGGAATCCAGCTGTTCAGGAATTAACATGCCTTTATAGACAATGGTTCTTGAGGATAAACTGCAAACATACATCCCTTCTTGATGTTCCTTATCTGAAGGGCACACTTCTTTTTCTAACCGTTTACGAATCACATATAATTTTCTTTCGAAATCATTTTGATCATGTGGATTAAGAGAAGAAGCAATAAACATTTGACGGATAAACGGTTTTGATTTTTTGGCCATGTCACCAACAAAAGAATCATTAACCGGAACAGTCCTCCAACCTAGAAAGACCTGCCCTTCCTCTTTAATGACGTTTTCAACTTGTTTTTGAGTTTTTTTTCTAACTTCTGGATCCTTTGGTAAAAAGATCATACCAATCCCGTATTTACCCGCTTCAGGGAGTTCAATATTTTCTTTTTCACATTGTTTCTCAAAAAATGAATGGGGAATTTGAGTAAGAATCCCTGCTCCATCCCCGGTACTCGTGTCTGCTGATTGTCCGCCCCTGTGTTCCAAATTACATAAAATCGTTATAGCATATTCAACAATATCGTGCGACTTTTTTCCATTTATATTAGCGACCATTCCAATTCCACAAGCTTCATGTTCATATTCAGGGTGATATAAACCTTGCGGACCAGGATACCCAGGATTTTTCATGACAACATCCCTTCTTAAAGAACTTGTATTTCTATGTTCAAGCAGCCTTGTTATGTACAACTTTTACTAGGTATATATTTTTTCATACAAAAATAGTGTATACATTCCATTTCTATTTATCCTATTGCAATAAAAAATCCAAAGCTGTCAAAACCGATATATTCAAGCTACTTTAAACAAAAAATAACTCGTTTATAAATGTGAAGAACCTTGTTGAACCTACAGCATACTGTTACGCCCAATAATAATAAAAAGAGCCTTTCTAGAAGAAAAGACTCTTTACTCATTGTTACATCCTTTTATTTTTCAATTTTTACAAGCAGTAAACAGCATTCCACATGTGTTGAATGTGGAGACAAATGGTTTATTTTAAAAATTCTTGAGTTTTTACTTTACTACACAACAAAAGAACACATTGAAGTCGCCTTTGTTTTATCTTTTTAATAGAAATCTTCTTGCTACCAGCTTGGATGTTCCTCCCATAGCTCCGATCATCCCTCTTCCAGAACCCGATGAATACCACATATTTCTAAGTACGGACGGACTCTTAATGAGGAGAATACAACATCCCATAAGTAAAAGGAAATTGAGAAATGTTATATTTTCATTGATTAAAATACTTAGGGCTACAACAAATAAAAAGATTTTTGCAATAATAGTGACAATCTGACTTAATAATTCGCGCCACCAGACACCCAAGTATTCATTATCATCAGCTATGACCGATACACAAGCTAAGGGAGATAGTAAGTATAGGAACATTATATCTGCATGAAATACAGCAACTGAAAATAAGAAGGCAATAAATGCTACTGCAAATACCGCTAATAGAATAAGAAGGGCAGCACCTTCAAAATGAAGGGCTGCAAAGTTTCTAGGAACTAACATCTCCTCAATTTTTTCTTTGCTTACCTTGCTTCCTTCTCCAATCATCCAGTTCCCTATATTATAAGCAACCTTTTCTAACAAGATTTTCTGGATGAAGGGCATTGCAGGGATCAACAAGGCACTTTTTAACGTATTAACAATAACGGGTCCATATGAAATGGCATCTCCTGCAGCATTCCTAGACATAACTTCGATAATTTTATATAGAATGATTGTTACAGCTATTGTAGAGGTTAGCGCAAGCAAGAAATTATTGACTGATGTAAAAAATTCTATTTCAGTATTTTTTTTTAATAACAAATCATTACAAATAAGAAGAGACCATTGAATAAAATCCTCCAATATCCCTTGGATGGCCTCAACTATTTTTTCTTTAAAATTAAACAAGATGAAATCACCCCTATTCAGGATCTTCGATTTTTACAATTTTCCATTTATTCTCTTGTTTTTCTAGAGTGATTAGCTTATGGTCAAAATCACTACGTTCTATATCAAAGGTAAATGACTTAGCAGAATCATTAAAAGAAACATTTTTATTCTTAGTATCTTGAGAAAAAAGTAGATTTGCTTTTGTTCCGCCCTTAGCTAAATCTTCTGCTTTATTCGTAGTTAAAAGGTAAAGTAACCTACTTTCATCCTTTTCGTTTAAATCATCTGATAAAGAATCAATATTCTTTTCTTTAATTTTCTTCCAGGCAATTTTGTTCGCTTCGTCACTTGTTTTTGCTTCAGCCAACTTTTCTTCATCTTTAAAGGAAGTTAAAACACTATTCATTACCTTTGTAGCTTTTTCTTGTTCAACCTTTAGATTAAATTGATTTCCACTGCCATTACAGGCAGCAAGAAAGATACTTACCATTAATACAAACATAACCAACGCCTTTTTTTTCAATTTAAGGTGCTCCCCTCTTTTGGTGGATTTTCACTAGGAGTTGAATTCATTTGAGAAAAAAAGCTCATCGCGAGTTTTTCCTGCATTTCAGCCTCTTTTTCAGCGTTTTTTACCTGGTTTTCATGCAATTCAACTTCAGCCCATTGTAACGAAACTTTCCGTTCATTCGAATATATATACTTTTTGTATTCTTCCTTTTTTTCTTCAAACCCTTCTAAAACCTCTTGTGAAGGGTTATTTTGATAGTTTAATTGACTGACATAAAATGAGTTCGTCACATTGGGGAACAAGAGATATTGATATGCTTTTTTTGCTTTAATTGGATGCTTTCCAGTTATGATAATAACGCAATCATCTTTAGCCATGGTTAGAATCTCATCTTCATTCATAAGGTTCCGCGCTGTATATGAGTAACTTGATGAAGAAGAGGTACTCGATGATTTGCCTTTTGATTCTGATGTCGAACCTGTCTCTACTTTAGCAGTTGTTTTCCCCATTAACTGCGAAAAGTATTTTGCGGTTGTTTCGTTCACATTCCCTAAGCAAATTTTTGTTCCACAGTTACCTAAAATGGATTCTGCTTGTTCCCGTCCATACTTTTCTTGTAATTGTGTAATGTTTTGAACAATCGTTAGTACCCCAATTCCGTACCCCCGGCAGGTTGCTAAGAATCTTTCATAGTCAGGAAACTTCCCTAAGTTCGGGAATTCATCTAAGATAAAAACGACAGGATGAGGGAGTTTTGCCCTGTTTTTAACACCTACTTTATACAACTCCTGAAACATTTGATTAAAAAATAAATTAATTAGGCCTTCCCATGTAGAATCCATTACAGGAATAATGACATATAAAGCAATTTTCCTTTTTCCCACATCCCCTAAAAAGAAATCCGAGAAACTCGTAAACCGAGAAACCGAACTGGAAGTAAAGTCACCTATTGTAGTCAGTAAAGAAATGATAATGTTTGCTCGTGTTTTTTCTTGGGACTTTTTAAATCCTAACTCATATGCTCTTCTTGCTGGATGCGATTTGTCTAGTCTTAAGAATTGTACATCTAATTCACTGGCACCATCATTGCTCTCCTCTGGATCAAATTCTTGTAAAAAATCCAAAACACCTTTCATGTTCCGTTGATCAGGCCGCAACTCGTGAACGGCATACAAAATTAATGCTTTTAACAAGCTAAATTGAGCATTGTACCAAAAATCTTTTCGTTTAGAATCATTTTTAGAAGCAACTATTGCATTCGCTACAGTAGATGCTTGAATTTCCTCCCTGACATAATCAAAAGGATTATAGCGATCTGAATACTCCATTTCTGAAAAATTCACCACATGTACTTCATAGCCTTGCCTTCGTTTCACTTCAGAAGTCATTTCATAGACCTCACCTTTCGGATCTGTCACCACTAAAGAACATTCCTTTTCGTGTAACACATTGGTTACCACATACCCTTGTGTTTTGGAAGATCCAGGTCCACCAGCTACAAAGTGGTTTCTGTTTGGAAGGTTTGAATCAGTTGGCTGCACAATAACTGCCTGATTCAAAATACCGGCTATGATTCCGTTATTTTTCATGTAATCTACAGCCATATCACTTCTCCTCCTTAGAGACTAGCAAACTAGCTTCAAAATCTTTCATGAATTGATTTACCGGAACCCCAACTGTCTCGCCCTGTTTAAATATTTCATGCTTATGAGCGAATCGGCTTGAACCATGAACACCGTATTTGTCTGCTAACTGATATTTGCCTTTGGCGCCTTTCATAAAAAAAGTAGCATAGAAGGAGAATAGGACAACTGCCCCACTACCTAAGAAGAAAAGAGGATTTTTCTCTTCAATCATGAGGGTTGAATTCTCAATCGGATGCAGTAGGTTATCTGTTATAAATTCGAAATATGGAGCATCGGATAAATGCTCCTGGTGTGCTGCAATAAACGGAAGAATTCCGGCTATATTAATTACGATCAGTTCAAGAAGTATTAGTAAAAAGACCGTTAACAATAGGCGCAGTCCTAACATTTTCATGGATTTCGCTCCTTTTTGATTACCTTTTATTACTGCATACCTAGTTCTCTTCAAAGGGTTCGAAAGATCCCATTAACTCTAACTTATCAACTAACCATTTATCTCCTCTTTGGACAAGCGTTACTTCATATATTTGATTTTTTCTTGGGAATTGGCTTCCGCCCACTGAATATTGTGTTTCCATGTTTACAAGGGCTTTTGCTTGGTGCTTTTTGACCACATTTAAATAGACATTTAAAGCGTGCACTTCATTTTTGAATACAAATTGTGTACTTCCCATTTCTCCTGAAGCTTTTAGTTTTGAAATGACGGACGTTGCTAGTTTGTCGCGAACCTGATCAAAACGGGCAGCATAATTTTTGTTATCATAATTAAATAATTCTCTAAAAGTTTCATCTAAAAAACTTTTAATCTCTTCACTATGTTCAATTTCATAAAAGGCTTCATTTTGTTGAAAGGTAATAAGGGCTTTTTCCTTTTTATTGGATTCATTTTTTAATTGAACCAACTGTTTTTTGGTTTGTTTGTTTTTATCCTCTGCTTGGGTGACCATTGTTCTTTGACCAACGTACATTAATCCCAAAATCACATTTGCTAAAATAGATATTCCAAGCAGAACAACCAATACTTTATTCAAGGTGTTTTCCTCCTAATGGATCACTCGACCAAAACCAACCAGATGGGATTGCCAGTAAGGAGAATTAATGTCATGGTTACCTATACCTGAACCATTTGAATCAAACATTATTCCGTTTCCCATGTATATACCTATATGTGTGATGTATTTGTCGGTCTCATATGTTCCAGTATAAAAGACAAAGTCGCCTGGCTTGGCTTCAGCTGGTGATATTTTTGATGATATATCGTACTGTTCCTGAGCTGTTCGCGGTAGCTTTATGCCAGCCTGAGCAAATGTCCATTGTGTAAAGCCTGAGCAATCAAATCCTGTACTAGGTTGTGCACCTCCCCATACATAAGGCCAGCCAATATATTTTTTTGCTTCTGCAATAATCACATTAAATGCTTGTTCCCCCAATGGAGAAACATCTCCACCTCCAACAGCCATACCGGTAGGCATTAGATTTATCATTACTTTTTGTACATATGTATAGTCTCCGTAACAGTAAGGCGCTCTCCAATCCGAACATCTCCATCCTAATTTTCCAGATTGACTCAAGGAGAATGCTTGAGCTAATTCGACTGAATGTTTCCCACCATTTAAGGAAACAAAATTAAGGTAACCAGCACCAAAGTTATATGATTGAATGATAGTAGCAAAATCAACTCCAGCCTTTTGTCCTTGTTCTAATACCGATTTAAAATGTTGAACTCCAAGATTTACGGACATAACCGGATCTTGAATGGCATTGGGTGGTAGCCCAGCAGATTCTGAACTTTGCATTATATCTAACGTCTTGGAACTACCTAATTCTTGATACATGATCGCTAATAGAAAATCTGTATATTCTGGTATACCGTACTTGGTCGTATATTCTTGTACTAGCCCTTTCCATTGTGCGATGTTAGGAGGAACATTAGCAGTGCCTAATGGCGAGTTACTATTCACTAATGGATCTTGTTGGGAAGACTGAATCCCAACTAGCAAACCGGCCATTAAAATTAAAGAAAAGACGATTCCTATCGTAATTTGCTTCCAGTTCCTAACAACAAAAATGGTTCCCTTAACAGCAACAGTTGCTGCCACTTATTTTCACCACACTTCTTTATCGATTTTCTCTATCTCCGCCCTCGCGATTTCAAGTTCCTTATTTTTAATATCAAGCTCTTTTTGTTTGTCTACTGTTTTTACGTTTTCTTTAATATCTTCTATTTGTTTTTCTAACGCAGCAACATGATCTTCCAATTCTTTTTTTCTTATAACGTCCTCTAACTCTTTACTTTTCAGCCTTTCATTTAAACTTTTAGCATCTTCAAGATCTCCATGCTCTGTAAAGGCTTTACCCATACGAAGCATTTGGTCTTTATCTTTTGCAAATGCTTTCATCGATAACAAAGTGCTATAATCATATGTTAGTATTTTCTTTTCGATTTCCAAATAATCACTTTCAGCTTTTAATCCTAGTATTTCATCCTTTTTATTCGCTTTATATAAGTCCGCCACAGTGGGTTTAATTAAACGTTTATCGGAATCAATTGCCTTTTGATACTCACCCATTTCTAGATAGACCTTCGCAATTTCTTTATTACTTCCCTTAGTTTTTTTCAAAAAGGAAATAGCTTCATCGAATTTTTCTTCACTGAGCATTTTATAAAACATTGATTCTTGTTTTGCCTTTTTAACTTCTGATTCATGGACAGACTGAATTCTATTTAATGCTGTTTGATTAAAAAATACAGCTACTGCAACGGCAAAAGTAGAAATCCCAATCGATATACCCGCCAAGAGTCTCCTTTGCTTTTTCATTTTTTGTTGTTCCATTTCCAATCCGATGAAATGTGTGGTTTCTTCCTTCTGTAGTCTCTTGGAAATCATTTCTTTCAAATCCGCAACAGATTCAGCATTGTCAATTTTAAATAAAAATTCATCGTTATCCTTTTTCAACAAATTACCTTTTTCTCGTTTATATTTTTCATAGGTAAAACGCGAAAACATAGAGATAATTAATATTTTGTACTGTTCCAGCTTTTCTATATGGTCATCATAGGGTAACCATTGATTGCTTCTATATAGAAACTTTAGAGTTCTCATATCTTTAAAGAAAATGCTTCTGGGATGGATCAGTACTATTTCTTTTACTGTATTTAACGGATCCATCTTCAACAACTCGTATACTAAGGCAAGACGTAGTACAAGTGAATATTCTTTTGCTCTTATGAGTGGTTGGTATTCTTCCTCCATCAAATAGTCGAGAATAAATCGATCGTTTTCTTTTTTTATATTACTTAGAGTAAAGAAATAAGGTGAATCTACTTTAAGATCTTTTAACTCTTCCATTCGTTCAGCCAACACCTTGTTTTCAGGTATTTCCAAACGAAAGTGGTTATTTTGATGAATAAATAACGTTCCGAATTCGAATAATTGGATTTTCACCATTATGTCCTTCCTTTACAGAACAAAATTTCGTACTTCCTCTTTTTCAATCGGAGTCATTTCGTTCCTAGCTTCATAGTCTGGGATTTCGTCAGGATCCAACCCATACTTTTCATGATATCTTTTTTTATTCCAAAGACGAAGTTCTTCTTGTGTAAGCTCCACCCTGATAAAGGCACGTTGAGATCCATATGTAATTAACGCTTCTCCTTGTTTTTTTGCACGTAATAAGGAAATCTCTTCATCAGAAAAAGATAGATTAATTTTTTTCACTACATCGTCTACCCCTTTATTGTCTAGACCAAAAAATACTTTTGTATGACTGTTTTCAATCATAGCTGCCCCCAGGTTATCAGCGGTATCGAGAACATCGATAATTTGTTGTGTACCTGCAATCGCTCCAGCATTATATTTCCTAAATCGTTTATACGCTTGATAGAAAAATCTCATAGAATCAGGATTTTTTGATAAGAAGTGAAATTCATCGATAAACAGATAAATCAACTCATCTTTTGTTTTTGTTACTTCGTCCCATAGGAAACCGAAAATATTAAAGTAACAAGCCGCCTGTACATCTACTTCATTTTGAAGTGATTTTAAATTAAAGGAGAATAAGGAATTATTGATATTCACGTTCGTGTGACCATTAAATAATGAGTTTGAACCATGAACATAACTTTCTAATATAAAATAAAAATCTTGGATCTTTTCATACCGTTCGATATCATTTTCCTTTAACTTTCCTAAGTCCTGGTAAAAATCTTGAAGAATGGGATAGTCAGTAGCTTTCAGATTTTTAAAATCAATCTCTTCATTAATTGAAAAGCGATTATATAGATGGGTTAGTGTCTTATCTAAAATACTAGATTCAACCTGTGTTAAATCGGCTTTTAACACCTTAAAAAACGCTTTAAGACGTTGAACCTTCTGTTTCACTATGTCTCTGACAAATTCTGTATCTGTATTAAAATCCTCGGTGTCTGTGATTTCAGATGAAAATATCTCCAAAGGATTGATCTTTGTCCCACTATTACTGCTTAGGTGTACTACTTCTCCACCGAGACTTTTCACGATATGGGAATACTCGTTTTCCGGATCAATAATATACACTTTGATGCCCATTGCGAAGCACCGAAGAATCTTCTGAACCATAAACGTTGATTTACCAACACCGGACGTTCCAATAACGACCATATTTTGGTTTAATGTACGCTGCGTATCTAAATAATCAATGGCTACTAAGGAATTGGTTGTCTTATTAATGCCTTCCACCTGAGCCATTGGGGAAAGGTAACAAATTTCCGAATCATCAAATGGAAAAAAAGAAGAGGCAGTTTCACTGTTACACATCTGATAGGTATAATCTTTTAATAGATTATCTCCTAAGGGTAACGCTGACCAAAAAGCCATTGGCGCAGCATAATGAGGGTTTAAAGCTTTCATTCTTAATTTTGTGCAAATCCTCTGGACATTGTCCTCTAAGGTCTTCAAATCTTCTAAGGTCATCGCTTGAATAAAAATGTACGTGTATAGATACATAAAGTTGGAACGGTTGGTTAACACCTGATTGAGTTGGTATCTGGCACTATCAAGTTCTGATTGTAACCTAATACGTGTTGCTGGATCTCTTGTTTTTAACAGTTCAGCATCCTTATTTTTAATAGAATCATTGTAATAACTAATCATCCCTTCAGAGTTAGCAGGCTCTAAATATTGGATAAAAGAAATGTTTCCTTTCAAGCGTTTCAAGTCAGATAGCCAGTTTCCTTTTTGCTCTTTGGGATAAGAAACAACGGCCAGCACTTTAATGAAGTTCCCTCCACTTTCTATGTAACTCTTATTTTCCTTCCAAACAAAAGGATAGATAGCATTAAGTTCCTCTGTCTCTAAAACCCCTTGCAGAAGGTCTGGAGAATATTGAAGTTGTTCTACTTGTTTATTTTCACTGTTTCGTGATGGAAAAAATGTTCCTAAAGAAAATGGCATGATTTTCTCCTTCCAGGGATGCTAAACATAAAGTTTCGACATTTCAAAATCAAAGTAACGGTAGAGCAGAGTTAACGTTTCTTTCTCTGATAATTTTCTAATTGCTACATCGTAGGTCTCAAAAGTAGATTGTAAAGAGTTTGATATTTCCTCCACCTTTTTTGTTAAGATACTCTCCGCACGTTCTAAATCCTGAAAAGTACGTTTATTCATTTTCTCCCTTATGACAATAAAGTGTTGTTTCGTCGACATTTCGTCTTTTACCCTGATCCCTTGGAAGTGATCTATATATGAGGCGATTAATTTACGCTTGTATTCATTAACTGCACTCTCTTTATTTTCAAGTTCTTGAAGATACCGTTTTTTCCAACCTAAGTTGTACGTTCTTAAATCCACAGGTACAGTCATTGAAACGATTTGCATTTGATCATGGACTTGGCTCATTAAAAAGGATCCATAGTCTTCAAATAAGCGATTCTGTTCATACTCAGCTAATAAATCCATATTGATTCCACTCACTTGCAGAATGGAAGTCAAATATCCATTTTTCAAAAGTATATAATCCTTATATATACCTTCTATCACACTTAGATCTTGAATCGTTCTTTGCCCCTTATTTACAAGGGTTTCCACTTCAAAATCAAACTTTGTTCTTTCTATTTTCTTTTTATTGTTAATCATGGAATTCATCCCTTTTATTCGGTTTCATAAAGAACAACTTCTGTCTACTGTAGTAATTCAAAATGAGTTTCAAATAGTTACTGTAAGTTATATTTGGACGAGATGTAACGGGGCGTAAAACTGCAAAAATAAAGGAGCCTAATAGCAACAGTGCGACAAAGAACATTTTGACCATCATAAAGCCCAATGAGTATGGTGGGATAAGAAGGATAACTGCCGCAGCTACAACGGCTGGCAAAATAAATTTTAAAAAATTTGATATTGATAAACCCTTCACAATGTTATATGCACGATCAACATTATCAGGGAAAACAAATGTTTTCCCCTTTCGATAATCTTCGTTTCCAAATAATTCTTTTAGTGCTGCTTTTACATCTTCTTTTGTAGTCATAAAAATCCTCTCTATTTAAGCGAATAACCCATACACCCAGGGAACAATCCATACAAGCGCGGATGCTAGCCCTACTCCTGCAAGTGCCATTCCTACCCCTCGGAACATTTCATTTTTCGTATGAGGATCATCTACCCCTGGCAACTTTTTAATGATGATCCAGACACCTACACAGATTCCTACTATGACCACAATTCCGGTTAAGAATGCTTGGATTTGTTTTAGTCCTTCCTTCACTTTTGCCTCAATCTCGCCAGCTGCAAATGCATGCTCTGGAATCGCATAAAGACATAACACGATGGTAGCAAACAACAGGATGGGTTGTAATTTTTTGAGCATTTTCACTTTTACTCTTCCCCTTTCAGTTTTTCTCACTACAATTCAATTTCGTTAATATACTCAACTTCATTATTCTCGTATCTTTCTTTCTGTTTTTCTAATTGAATATGTAGATTTAAAATTTTTAATTGTTCTTCTGCCTCCTCTTCAGGGAAGTAGGGTGATAATTTCTTTACCACTCCATTTCCATTTAACTTCCCAATGTAGGACCCCTCTGTATTTGACAGTATTTCAAAGTCATGCTGTCTAGTTTGAAGCTCTTTATTTATCTCAATATCATAAAAGGCATGATAAACTTCTCTAATAGAACAACTATCCATAATAAGTTCATCAAATGTCGTTTTCATTCTGGGATTGCCCCTTAATCTTTCCATACATTTTTCAGAAAGATCTGGTAAAATGATTTCTCTTTCTTTTTCAGTCTCTTTAAAGTAAATCTTTACTCCTCCTTTATCTTTACAAATACTATTTATCGTAACTGTCTTCCCTATAAGTTCCGAAGGGATATCATATTCCTTTAATGTTTTACGAAGAGCCTGTTTCCTAATTTTCACATCGTTCATCAGTTCGTCCTTAACAACAAAGGATCTACCTTGTTCAATAGTTTCATAGAATTCTAGGGGTTTAAAAGGTTTTTCTAAATTGAGTCGAAATTGCTTATTATCATGTAGAGAGAATGTTTTCCCCTCTGTTGAAAGAAAGAATGTATGACCTCGGAACTTTTCGAATTTGGAGGTTCCGAACGTATTCATAAGCAATTCCTCTTTAGAATCAAAAACTTTGGTTACCTTGTGTGCTTCTTTGAGCTTTTGTTCATAAACCCCATAAAATTGACCATTATTATAAAAGACCTGAAAAGAACTTTTATCCTTATTGACAGGGAAGGTTTCTACTGGGTTACCTTTTACTACAAATAGATCCGGTTGATGTTCTTTAATTAATGCGTAGTATAGATCATATTCCACTTCTTCCCTCTCCTCATTCGATAAAGAAAGAATATCCTCATGCAAATTAGCACTACCAAAGTACCCTTTCCTATTTATCTCATTTTGCTTTTTAGTATGTTCAATCATTTGCAAGATGTAATCAGCGATAGTTAGCATTGAATCATTTACCGATCTTTCGATAGAATCGTTTCTCACAAGATAATCTCCTCTCAGCAAATTCAAATCAACTAACTACAGTATTTTGTTTCCTTATAATTCTGATCAAATTATCAAGTTGCTGATTATCCGTTGAGATAAAATACTTTTGATACACAGACTTTCGCCCTTTTTTTATTTTTGTTTCCGGCTACTCTGTATAAAGACCCTGCTGATCCACCTTTCAAGCCTTTCATAAGATTGGGTATGTAATGAATGGTTTTGCATTTGATAACTAGTTTAACGCTGCACCCCTGAATCTTCATTTCCACGATTTTAAATTCATGTCTAGTAGAGACGTTTCTCAAATAGGACTTTATAAAGTCTATTTCATCATTCTCTAGCACCCATTTAATTATTTGTAAAAAATGTAATATGATATTGCAAATAACTTACGTGGTATTTGTTTGATTGAATCTCATACATAGTGTTTCTTTCCTCTTCACTCCCTTATATGATGTGTTATATATTACGAGCATCTGTTCTACTGATATTCTACCCAAAATATTCTATTTTCGGTAGATTCTGATAGTACCTAATTAAAAATGAGTCTTTCGAATTGAAAATGGTAAAAAAGCCCAACTATGGTAGTTGGGCTTTAACAGACTTTAGTCATATGGTATCAATACTTTTTAACAATCGTTTTTTTCTCCCTGCATATTTCTATTTCTTTATGACATCAAACTCCATTATTGCCTTTTGTCACCTTAAGGTGACTTTTCCAAACCTTCAGATTGTAATTCATTAATTAGCGATTTGGGAATCAAAAAAAACCCTCCCTAAATTAAAAACTCTAACGGGATTTCATTAGTGTTTTAATTTATCTCCCCTACTATGACGCATAATCATCTGTAATAGAAGTGTATTTGTTATCAAAACCATGACGAATTACCAAAATCATATTACAGAGAAAAAAGATAAGAATTATCTGTTGATATAGTCAATGAAATTAAACGATATTTCATTATTAACATCTATGTTGATATATATATTAAATACATTATCTACATATGTTAATATTTCAAATTCAACACATAAACTCCTTTTTTTCTTTTAGCATTTCCAGTGTGATATGTTACTTCTTTGGTTCTCTCTAACTCATCACATTTGAGACCAATTCGATTCCTGCTCCAACATTCCTAGATTCTACTTTAGCCTGTCTTCGATATAGGTTGAGATTTGTATAGTTTTTTTTACTGTCTTTCATAAACAAAACAGACTGGCTCAAATAATTATTTATTAAGGTAATAAAAAATGATCGTCTTTAAATGCTCTAATTTTATATTTGTCACTATATTGGTTAATATCTCAATTCAACAAAATTTTCCATCAAAATATAGCCCTATTTATTGAGAATACCCATTTCATCCAATCTAGTTAAAAATCAGTTTGTCCCCTCAGTCGGAATTCAAATCCTACATTTATTGGTTTTTTCGTCTAATGTCCTTAGTCAATGGATTAAAACCGAGTTATAATTATATTTTGAAAATGGACCGTCGTTGATATAACCAGAACTATACTAAAAATATAGTTATTAATCTATTTAACCATTTGGTTTAAAAATACAAAATTTCTCTATTTTCCGTTTAACTAACTTGTTGCTGCCGAAGTAGATTTTTAGCACATTCACGAGAAAAGAAACCAAAAATAGTCCTTTATCCAGATTACCTGTGTAATAAATGACATTATAAGACTGTCATCAAAAAAATATATGTTGTCATATATTTCAATTTCAACATTAAATTATTTTTATCTATATATTATGTTTTGCTTTTTTAAATAAGTAAATCTTTTATAGCTTTCGGTAATCTATTGTATAGAAGAAATGAATTTTACCTTTTAAATTTATTGTTAAAGATAAAATTGATGTATGTTGTAATGTATATCTAGACATATAACTTAAAATATACCTTTTAATATTTGTTGATTTCTCTTTTATCATTAATGTTTACACTAACTTATAATTTAATTTCCGAACTAATATTAATAATATCTTATGATTTAAAATATAATTTAACATATATAAAGACATATATTCTAATTTCTTTCGAATTTTTCAATAGGAATAATGGTACCTCAAGTTCTAAATAAAAAATATGTTGAGGATTAGTCTAAAGAGGTTACTCTTACATCTCTAAATATACTTGGCACTTGTGACTCTGTTAAAATTATTAATGAAAATGTATTCTATAATGTTTTAATGATATATATATAATCATATGTTTTAACTATTTGGTTAACGTTGATATTAAATCTATAAAAAGAATATACAATGATAATATTGTTGTTTACAATTAATTTATCATTGTATTTTTCAACATATACAATGCTATATGTTTTGTATACATTTCCATAATATATGGCTTTTATCAATGATTTTTCTGAACGATTTACTAACATCATTACTGACATAACTAAAGATTGTTTCACGCCATCTTCCTTAAACAGTTCTTGAAAATAGGAATAATACCTTGTTTGTCAGGGGGAATTGTTTAAAGGACAATAAAATAAAAGTTTTAAAAATCCATATTTTAATATATATATTGATATATGTTTTAAATGTATTATCAAATAATGTAATAACATAAAATATATTGTTGAAAATAGAATCTTTGTATATCTGTACAATAATGATAAACTAATATATATGATTTCATATACTACAAAAAAAATATAAATAGAGGTGTAAATGTTGACTGCGAAAATAATAACCTTCGGAATCAGTAAAGGTGGCTGCTCCAAGTCTACTAGCAGCGGGATCACATCTTTTCTATTAAGTAATGATGAAAAGGTATTGGCCATTGATATGGACGGACAAGGAAATTTAACTAGTTTCTTAACCGGAGAATATGACATATGCAACGTGTTTGAAGAAAAAACTATTCTTGAGGCAATATTAGAAGGCGATGCAAGGTCTTATATCATAAAAATCAAAGAAAATCTCGACTTAATCCCAGCGAATGACTTCCTTGCCACTTTACCTAGAAAGATGTTTGAAAAACAGCTTAAATTAGATGCTTTGCAAAAAGCATTGGAACCAGTAATGGAAGACTATGATTGGATCATTATCGATACACCGCCGGCACTATCAGAACAAACTGTAATGCCTCTTAGTACATACTCAGAAGCTGGTAGTTACGCAGTTGTAATGTTTGATGGATCTATGTTTGCTTATTATGCTATTCCAAAATTTTTGGAAATAATTGAAGGGGCAAAAGATCGCTATAACCCACAGCTTGAAACAGCTGGGATCCTTTTCTCTTTAATTGATGCTAGAGCAAAAGAAAATGAAGTAATGGTAGAAGCTGTTGATGAAGATTACCCTATCTTAAGATTCGATACTATCATAAAAAGAAAAGCGTCCACTAGACGATTAGCTATTGAAGGGTTTGAAGGAAATTCAGAATTAAAAAATGCCCTAGAATATTACATTCCCTTTGTAAAGGAGTTGAAAGAGCGTGTCAGCAAAAAACAACCTCAAAGATCGAATTAAAAAGCCGAATGCCACCCAAGCGTTCTTTAATTCATATGATAATAAAGAAGATGAAGGAAACAATACTGATGTCATTAATAATGATGATAATCTTAATAATGTTGTAAATAAAGAAGTTGAAAATAAAAATGTTGTTGAAGATATAAATAATAACGAAGAAAAAACATATGATAAAACCGACAACAAAATTAACAATAAAATTATTGTTGATGATGAAGATGATGACTATTTTCGTGAATTAGCTACAGGTAAAAAACCTACAAAGAAAAAAAATAAGAAAGTTTTTACCTCTTTTTATATGGATCCTGACTTAGCTGTAGAAGTAGACAAAATTGCATCAAGGGGAGAAAAAGGGGATAAGTCAAAACTAATTAACATGGGTATAAGAAAATTGTTAGAAGACTACGGAGTTATTGAAAAAAAATAACTTTTTAAACCATTAGTTTGTATTTAACCAAACACAGGTTTAAAAAGGTGATTCGTTCCTCGGAGACTTTTACTCTCGATGCTAATATTTCACATAATAATAATAAAAAGCTAGACCTAAATTAATAGGCCTAGCTTTTTTAATTTGAAATCACTACCATATTCTCCTATAAATTTTAAAAACTGTACCAAAAAAGTCTCCAGTAGTTTCAATTAGAGGTATATTTTACTCTTACTAAAATTTAATTTTCTAAAAATGAAGCCCCAAACATTATGATGAGATAGAAGTAGCGTGCTTGTGTATTTATATAAAATGGCGAAAGCACATACTTCTATATAAATGCAAAGTTTAGTCATATGTAATATCGACAATTTAAAATAACCTAGGGTGATAATAATAATATATATATGATAACTTAGACAATATCATTATTGATGTTATTATCACTGATACTAGAAACAATGCTAATTTCATTTTTATCGTAAATATCGTTAATATCGTTAATATCACTAATATCAGAAACAACAAAAAACAATTATATTTTGAATTTGTTGATTTTTGTTATCAATAACGAAGAGGTAATTTAAACAACATAACAATTCATATGGATCCCTAGCATTCTTTCAGTCAAAGTGAGTTGAAAATTTGGAAAGAAGAATATTAACCGATTTATATATTTTGACTTTAACAATAAAAAGGCTCTAGTAATTGATAATGTATTATATGTTGATAATAACAATAATAATAAAGTATACAATTATTTTATTATTATAAACAATAACAATGATTGCTTTGGAGAGATTAGTAGTTAAAAAATTTAAATAAAAGGTAAAATAGTTGGAGATTAAAATTTAATAAAATTCCGTATTGTCTAAATCTATAGTGTTAATTCTACAGGGGTGATTTATTTTAATTTAAGTCTTTAAACAATCGTGTCCTACATATGTCGTTTCAATAAAATACATTAAAGTAGCTTACTCGTAGCATTATAACATTCAGACTTGGGTTGTCTATAAACATATAAAAAACAGTAATTTTCAATTAAATATTTCATGAATTTTATGTATAAAAGTTTAATAGATTGGGAAAAATATAAATAAGGAAGATATAAAATGGAGGTAAATAAATTGTATTTAAAGCCTAAACCTATTCTAAATTTATTCATGAAGATCGTTTTCATCTAAACCAATACCTAATGTAACCATTCAAGTGAAAAGAAGAAAATTATTGTGTTTACAAAACACCTAATAAAATGAAGCAGGATAATAGTACATAAGGAAAATGTATGCAGCTAATGTTCCAATGTAAATAATTCAGTTGTTTTTTGTTCGATTAAAGAAAATCCTTACCATAATAATCTTGAATGGACTGAACATATAATTGTATTTTAATATATATGTTGAATTATATATTAATGTTATTATCGTCGATAAGATTGTAGCCTTCATATCACAGAAAGCAATGAAAATCACCGGTTGTGATTAGTCAAATTAACTCTTAACCGTAACTTGCCGTATTCTAAAATAATTCAAGAATAAATGATCAAATGATGATGCTACAAATCCTGTAGAACTTTGACAGCTTATTTTTGGCATAATCCTGGACTTATATTTGAGTAACACCCCCTATTGCTACTGCCACTGCTTTTACTTTGGAGTAATACTAGACTGATAGCTTGCCAATACTCTCCCACATTGCAATTAAGGAACATTAATCACAGGACATCATTCTCTCTTCTCCGTCCATTTACAACATTCGTACTTGCTTGTATTTTTCTGTTTCCTCTTATGCATTTCCCCCTTCATATCAGAATATGATTTTTGTTTGAACGATTAACCTAATGCCAATATACATCATACTTTCATATATTCCGGAACAATGTTCAATATTCATAGAGGCTAAAAAGTAACATATTTACATTTACACGATTACTGTATAATAATATGAAAAAAATCATTATTAATAATAACCATAATATATATGTTAACATTAACAACAATAGATAAAAAATATAAAATCATTATTTTTTTTATGACTGAAGTCTTTAGTGTTTGTTTTAACAGCGGTATTTTTTGATAAACTGACATATTAATAAAATATTTTTTAATTTTTACCATATAGATAAGTAAGCCAATGCAAGAATTCACAAAGTGTTAATAAAAGATGAGAATCTTAGGATATCAAAATAATTAAAAGAATGAAGCAAAAAAAGAGTAAATAAGAAAAATGTATGCAGCTAACCTATTTCATGTGAATAATTCAGTTGCTTATTCTTGATTAAACAACACTTCTTTCCGTTAATTCATAAAATATATATGTATTTTAATATATATGTTGGATTATATATTAATAATATTATTGTAAATATTTCCTACTGCGATTAGTCAGTTAGTTAAATATTTAATGCCTCATTTTATTCCGATAAGATCTCGAAAGAATGTAATATCTCTCGATGTTTAATAACTGCGTATTTAAAAATGTATCCAAAGATTTAGATTCCGGAGAGTAACCTACTAAGCAAAAAGCAGGAAGGTTTTTATCTAAGTTCGAATTAATACATAATTACTTAGTAAGTTGATAAAATTGATTAAGGAGTGAATTTAAACTGATTAACAAGGGAAAATTAAATTGTGAGAAGAGTTCAGAGCTTTGAGGAATAATAACTTCTATTAAAATATTTTTTAAAATCAACTTAAAATTTATTATTTTTCCACCAGCATGATTATGGTAAATTGTTTAAATGGAACGCCATTCACGGCAAACAATTCATTCAAGGTGTAAATTTCACTTAATTCTATATAAAAATGTCAAATCAACCACTGGATTCTCAATTTCTCCTACCATATTTATTACAAACTCTATTTTAATCAATTTAAACAACCTGTTATCCAACTATTGAACTAACTTCATTAACTCCTTTGCTAAGTACTACCTTTCCTTAGGAAAACTAGTTGCTCATCAACCTTCTCTAAAATAACATTTTCCATTTCCGATTATCCAAAAACCATTCGTTCTGTACAGGCGTAATCAAATATTTCCTTTATTTCTAATCGCAACAATGAATCAATTACTATGATTAGATAGTTATAATTATATGAAGCTATTGTCTTCAATGTTAAACATAACATATATGTTATCATATAAGAACCATTATATTATTCTTAATTCCGCTGCAAATTTATTTATTCTTCGATATTAACTAAATCAATTTTTAATCATCAACAACCTATCCATTTTTTACATTTCTAATTTTCAGTTGCCTTATTATTAATCATATCAACAAATCGATACTATGCTTAGAGAGTTATTAACATATAACCCTATGGTTTTTGAAGTTATTATATAAATATATGTTGACTTATAAGTTGTTATATATATCAATATTATCTTTAATTTTTCCTCAAAGTTTTCATTCACCTTATAAATTGAAATTTTACCACAAGATCTTTATGTTAAAATTTATTTCGAAAAGCATTAGCCATTATCAAAAATAAATGTTACTTTTGCAAATAAGCTTTAAATTGATTTACATTTTCATTTTTGTACACCCAATGCTCAATAAAGAGTTATGTAACTAATTTAAGTAAAACTTAAAAAGTCATATAAAATATAGTTGTCACAATTGATTCATAACACATATAAAATATGTGTTATTTTTGACAGATGTCTATCTTTTAATCATAAAAATATTGAGGTAATATTTTTTATTATCCATATTAATATTAGTTTTAATATATATGTTATTATTAACAATAAAAACCTTGTTGTTATCAATGATGAAAATAATAAGTATTCCATAAATTATTTTTCCGCAAAGTAACTTACTACCAAAAATGTAGGAAAGTTATTTAGAATAGTCTTAATGAATTGATACCTACAGATAAGTTAATAAAATTGAACCAAGCAAAGAAAAAGGGGGGAACTATGGTACGTAATATTTATTTAAATGGAACACTGTTCCTGAAAACAATTCATTCCTGCTGTAAATTCAACTTAATATAAATGCTAGATCAATCTGTTAAAGTAGATGTTAAAATCCCCAATATAGCCGGAATAAAATTCCCCAACTAAAATAGAACCATAGTTTATGAGAGGAGCTATGGTTCGTGAAGACAAGAGGGGAATTTTTCATGATTAAGGAAATGCACAAAAGGGGCATGAGTATCTCGGACATCGCAAGAGAGCTAAAGATGGACCGGAAGACAGTTAAGAAATACATAAACTCAGATACCATACCTGCTCCGAGAAAAAGGAACAGAAGCAGTAAGCTAGATGGATTTAAGGATTATATTAACAAGAGGATGTTAGAGGACTAGGTATTTAATGCTGAAAAACTCTTAATAGAGATCAAGACACTTGGTTATCAAGGTGGAAAAACGATTTTAAAAGTATATATGCAGCCTTATCGAGAACAGGCAAAAAAGAAATACACTGTCAGGTATGAAACCCTTCCGGGTGAACAGATGCAGGTGGACTGGAAAGAAGTCGGGGAAGTCATCCTGAACGGGGAACGGGTTAAACTATCCATGTTTGTTGCCATCTTAGGCTATTCCAGAATGAAGCACGCTGAGTTTACCCTCTCCCAAGATCAGGAACATGTGATGCAATGCCTAATCAACAGCTTTAAATATTTAGGCGGTGTACCCTCTACCATCCTGTTTGACAATATGAGGACTGTCACGGATGGACGGGACCAGGGAATCGTTAAGTGGAACAAGAGGTTCTCCGAATTCGCCTCTTATTATGGCTTCATCCCAAAGGTATGCCGGCCTTATAGGGCACAGACAAAAGGCAAAGTCGAACGGGCGATCCAATATATCATGAACCATTTTTATGTTGGTACAAAATTTGAGAGTCTTGAGGAATTGAACCAGCTTCTTCTAAGATGGCTTGATTCAGTTGGTAACCGGAAAAAGAACGAAACAACTGGCTATTCGCCTCAGGAGAGATGGACAGAGGAAAAACTTCAACCAATCCAAGACAAGAAAGAATATGATACAAGTTATATTTCCTTTAGAAAGGTGCATTGGGACGGGAGTTTTTCATACAAAGGCGAAAGCTGGCTCCTTGCTTCAAAGTACTCGGGTAAAGAGATACTGTTAAAAGAATCGCTGACGGGCACCATTAGGATTTTTTATCAGGGTGAGGAAATAAGTACACAACAGAGACGGAAAAAGGTCATTCCATTCTCCGAAAAAATAAAAAAGAAACAGACTGTCGTGGTTGGCGCCCCTCAGCCTGTTTCCGTAGAAGTGGATACACGTCCCCTTTCCATCTATGAAGAGTTCACCAAGGGAGAATCTTCATGAGAAAGCAAATAAAGGAGTATAGCCACAAGTTGAACTTGCCAGTAATTGCGGACCGATGGTCCGAATTGGCCGAACAAGCATCCAAAGATAATGTACCATATTCACAGTTTTTATTCAGCCTCTTAGAGCTGGAAATCATTGATAAACAGGAAAGAATGATGAAAACCCTGCTAAAGTTCGCGAGATTTCCCTATCGTAAAACAATGGATGATTTTGATTTTAGAGAGCAGCTAGGTATTGATGAAAGAAGGATAAAGGAATTAATAAATCTTTCCTTTTTGGATGACAATGAAAATCTTATTTTCCTTGGACCTCCAGGCATTGGAAAGACCCACCTTGCGGTAGCTATAGGGATTGAAACTGTGTCGAAAGGTCTTAAGACTTACTTTATCACACTTAACGAACTGGTTTCCCAGTTAAGGAAAGCTGAACAGCAGGACAAATTAGAGCAAAAAATAAGATCTTTTGTAAAACCTTCAGTTCTTATCATTGATGAGATTGGTTATCTAAACTTGGAACCGCAAAGTGCCCATTATCTGTTCCAGGTGATTTCAAGAAGGTATGAACGAGGCTCGATAATAATGACGTCTAATAAAGGATTTGGGGAATGGGGAGAAATGCTAGGTGATCCGATTATCGCGACAGCTATGTTAGACAGGCTCTTACATCACTCTCGTATTTTTAACTTGAAGGGTGACAGTTACAGACTCAAGGAAAAGCAGACGAACACACGGAAACAGAAGGACTGAGAAGTCCTTCTGGCAGATTGTAGACAAAAGGCATCCGGAAGATCTAATCCGGGTGCCTTTTAACTGTTTTTTTGCTCGAAAGAGCAAAAGTTAGACCTATTCTATATCTATTATTAGGCCATTTCTGGACTTTTCCATGTCCAGGTGGCCATCTTTTTTAAATTCATTGCAGCAAAAGTAAGCATCGCCTGCATGGACAATTTTTTTAGGCCTCTTAAGGTTGTCCAACGCATACCATGCTTTTCCTTAGCATCTGCAAAAACACGTTCAATTGTTTCTTTGCGTCTTGCGTAAATGCTTTTATTCTCTTGTGTAGAACGAAGGTATTCGGCTTCTTCTATATAGTGTTCCCAGACATGACGCTGAATGAGTTTTTTATGTTCTTTACTTTGTGTACATTTTGAAAGCAATGGACATTTTTCACATTTAATCGGATTAGAGAAGTATTGACGATATCCTTCTTTCGTCGTAGTTGCATATTTTAATACTTGTCCTTGCGGACAGATATAACAATCATAGTATTCATCATAAACATATTCATATTTTTTCATGTAACCCTCTTTCGTACGAGGGCGAGTATAAGGTAAGGCTGGCGTCATATCATTTTCAAATATGTATTGGGCAATAGCAGGTGTTTTATATCCGGCATCAGCAGCAACCGCAGAAGGTTTCCCTTGTTTCTCGATAACCTTTTCCAACAGTGGTTCGAAAATGACACTATCATGGACGTTCCCTGGTGTTACAATTGCCCCTAATACAAAACCATTTCGCTCAGAGGCTGCATGGAATGAGTACGCGAACTGTTTCGTACGCTCGTCTTTTACGTAATAACCACTCTCAGGATCAGTAGTACTTTGTTTTATTTCCTTAAATTCCTCTTTCTCAAATTTATCAGGTGGAAATGGTTTTTTATCATGTTCTTCACGATCTTTATTAATCTCTACTTGAAGTCTCGCTTCATATGCCTTCGTTTCTTTTCTAACTAATTTCTTCTCGAATTTATGTTTATTTGCACTTGCTTTAACATGTGTTGAATCAATAAATATATGCTCGCTATTAATCAAATTCTTATCTGAGGCTTCCTTCAAAATCCGATAGAATATCTGTTCAAATAAATCTGTATCTTTAAAACGTCGTTCGTAATTTTTACCGAAGGTAGAAAAGTGAGGTACTTTATCATAAAATCCAAAGCCTAAGAACCAACGATAAGCCATATTTGTTTCAATTTCTTCAATAGTTTTGCGCATAGAGCGAATACCGAAGGTATATTGGATGAAAGCCATTTTAATTAATATCACAGGGTCAATGCTTGGACGTCCTCTTTCAGTGGAGTACATTTCTTGGACCAGTGGATAGATAAATGAAAAATCAATAGAAGCTTCTAACTTGCGTACCAAATGGGTTGGAGGTACAAGTTGTTCTAAAGCTATCATTTCTAATTGGTCACGATTTATCTGTGTATTCTTACTTAGCATTTCATCCACCTCAAATACTTATCTATATCTCAATTATACAAAAAGACTGCCAGCAAACCCATAATTTTCTGGATTTATCGACAGTCTGCAGAAGGACTGAGAAGTCCTTCTGGGGAATTTTAAATCGGCGATTTGGAGGAAGTTTTAATCGGCCTTGACACAATCAATGGATTCTCCATTTCTCCTACTTAAACATATTTATTACGAACTCCGATTTAAATAGTTTCACAACCTGTTATCCAACTACTTAACTCTATTAACGCAGTTACTTATACTAACTTTCCTTACTAAAACTAATATTATCCAAATAAATTTCTAATCATCAACAACCCATTCGATTTTTACAGATTCAAATTATTATTTCCTTTATTACTAATCGCAACAACAAATCGATTTATGCTTAAAGAGTTCTTAACATATAACATCATAGTCTTTGAATTTAATATAAACATATATGTTGTTATATATGTTTATATTGTTTTTAATCTTCTTCAAAGTTTTCATAAATTTTATCACAAGATTTTTACCCATTGCTCAATAAGTAGTTTGGTAACTTATGATTCTTACTTCATTATTAAGCAATCAAATAATTATATAGATGCTCGATTGATACAAGACTCATAAAACATATGTATTTTTATTTCTGACAATTGATATAGCTTTTAATAATAAAAATAAAGAAGAACTATTACTTATTATCAATTTTATTGTTAACTTTAAATCATATGTTATTATAAACATTAAAAATAATATTGTTGTTATCAATAATGAATATGATAAGTATTTCTTAAATCACCATTCCGCAAAGTAACAATACGTAGAAAAAAGTAGGAAGTTTTTTAAATCAGCCTCAATGGAATGGTACTTACATATATGTTTATAAAATTGCACCGAGCAGAGAAAAAGGGGTGAACTACGGTAAGTAATATTTGTTTAAATGGAACGCTGCTCCCGCAATCAATTTGTTCCATATGTAAATTTCACTTAAATCTATATAAAAATGTCTGATCAACCACTGGATTCTCAATTTCTCCTACCATATTTATTACAAACTCTATTTTAATCTATTTGAACAACCTGTTATCCAACTATTGAACTTCATTAACGCCTTTGCTACTAACTATCCTTACTAAACTAGTAGTTTATCAACTCTCATATTAATAAAAATCAAATTGGGATCATCCAACCATTTCATCTGTACACATGCAAACTAATATTTCCTACATTAGAAATCGCAACAACGAATCAATTACTATGATTAGAAAGGTCTAAACATATGAAACCACCGTTTTTAAAGTTTAAATTAACATATATTTTATCTTATAGGCTGTAATATATGATTACATTATCTTTAATTTCCTCTTCACAATTTTCATTCATTGATCCATTGAATTTATATCACATGATCTTTATGTTAAAAAATCGTTTCGAAATCATTAGAAATTATCAATTATAGATATTACTTTAGAAATAATCTCTAAGTTGATTTACATATTCATTTTTCAAATTTCCGAGCAAATCAACCTAAATTTTGTTCTCCAGCACTCTATAATTAGTTTAGAACTAATTACTCCCACTTCTTTATTAAGTTTAACTAAAACAGTGAAATAAATTTAAGATGTCACAACTGATACACAACACATCTAACATATATATTTATATATTTTTATTATTAAAATGATATATTTAATAATAAAAACAAAGATAAAACATCTATTATTATCCATATTAATATTAACTTTAAAACGTATGTTATTATTAACAATAATAATAAAATATTGTTGTTGTTAATGATGAATATGATATTTATTTCTTGATTAAACATTTTTGAAAGATACCTCTGAAGAAATAAAAGATTTTACCTATTTGATACAGACTTATCTGTAGAAGTGGAGGAAAATGTATCAAGAGGAGAATTTAAACTAATTAATAGGGGAATAGAAAATTTGTTAGAAGAGTGAGAGTTTTGAGGAAAACTTTACTTCTTATCGTTACTATAAACGTATGAAGTATTAACTTATGTCATCTCTCAAATGATTTAGAAAATGATTAAAATGCTTATTTAGGTTAATCAGTTGTATCACATGATAAAATTAACAAATTTCATATAAGATAACATATATGTTTAAATCCTCTTTAAAATATATTATTTTTCCCAAAAGCGATGCTTCGAACAAAACAATTAAATTAAACGCTGCTCCATGCTAACTAATTCATTCCAAGTGTAGAATCCACTTTAATATCCATTAGATTCAACACCAACCACTATATCCTACTAAATAATCATTAAATTTTATTTTCTCCTTGAACTCATGTTTTTTCATTTATAATTTCACTGATGCAATAAACTATAGAATCCAATAAAAATAAGACCACTGAACTTAGGAAACTGTTAGCTTCATTACGATGTCCGTAATAACTAGTTTGCACAAACCTGTTATCCACCTTAGAACTCAATTGACTCTGGTCTTACCTTCATTACGAAAACTAGTGGGTCATCAACCTCTTTGAAAATAGTATTGAGCCAATTCGGATCACCAATCAACTATTCATTGTGTACAGGAAATTTTATTTTCCAGGATTACTCATCGTAACAAAGAATCGATTACTATGCTTAGTGCCATATAGACATATAATGTCACTATCTTTGAAATTAAAATTAATGTATATGTCGATTTATAAGTTGATTTATATGTTAAGAACATCTTATAAGTTCATAAGATGTTGACATTTTTCCATAGGATCTTTTATGTTAAAAAAATCCTTAGCGGAAAACATTTGAAATTATCAATAATAAATTTAGCCAATAAGCTGAAGGTTAAATACATCTTCATCTTTAAAATTTCGAACAATACAATCTTATTCTGTTCTTCATCCTTACCTTAATAATTATATTCAATTTATTTAATATGGCCCTCTATTAAAAGTTGGGTACCAATTACTCCAATATTAAGAATAACAAAGCTGTCAATTTAAATGAAGCAGTCACGATGGACACTTTAATTTTATTAAAACATATTTATTTTCAGCTTGCTGAATTGACCTACCACATTCAATAAAACATATGTTATTAATGACAATAAATATAATTATATTGTTGTTGTCAATCGTGAAGATGATGATTATCTCTGATATTTATATTCTGGAAAGGAACATATCAAGAATATAAAAAAGGTTTTACCTCATTTTCTACAGATAGAGAATTATCTGTAGAAGGGGGAAAAGGGGATAACCTAAAATAATTATCATCGGAAAATAAAAATTGAGAAATCTTATTTTTAAAAATTGTCAGACTTTATTGAAAAAAGGTCTGTACATTTTTCTGCTTTTTGTTTATACTGTACTACAACAAGAGTAATTAATATTAACTGTATTAATAAAGGAGGAGATTTAAATGTTAGGTAGCCCTGTTGAATTTTTTCGCAATTTACCAAAAAAGGAATGCCCTGAATGCGGGCAGCATATGCAAGAGCAAGCAGAAAGTTATTTGATGGATTGTGATCATTGTTCATCCAAAAAAGAAGAGTAAAGTGGTTAACTCTCCAGCATTGCTGGGGAGTTTTTAATTTCATTACAATACATTACCGTTTAGGAGAAAATTAGGCAGACATAATTACTTTGCGCAATCACTTAAAGATTTTGAAGACATATATTTGTACAAAAGTGAACATTGTATCCAGCAAGCGAATTCTCTTTCAGGGGGAGCTATCACTTTAATAGAAATAAATAGCCAGACCCCAGACCTCTCCGCGAAAATGAATAGGCTTTTTTATCTCTATAAACTAGGTAGTTTTAATTGAATAACTATTGCTTTGGCATCTTAACGACATCTACTTAGGTGTTAGACTAGTATTAAACAGTCAAAACTTTAAGCTGAAATACAGGTCGCGAAAAAACTCGGAATATTGTTCCAATGGTATTAAACTAAGGAACTTGTATTAAAGAAAATAGAGGCGCGGCAGCATTTTTCTATTTTAACTAACAAAGCAAAACGTCATAATTAACCGCGTTTAATTTAATTAGAGGTTTGGATTATTGAAATTTGATGTCAAACTAATCTAAAGGAAGTTATATAAATAAGAACAATATAAAAAACATAATCGATAACGACAATAAAACATATATTAATAATAACAATAATATTAACATATAAAATATTTACATATTTAACAATAAAAATAATAACAATCTCTAATAGATTGGCTTTAACTTTTGCACTTATTCTAAGCACAGAATTTCTACAGACTTTTTTTATGTTTACAATTTGTATACTTCGGACAATTAACGAGATATGTATTACGAATAACGGATTTCTTTATAAAAATCTAAGTAACCTGGGCAACAAGTGAAAATCATGGTGATAATAATAACTAATGATTTCTGGTTCTTGTATCCACTAACTTTTGAGTTTATCTTTGAGATATCCGTTTTTACCAAAAACTGTTAGAGCCAGTGAATCTATCATGTATAGGAAATTTTTTTGCTTTTCATGGAAAGACGTCAGTTTGTCGGATTAGGACATCCTGCTTACATCTCCAATTCAAGGTACTCGGATCTTTTAATTTTAAAAAACAACAGAATGATTCACAATAATAAAATAGCTGCTTACATTTTTCCGTATTTCTACATTTTCAATAAAGGCCTAAACTCTTGTTCATTAAATTAATAAGATGATGGAAAGTACTATGATGACGGCATTTTAACCATACACCAAGATAATAGACGCTTGAAACATCCAGTTTTGAGCCAAAGGTTTAACTCCTTCTTATATATCTAATAAAGTATATCTAATAAAGCCGGAAATGTGGAATAAGGGAAAGAAGATAAATCAGGAAAACTGGGGAGGAAAGGCAACGTTTTCTAAACTAATCTATTTAATTATTAAACAACCTCTTCGAATCTAACCTTATAATCCAACTCTATAATTAATAAAGATTAGGGCAATAAATTTAGAATATGATATCCCTGTGTTTAGCTCATCTTTGAATTCTTTTATCTAATTTCCACCTTAACCAGTTTCACACCCGCTTTTTTTGCATCTTTGACTGCTTTTTTTAACTGCTTTGATACACTTTTATCCTTCTTTTTATTTGTCATATTCAACCTTCCTTTCTAGGATTTTGTAGTAACCAGTATTCCCTTATTCTAAAAAAATATACAAAAGAGTTCTATAATCCCCCTTCCCTCACTATATATCTAATAAAACATGGAAAAGTGGAAAAGTGACCATGAGCTAGATTGAAAAAGTAAGAGGGGGAGAAGGAAAGTGGAGAGCTTAAACCCAATGTTTCAAAACAGTGATTCAAAAAAAATTATTTCAAAAAAAGAGGATTTAGAAAGTTTCCCTAAGAAAAGACGACAGCCTCGTTCGGATAAATGCCACAATATCAAGTTCCCTGTAACACCTATCATGCAGATGAAATTGCGCACCCTCTGTAAGCAAATGGAAAGATTTATTCAAACTAAAGAGGGACAACCTTTAACTCAGACCGCATTTAATACTACCCTCTTACATTTTGGGTTAAATCATATTGATATAGTGGACTGGGTCCAGGATTATAAAGATACCAAAACCTATATGCATACCATGCTGCAAGAAAATAGTTACAAAGTGATTGGTGGTCCGTATGGACTGGCCATTCAAAAACAATTATCAGAACGTAAGGTAGTCTTCATGATAATGGCAAGCGTCTTGCATTGGATTGAAAAGGGTGGTTCTCTTGAAGAAATCCTACAGTAAATTGAATCTTCTTCAAAAAAAATTACAAGGCCTCTCTTCCCCAAAAGGCTTTTTTGACTATATTCTAGGAAGAAACCGAAAGTACCTAACCATTGTCACCGGTTACTACGATTATATAAGAGGAGAAGTGTTTATTGATGACATGTTCGATGTATTTGATGATGTGCCTCGAGGATTTGATTTAGCTGTCCTGATTCATCTGCTTTATAAGGATTTCCTTACCCAAATCAAAAAAGGGAATATAAATAAGCAGGTTGCAGGGTTCCTGCTGTCAGGAAAAGAACGATATCTAGGAGAAAAGAAAGTAGAAAAACGAGTGTTGAAGGCATTGACAGAACGAGTTTTTTCGTTCGAATCCATTGAAGAAGAGGTCATCGAGGAGGAGTCCGAAAAAGAGAAGAAAGCATACATTACGATTCAAATGAAAGAATCTGAAATACTAAGGGGAGAGATTTTTTTACATGACCTCACCCCTTATCTGAACGACGAGCATGTAACAATTGAGGACTTGTTGACCATCCTTTATTTGGACTTCATCAACCAGATCAAAGAACAGGGGAATTCAGATAAAATACAAAAAAGTATTCTTTCTCACCTGAAATCGGCCCTTTAGAAACGATATCAGGTGGGAACCCCCTAAACGATAACTCTAATTTTAGAACCACTTAAAACTTTTACAATACATATAATTGAACCCAGCCGGATTGCTTACAATATAAGTAATTGTAGGTAATCAAACTATAATCAGTCTTCTTTTTAATTAGGATTGCTAAGTATGCAAATACCCGTTTGCCAAGATCCCCTAAAATGGCCCATCATTAATCCCCTAACCCTGTGAAGTGAGTAACCAATACCCATACTCTCCTATTCATTCTAATCCAGTGTAAAAACCAATCCTCCTGTAACCTTAATCGGTGCAGAAGGATTCTTAGCCTGTTCGAATCGGATTTTCCGATTTTTTTCGATCTCGGGAACTAGTCTCATATTGTTTTCATGATCCTTGATTATTTTTTCTTCTTTTGTCTGCTCTCGAGTGACGTCCATCCTCCCAGTATTTACTTTAGAGGACTGCTGTTGCCATAAACTGTTCTGATCTAGCGACCAAGGAGGAGAAGGGAGAGGGACGTCACCTTTTTGATACGGCTTTAATAAGTTGTGAAACTCCTTCGAATGGGCAGCTGTAAACAGAGCTGCCCTTATAATCTGATTTCTATCTAGATGAGTAGCATGAAAAAGGGCATCCACATAGGTTTTGAATACATCATCATAACGAACGGTAGGTCTATATACCATAAAATGACGCCTCCTTTAAAACTTTAATAAAGAGATGCATGTAATTGACTGAACATCGGTTCCAATTCGAAATCCATTCGGTTTCCATATGCTAAATATTTTCCGTTGATAAGTGACCATATTAATACCCCTTTAGACGTCTCCTGACGTCCTTAGTACAAGGTATGAGCCGTGGCTTGTCCACTATTCCCAACTTTTTGAGAATCAATCGTATATTTTTGGGATTAAGTGTCCAGAATGGGGAAATAAGATGAATGAGAAGGGAGTAATAAAAATGTGGGGTATGGGCAAACCACGGAGTAAATTAGGGAAGTGGATGGATCAAAAAGGATTAGAACAACAAGATCTAGCCAAGATCGCTAGCGTAAGTAAAAATACAGTAACGAAAGCATGTAGCGATACTGACTACATTCCACGCCCGGACGTCATGAAAAAACTATTGAAAGCAATACGGAAAGTGGATCCTCATTTGAAAATGAGTGACTTTTGGGATATGTGATTGGACAAAACCCTTCATCCTAGAACCTTACGAGTGATTTTCTTAGCCTTTGTTCTGGAAGTAAAAAAATTGGTAATGAAACTAGTTAAGATTCCCAACTTCCATTACCGGCCCAGGTTTATCTCTGTTAATCTTTAAAATAGGTCTAAAAGTAAGCGGAAATTCCCATACACGAAAATCTGTCCAGCAATACTTTTATACCGACGATTTTAAGTGTTTTTTGTTTTGAATATAAATAACCATTTTATTGCATTCTCTACCGCCTTAAGGCGGTCTGGCTTAACTTTAGTTTATGTAGTTCTCGATCTTACTTTTAGAAAGGGTAACTTTATATAGATGAAGAGAAAAGCTTTTCAAAATTTTTGATTTTAAGATACTTTTTACACGTATGCTGGCTCAAGTACAACGTATCTTTTCTTAATCCCATATGCCTTCCTACAAAAAATCCTCTTTCATGCCTGGCCAGAAGAGGGGAGTCTAACAACACCTCTTTTATCAAAAAAATAAGCATCGAATTCCGATGCTTATTTTGCCTTTAACCATTCCTTCATTTTTTCAATATTCTCAGTATATGGGCGTTTAATTAAGTTCCTTTCATATCTGGATAAGGTACTATGGGAAATGCCCATTTCATTAGCCGCCTGTGAAATGCTTAATCCTCGGTCAATTCTTTCCTTGTTTATGTTTTCAGGGGTCACTAACTTTTCTTCGACCGCTTCAATCGAAGCTGCCGCCTCTATTTCCGTTAAACCTTTTAACATGGTCGAAAAGTTTACGGGTTCATAATCATGGTCTTCAATCATCAATAAATCCCGGTCATCCCCATTTCCTGTGATTTCAGTGGGTGGAATAATTTGAACACGTGCTTTTAACCAAGTGTTTGCGAACCAGTTTCTCTCCTGCTCAATTTGCTGTTCCAAGTCTTTTTCCTTATAGCTCCACTCTTTAATGATTCCGTCCATTTGTAAGGTATCTAATATTTCTTCAAATTGCTCCTTAATCCTTGAACCATATCGAGGGTTCACATCTAAATCCATGACGTTTAGTAAGCCTTTTTCTCCACCGATATGATAGGCTCTTAAATAGTCGGCACTCTTTTGACGAATCCTCCACTGCCAGGATAGATAGCGTGATAACCGCTTATGATACTTTTGCTTCGTTGGATGGTATTCGAGTGTCTTTAATGCTAATAAACCACTGCTCTTTTGGGATCCGAACAAGAAGTTGGAAAGTAATTCCCCTGGACGGATACTGCATTCATAAATACCAATCGGATTATCCCCACGGTAAGCAACCGTTACGCTATCCACCAAAAATAACGGATTGAATTGCACTTGACCAATTTCTTCAAAGTTACCCTGATCCTCGTTTATGAACCTCAAATTTTCTCGTTCAATCCGAATCCATATGGTCGTAAGAGCAGCCAATCTTTTCATAATATCGTCCCGTTCTTTTTTCCGATAAGAGGTATGATATCCATCTGAATCTTCGCTTCGTCCTTGCAACCTCCTTAGATTCAAGGCATCATCTGTATGAAAATGAATCATTTGGTCTTTATGAGTGGCCTGCTGCATCCATAGTATGGAAACGATATCGAATATATCTGCTGTTAAGTCATCCATCGAGGTTATGGCTTGAGAGGTGAGATTTTTCCATTGCTCTATCGCTGCATTGGATTTCATTTTTAGATAGGCATCTTCGGATCTAACCTGGGCAGTCGCTTCTAATGCCTTCTCGGCAATCTTTGCAGTAGGTATTTCCGTTGCAATGTCAAATTCATTTTTACTGATGGTTTCCCTTAATTTATGAAATAATAAAGCTGAACCGGAATCAGCAAAATTCTGATTTAACAAAGAATTTATTACTTGTCTATTACTAGATTTTAATGAACTGAGGGTAGTCTCTTCCCCAACAATCCGTATGTATGGAAGGACAAAACTACGAATCTCGTCTTTATATTCCTGGACCCATTGTTCCATATTCTCAAATTTCAATTGATGGTCTTTCCCTAAACGATCCATGATCACGAAAAAAGCCTTTAAGGATTGGCAAGGCTGATATTCTCCTTCACTTGCCATAAGATGACGGATATCTTCATTCCACTCAACGAAGAGTTGAGGTTGATCTGGAAAAACCGTCTTCGTAACGTTCAAAAATTTATTTTGCAAGGTATTTAACATGATTCTTCACTCCGTCCTTCCCTGATCGGCCTTATGTTTTCAAATGAGCAGTTTTGAATGTAATCATGGAAAATATCTGTTTCTATAATACCCACATCATGCAAAAAGCTGATGGATTCAAAAGAAAGGAATTGAGCAATCGGATTTTTTTCTAGGATGATATTTATCAACTGTTTGATGTCCTTTTCTTGATAAAGAATATAATTCCCCGCACATTCGTTAATTTCTTCAGGTGAATAAATGGTTTCTTTCATAGGATAATTATGTTTACATTCATATACTATTTCACCATCAGTATAATATGTAGTTAGACCAGATTCTTTACTAGTCTTATAGTATTCAATCTGTTTTCGAAACCATATGGGACCACTTGATAAGCTGATTACTGGTTTAGGCAGCACACCACGAAAATGATAGGTGGAGACCTTTCTCCGATCCCATCCAAGGATTTCCCCCGCCTCTTTAACACCTACTAAAAAACCCATCCATATTTCCCCTTATATACCGTATAAGGTTATTATGATTGAGGATTGTTGCATTTGTCAACACGTCTTTGTCCTTATAAAATCATAATAATTCATGGTTTACTTTCTACATCAAGGATACCCCTTAGATGTGCAACTATTTCTTTCTTGACGTTTCCACTCACAATGTGCATACTATTTTATTTCTAATGATCCTTTCTTCAAACAAAATAGAGATATGCTCTCCATTAACTGGTCGCGCGCTAATATCTGCACTTTGACGGATTCTCTTACAATTTGCACAACCTTTGAGTTCTTAAAAGCCCTCCATCCCAAAAATCACAGACATGTGGACTTTTACTGGTAGAACTCTTGTAATCTCTTCTTTAGCGGTCCTCACACAATGTGCATAACCTCTTGTTTTTCATAAGTCATCCATTTTAGAATCGCACCTATGACCTATTACTGGTCGTGTGCTTATATTCCCAACTTTGACGTTTCCTTTCACAATGTGCACAGCTTTTTGTTTTCATACAAGTCATCCATTCCTAATCACAGGCTTATGACATTCTACGGATCTGCTTACAATCTCTTCTTTGACGTTTCCTTTCACAATGTGCACAGCTTTTTGTTTTCATACAAGTCATCCATTCCTGAATCACAGGCTTATGACATTCTACGGATCGTGTGCTTACATTCTCTTCTTTGACGTTTCCTTTCACAATGTGCACAGCTTTTTGTTTTCCTACAAGTCATCCATTCCTAATCACAGGCTTATGACATTCTACGGATCGTGTGCTTACAATCTCTTCTTTGACGTTTCCTTTCACAATGTGCACAGCTTTTTGTTTTCCTACAAGTCATCCATTCCTGAATCACAGGCTTATGACATTCTACGGATCGTGTGCTTACAATCTCTTCTTTGACGTTTCCTTTCACAATGTGCACAGCTTTTTTTTCCTAATAGTCACTCATTCCTGAATCACAAGCTTATGGCATTCTAGTGAACGCATGCTTATATATTCTCTATTTTGACGTTTCCCTTCACAATGTGCACAGCCTTTTGCTAACCTAACAGTCATCTATTCATGAATCTTAAGCTTTTGACATTCTACTGGGCGTGTGCTTATATTCTCTTCTTTGACGTTTCCTTTCACAATGTGCACAGCTTTTGTTGTCCTAAAAGTCATCCATTCCTGAATCTCAAGCTTTTGATATTTTACTGGGCGTGTGCTTATATTCTCTTCTTTGACGTTTCCTTTCACAATGTGCACAGCTTTTGTTGTCCTAAAAGTCATCCATTCCTGAATCTTAAGCTTTTGACATTCTACTGGGCGTGTGCTTATATTCACTTCTCTGACGTTTCCTTTCACAATGTGCACAGCTTTTGTTTTCCTAAAAGTCATCCATTCCTGAATCTTAAGCTTTTGACATTCTACTGGGCGTGTGCTTATATTCTCTTCTTTGACGTTTCCTTTCACAATGTGCACAGCAATTCTTCATGAATACCGTCATTAAGGAAGAACAGAGATTGATTTTTATTGACTGGTCGTGCACAAATACTTACTACTTTGACGTTTCCTTTCACAATGTGCACAGCTTGTTAAAGATCATCCATTTGAATAAGAGGGGATATGCTTTTCATTTTTGGTCGTGCTCTTATTTTTTCAACCATGACGTTTCCTCTCACAATGTGCACATTTTTAATAGAGAGGTATGCTCTCCAAATTACCGGTAATGCACATATATTTTCTACTTTGACGTTTCTTCTCACAATATGCACATCTTTAATAGAGAGGTATGCTCCCCAAATTACCGGTAATGCACGTAAATTTTCTACTTTGACGTTTCCTCTCACAATGTGCACATTTTTAATAGAGAGGTATGCTCCCCAAATTACCGGTAATGCACGTAAATTTTCTACTTTGACGTTTCCTCTCACAATGTGCACATTTTTAATAGAGAGGTATGCTCCCCAAATTACCGGTAATGCACGTAAATTTTCTACTTTGACGTTTCCTCTCACAATGTGCACATTTTTAATAGAGAGGAATGGGGGTCGTGCACTTACATTTTCCACTTTGACGTTTCCTTTCACTATGTGCACAAATGAGTCCACGAAATCATTGTGACTCCTGTCTTACTCAAAACTGTCCATTATAAAAAGATTGACGCTTCCTTTCACTGTAGTGCACCAGTAAATCCTGTGCAACTTTTTTTTGCCTGACGGTTGCTCTCACAATGTGCACAAGATCTTGAAACCACTATGTTTATATGTCGGATGAAAACCTATTAATGAATGGAAAAAATTCAATCCTATCTTATATAAACACAAAATATTGCAAAGTTTTCTCTTTCTAATGTTTGAATATGAAAGATAATGACGTTTCCTCTCACACAAATCAGCAAATATTCCTGTGCAAGTTTTTGGTTCTGTTTTGGGTTTTGACTGAGCCTTTGAGAGAAACGCTGATTTAACAACATTTCTCTCAATCCAGTTATCTAGCAAGCATGACGTTTCCTGTCACATTATGCACAAATCATAAAAAATAATGACGTTTCCTTTCACACAAAAAAATTCAAAGTTTTTTTCAAACCCTTGTCCCCCAAGGGTTTCACGCCTATTGTGCAACTTTGAAAATCCCTTAATAAAGGGCATCATTTCCTCGATTTCCATTCTGCTATAATTCAAGCTAGGAAAATAGACGAGAGGAGGGCCTACAATGAAGAGTAAAATGAGAATTGACGGATTTAGAATGCATCATGCCATACTGGAAGAATTCCGTTTTCTACGCGATGAGTCTTTTGAACGCCCTCCTGCATCGTGCTATGTCGTTTATATGACCATGTTAAAACAACTTGAAGTAGAACAGAATCAACGAGGCGTGCTAAAAGAATATAATCTTTCTGCTTGGGCAAAGAAACTTGGAATCTCGTATTCTACGCTTTGGGGAGGAAAGAAGTATTTAGAAGATCATCATTTCGTGAGAGAGGAAATACACGAAGGATTGCCTGTTCTAGTGCTAAAAGATGTGGAAAAGTATAATACACCTGAACAAAATGGTGGGGTTCTCAACTACTTGATCATACCACATGGCCTTTTTGAAACAAATATATTAGCAGAATTCGTTCGTACTTCAAATCCGGAAGGGATTGAACTGCTCTTATCCTTACTTAACCAATTTCGAACTGGTATGTCTTTTAGTAAAACAGGTGAGGTAGAGAAAATAAAGCAAGAGCGGACGATGAAGACACTCAAATTACAACTTAACAAAAATGCAAAAGGAGTCCGTAAAACATTGAGCGTGTTAGAGGCTCTATTTTCCATTGAATTTACTGGGATTGAAATCCGTGGGAAACAATTATGGATTAAGAAGATTTCCTTTTCCTTAAAACCGGAATGCGTGGAAGAGAATACAGATGAATTCAATGTTAATCCGCTCATGGCAAAATTATCGAAAGAGCTAACCTATTTCTTAGATGGTCACCAAATAAAATATAAACCAAGAGACCAAATCGATGTCATGCTTTCTTTTAAACAGGAAGTAGTGAATAAGCTGAACTATCTCATGGATGACGATAACGAGAAATTCACTGTGCGTGATCGTTTCATGAAAAAATACTTCTTAGACATAATGGATTCGATTGGAGAGGTTATACATACGGAAAAACAACGAAAAGGATCTTTCCAATTTTACTCAATCGGTGCTTTTTTCAGAATGGCCTTCAGAAGGTATTTTATTGGATCTGTAAAAGAGCTGCCTAGGGAGCTCATTCATGAAGCTAAGATGAGGGAGTATGCTGCAACGGGCCAATTTCCGGTACTCCACAATTTAATTTAATAGAGACAATCAGCCTTGTGAAAAAAAATGACCATCACAGGGCTATTGGTCTATCAAAAAAAGAAATTCTAAACCAAATGCTTAATAAAATTCCTTCCTTTTTTGTGTGTCAAAGAATTATCACAGAAGAAAAAAGGGGGGAATTTTTTTTTTGAATATTGTATTCCGAATGATTACTTGTGTATTAGTGAATAACTGGATTAATCACAGAAGAAAAAAGGGGGGGATTTTTTTTTTGAATATTGTATTCCGAATGATTACTTGTGTATTAGTGAATAACTGGATTAATTATAGAAGAAAAAGGGAGGAATTTTTTTCTTTGAATATGGTGTTCCGAATGATTACTTGTGTATTAGTGAATAACTGGATTAATCATAGAAGAAAAAGGGAGGAATTTTTTTTTGAATATGGTGTTCCGAATGATTACTTGTGTATTAGTGAATAACTGGATTAATCATAGAAGAAAAAGGGAGGAATTTTTTTTTGAATATGGTGTTCCGAATGATTACTTGTGTATTAGTGAATAACTAAAATATGTCCTTGTGAATATGTAAATAGTATTAATAAATGCTTGTGAAAAACTGAATTCTATTACATACTCTTTGTGAAATAGTGGAAACTATGTTATTAATCATCTCCAAAATTGCTGAAAGCCTTGTCGTATAACGGATTCACTCGAAATAGTAAAAGTGCCTATTAATTTTGTTCTTTTATTAAATATATATTTTCTTACTAAATATATATTCTTACTAATTATGTTTTTTACGATGAAAATCCATGAATATATTAAACTGGTATTTAATACCCCATTAAAAAATTTCTTTCTATTGTTAATAACAAATGGACTATTCTTTTTAAAAGGCTTATTGAAGGTGTCTACAGCATCCGCCAAACTGGCTCATTAAGCATTCGTGTAACCAAAAACTAGGCAGGTTAGTGGAATAAAAAGTGCTAAAATAGGGATGAAGAATATAAAAAGGAGTCGGAAGATGGCAGGTGAAAAAAACTGGACATTTAGTATTGTAATCGGGGTATGTATTGCTGTCCTATTTGAAGGAGGGGGCCTTTTATTGAGATTTTACAAGGTCGATTTTAATAAAAATCTTCAGATGGCCATAACATTTGAAAACAATGACGTTAAGCCAGAGGAAGTTGCTTACAAATTTTGGTTCGAGCTTATAAAGCCTTATCAGGAAAGAAATCTAGCACCGTGGGCGAGGCTGATTGATGCTAGATTTAACAAATTTCAACTGTTAGTGGGAGAAAAAAAGGATTTTGCCATAGCAGCGACCTTTTGGGTTAAGCCGGAAAGTGAAACGTGGAGTATCTTCCACAACTGGGGTAAACGGCAAAAAGATGGGACCATTCAGAATATCCATTGGACGATGGGAATCAAGAATACAGGAAAGAAAGAATTTAGGCTTACAAAGATTGAGGAAACCTCAAATGCGGTAGCAGGACTAGCACTTGTAAAAGAACATTATCAAAAGGAAGCGGGTGTGAAGGTAGCTAATGAAAACACCGCTATTTCACTCAATCCCTTTAGCAGCAAATATGTACGGAGTACCAAGTTTAATGAACAAAAGGGCACTGAGACCAATCCTCAGGTTAGGATTACTGGCCTCCACCCCTTGAATAGGCATGACATCAGAAATTAGGGCTTTAAAGTTCCATGATAAGGCATACAGAGTTACACTGGGCGGCAGCTCTACGGACTGTTCAGAAAGGAAAGAGCACCTTTCTGACATTCCGTAAGTGTGGCTTCGGCATTAAATGGACCGATAACCACGGAATGTACGCCTCACGCCTACATTCCGTAGGTTCCTGTTCCATTTACGGCTTACACTGCTATACCGAACAAGCCGAAAACCAGAAAATCAAAAGATTGAAAGACTAAAAGAATAAAAGACAAAAGGAGAGCAGCCGAAAGGGCTGCTTTTATTGTTCAGTTTGTTTCAGCCAGGCAGCCTTATGGCTGCTGTTTTTCTTTAGAAATCATGATTTAAAAGAAATTCTTCAAAACATAGTTCCTGCTTCTGGTCGCAGCACTACGGACTTTTCAGAAAGGAAAGACGTCTTTCTGTCATTCCGTACGTGTAACTTTGGCACAAATAGGCCCGATAACCACAGTCGGTACGGCTGATGCCTACATTCTGTAGGTTCCTGTTCCATTTACGACGGAACCAGCGTACCAAACGGGTCGAAATCCATTAAGACGTTGGGCTCTTTGCCCGAACCCAGCCAACGGGATGAATATGTAACCAGATATTAACAAATCATATTTAGGATAATACAAATTCTATTACAGGTGATCTGCATGCAACTCGTGAACAAGCTAAAGCAAATACAGGATAAATTAAATGATTTAAATAAAGATAATAAAAACATTCGTTTCACTCAATTAAACAAATCATATATTGATTTAACATCAATGCCTCAGGGGAGAGCTAACTCGCCTTTTGATATAATTCAATGCCTCCTTCATGGGCCGAAGGGAGGAAGGTTCCAAGTCACCGATTCAAAAAGTCCAATAGCTGAAGAAATACGGTGGACTAATCAATTCAAAGACTTAAATAAAGAATGGACGGCTCGACATTTAGAGACTGGTGAACGCGATTTATATTTAGGCTTTCCATTTGTCTCTGGCACATTACAGGATGGAACCTTTATCCATGCTCCTATACTTTATTATCCAATACAGTTAACAAAACAAGATGGCGATTGGTTTTTGGCATTTGAAGAAGAAGGTGAGATTATATGGAATCGTTCTTTAATGTTAACCGTGCAGCAAGCAAATGAAATTCGTATCTCGGAGGATAAATTTGGACAGGCTCTCTCATTTTCTAGCCATTTGAATATACAGGAATACCTTGAAAAACTTTGGGATTTTGGATTTCCAATAAACTCTCCTCTTCCGAATCAAGGTAGGCATCTTGTGTCCTTGCATGATTACTTGACCCCCTTTCGAACGGCTAACGTTGGAAAAGATAAAAGAAAACATTTTTCGTGGGATGACATCCAATTTCCTTTGACAATTGTACAGCATGCTATTCTAGGTCAATTTAGCCAAGGAAAAAAAGGCATTTCAAAAGACTATCAAGCTTTAATTAAAGAAGTCGAGAACGGTGAAAAAGCCGAGTTAATATCGATCCTTTTAAATGAAACAGAACCTGAGCCCACAGGGATAGAAGACAACCGGATAAATCATGTGGACAAAGGACCCGAAGAAGAAAATTTCTTTTTACTTCCTACCGATTCCTCTCAAGAAGAAGTAATATTAACCGCTCGATTTGAACGGGGATTAGTAATCGATGGACCGCCAGGGTCAGGGAAATCACAAGTGATTGTTAACCTAATGGCGGATACTCTACGCCACGGCAAACCTGTGTTGCTAGTTGCCGAAAAAAAGACAGCGTTAGCAGTTGTACTTCAACGTCTTCAGGAGATTGGGTTAGAAGATTTTGTAGCATTAGTCCATGATGAAAAAGATGACCGAAAGGTCTTGTATAAGAAGATTGTCCAAAGATTAGGAAATCCCCTCGAAGTCGATTTGGAACAGATTAAAGAGGAATACGTAAAATGCTCGAATGATATTGCAACAAAAACATCTTATCTAAACAACATCACTAGCACTCTTTGGGATGCCCAGCCAAACGGTCTATCTCTCTTCCGGATGTATGATCGCTATCTACCATATCGAGGAAGAAAAATGAAGTTTAGCCTTCCATCAACCGGATATGATTTGAAGGAGCCGGAATTGAAGTCAATTAAAGAAAAGTTGGAACGATTAGGTCGTTATGATATACGGTATCGCCATTCCGATTATCCGTGGGGTAAACGAAAAAGCCTTTCATCGATGACTTTAGATCAACGTAATCAGTGGCTCGAATCCTTTGATAACCTCTTTATCAATATGAAAGAGGAAACTGATTTACATCAACAATTGGAAGCATGGAATCTGCCCGTCAGTTACCTACAACTCCATAGGACTTTGATTGAGCAAGGACAAGCTCTCCTACAAAGGGTAATGGACCAAAAGATGCTTGCGAAATGGTTTTGGAAACGGTGGACACGGAAGAATGGAGAATTTTTTATTCAATTAGGAGGGACCTCCGAACTCGAATGGGACAAGCTATTGGAAAAGTTCGCTCATATTCGAGCATGGAGTGAAATTCGGGAGAAAATCGAAAAGAAGATTAAGGGATTAACCACTCTCTTTCCTGATTTAGTCCTACAAAAGAAATTAGAGGGATGGAAAAAAGGAGAGTCCTTAAAAGAATGGGTTCAACAACTGCGACACACTTTGCAATCAGATTGGGATTCCATGAAACAGGCAGACCGTGAAGTAGAAAACCTCACACCTGTCATCCGTTCCATTTACGAGAAGTGTTTGCAAGAAATTCCTCCAATGAAAGATCAGCCGATTGGAACACAATGGTGGGAACAAGTTGAACATGCATACTTAGAGTACTGGATTCATTGGGCGGAGGATGCCAATCCCCACATTTATGATATTTCGGAAGGAGAGTTTGAACTACACCGAAAACAGTACGGAGAGATGTTAGATCGAAAACGAGACGTGGCAGCAGCCTACCTTCGTTTAAAACTACAACAGGCTTTAACGGAGGTCCTGGAAAAAGACACTAAAGAGATTGTTTATCGTTGTGGTCAAAAAAAACAAATATGGCCCATTCGGAAATTACTACAATCATACCCAGATGTTCTTTCGAAGATTATACCAATATGGTTGGTCTCCCCTGAAATAGCTAGTACTGTCTTTCCTTTGCAAAAGGACTTGTTCGACCTTGTTATTTTTGATGAAGCCAGTCAATGTCCAATTGAAAATGGCATTCCTGCGTTATTTCGTGGAAGAAGGTTAGTGATAGCTGGAGACGACAAACAGCTTCGTCCTACAAAAGTAGGAAAGAAAAGTTTTTCTATGGATGAAGATGATGATGAATACATCGAAGAAATTCAAACAGCTGAGTCCTTACTTGACCTAGCCATTCGAACTTTTAAGCGAAAGCCCCTCCAATGGCATTACCGGTCGAGATTTGAGGAGCTTATAAACTTCTCGAACCATGCGTTCTATAAAAATATCCAGGTTGCGCCCAATGTTCTACCAACCCAAGATCCGCCCGCAATCCAATGGTTTAAAGTAGATGGTGGGGTCTGGGTTAACAATTCGAATATGGAAGAAGCTAAAAAGATAGTGAATTTGATTGTAGAACACTATCAACGACAAGATCCCCAGACCTTAGGTGTTGTAACGATGAATCAAAAACAATCAGAATTAATAGAAACCCTCATTAAACAACGCGTGGCAGAAGACCCTGAATTTGCGATGGCCTTTAATCGGGTCATGAGTCGGGAACTAGAAAAGACCTTAATCATTCGTAATATCGAGAACATACAAGGAGATGAACGAGATATTATGATATTTTCCATCACTTATTCTCGGGATAGTAGTGGAGAAATTCATGCCCGATATGGTTTTCTTAACCAAGTTGGAGGAGAAAATCGCTTAAACGTAGCGATTACACGTGCTAAAGAAGGAATTTGGATTGTATCCTCTATTCATCCATTAGAGCTACCGGGGGATGAAAAAAATCCAGGAGTTTACTTCTTTAAACGTTATTTGGAATACGCATTTGCAATCGCCGAACGGAATCTTCAAGGAGCACAAGCAGTACTAGCCAATATGAATGCCGATTATAAGATACAACATGATAGCCTTAGACCTCCAAAATTTGATAGTATTTTTGAGGAAGAGATCTTTGATGCTCTAGTGGCAAAGGGATACCTTATACGTACCCAAGTGGGAGCTTCCACATATCGCATTGATTTAGCAGTAGTGGACCCAAATAATCCTCGTCGGTATCTGCTCGGTATTGAGTGTGACGGAGCAATGTATCATAGTTCGAAAACTGCTCGGGAACGGGATGTAACAAGGCAACGGTTTTTGGAGAATCGTGGGTGGATAATTGAACGAATTTGGAGTAGGAACTGGTGGAAACGTCCAAATGAGGAAATAATGAGGATTGAAAAAAGGATACAGGAAATAGTAAAGGAATCGGAAACCAAAATGACCTCTTGAAAAGTCATGAGGTTTCTTTTTTTCGTACTTTGTTAAAATAAATAGTCGTAGTGTTTAACTTAAGGCTGGGTGTTTACTTCAAAAATATGGGCTTAAGGGTTTAGGTGAAGAATACCCGAACCACTTAGACGGCAGCACTACGGACTGATCAGAAAGTAAAAGCGTCTTTCTGTCAATCCGTACGTGTCGCTTCGGCATTAAATGGACCGATAACCACGGTCTGTACGGCTTATGCCTTCATTCCGTAGGTTCCTGTTCCATTTACGGCTTACGCCGCCATACCGAACGAGCCGAAAACCTAAAAACCAAGAGATTGAAAGATTAAAAGAATAAAAGAATAAAAGACAAAAGGAGAGCAGCCGAGTCGGCTGCTTTTATTGTTGATTTTTCCCTTTTGCCTTCCGAATCGTAAAACAGCGCAAGCCTTCTAACCTTCCAGCCGGCAGGACACCCGAACCTTTCCGGCTAGAAGCAAAGAAAGCTAGTCAATCGGTCAAGGGGCAAAAAACTTTTCTGCTTAAAGGCGGCTAGCGCAATAGCAAAAAACTTTTTGTGCGAGGAGCACCCTTGACCCATTCCCTATGCGTGTTTTTCGTTCTACTTGCAAAAGGGGAAAAATCATCCCCTTTTGGGGAAGTAGTTCGCTTCGCAAGGCAAAAGAAAAAATGAAAGAAAAAATGAAAGAAAAAATCAAAACAAAAGGGAGTTTTGAAAAATGGAATTCATGTCAATCTTTGAAGTCGTTCGTATCAAACAAGAAATTAAGGAAACATCTGAACCATTTGCACAGTATGCTGTTCGTTCACCAGAAGATGCCCAAAAATTAGCGGCCTCTTACATTGCGGATGAAGACCGGGAAGTGCTTCTTGTGATGATGCTCAATACAAAAAATCAGGTGGTTGGGCTACATAGAGCTCATGTAGGAAGCTTGAACGCAAGTATAGTTCATCCTAGAGAGGTAATGAAATGCGCTATTCTCAATAATGCTGCATCCATTATTGTCAGCCACCAGCACCCAAGCGGAGACCCCACACCGAGCCGTGAAGATATCGACATCACCAAGCGACTTGCAGATGCAGGGAGAATTTTAGGCATCGAAGTCCTTGACCATGTCATCGTTACCCATACCGGGAAGCATGTCAGCCTAAAGGAGAAAGGCTATCTATAAAAATACCAAAACAGCAAGGAGGATATTTCCTCCTTGCTTGAAAGGAGAAATCAGACTTGATTATTATCGTAACTGATTTTTACCAAGATGAGGCGGAAGCAATTGAAAAGGCAAGTCTAAAAGATGAAATTGAATACCATGTAATGGAATACGGTTGCAAGCCAAAGAAAATTTATATCCTTCCATTTATTGAGGCAATGAGTGACAAATATAAACCCACAAAACATCAAATGATCTTATCAGTCTAAAAATTGAATCAAAAAACATCGGCCGTATCAGAGCCGATGTTGGTTCACGAATGGATAAAAAACATTCGTTTTTTCTTGATTATATGACGCAGGCATCGAGCCTGCTTGAAGGTTGCCGAAGCAACCTTTTGAAAGATGATTCGGAGAAGAAAGGAAACCATTTGTTAGGCAAATGGTCTTTTCAATAAATTATATGATTTGTACATAAGGTAGCTCTGAAGATGCACCGGCTATAGTCAATAATTGAATTAAACCATACCGTTATTTCCTATTTTACCATTCAGTTTGTTTTATCCAGCCTTAAAGCTGCTGTCTTTCTTTAGAAATCATGACTAAAAAAGAAATCCTTCAAAAATACATAGAACCTGCTTCTGGCGGCAGCACTACGGACTGATCAGTATCGCATTATATAAGGTAATGAATAGATTGAATAAAAAAGAAGCGGTGCTTAAATATGAAATAAAACGGAATTAGTAAATGCTGTTGCAGCGCAAGCTGAACTAACAAAGAAAGATGCCACAAAAGCGGTGGATGTTTTGTTTGAAACCATCTCAAATACACTTGCAAAGGAAGAGAAAATCCAGTTAATTGGATTTGGAACATTTGAAGTACGTGAACGTGCAGCTCGGACCGGTCGTAATCCACAAACAGGGGAGGAAATTCAGATCCAAGCTTCTAAAATTCCAGCTTTTAAACCAGGCAGGGAATTAAAGGAAGCTGTTAAATAATAGTTCGCTTATCTATAAACGGCTCTAGGGAATATTCCCTAGGGTCTTTTATTATCGTCAAATGGGAAGGCTATCAACCATATTCTGAACAAGTCTGTTTGAACAAATTAATACATTGATTTTACTACATTTCTACTTGTTCTTGCAGAGTGTACCCTCATTGAACACAAATGTGATTATTTAGTGAAAGTGTGAGGAAAGTCGGATTTAGTTTAGAAGTATTGGTATTTAACAATAGGGAAATAAACGTAAATTACGATGGAATGGGAAAGGCGCAAGCTTGCTTAAGCAACACTGCAGGTTTAAGCCTGCCTTATAGCCTTTAAGGTTATACCCGTCTAAAAGATATATAACTTCCTGTACTTTTATTTTAGACCAACTTTCAGACGGAAAATGAGAAAGAAAAGAAAGGAAAAATACGATATTTTTACAGTGTACCAAACTATAACTTTTAGATTGTTTTGCTGTTAATACTGTATATAACTGAGACTTGTCTTGAATAAGATTTAGGGAATATCTTCAACAATCGGGCTCTATTGTTAAAGAAGGATAAATAAAAAAAGGCGATTCCATTTTTTCTAAAAATATGAAATTATAAATGTTATAATAAATCTATGAATAACCAAATTTAGTTAAAAAGTGGTGACTTTATGCACATTGAAGATTTTATAAAGAAGTTTAAAAATCATCCTGTTCTTTTTATAGGTACAGGAATAAGTCTAAGATATTTAGAAAATTCTTTTACATGGGACGGTTTACTTTCGTATATCTCTCAACAAATGAAAGGTTCCGATGAGTATTACTACGATTTGAAATTTAAATATGAAAGAGAAGGGGAATACGATTTCCCTAATATTGCGAGAGATTTAGAAAATGAATTTAATGAAACATTAAAGAATGATAGGGATGGAAAATTTAAAGAAATAAATGATCAATTTTATGCAAATATGAAATCAAATATCAGCATAAGTCGTTTTAAACTTTATATATCCAACTTATTAAAGGATTTTAAAATAAAAAAAGATAAGCACTTCGAAATTTCTGAGTTAAAAAAAGTTCGTAAAAACATCGGGTCAGTAATTACTACAAATTATGATTCATTTATTGAGGATATTTTTGAATTTCAGCCTTTAATTGGAAATGCCATTTTGTTAAGTAACCCTTATGGCTCTACATATAAAATCCATGGGTGTGTTAATGATCCTGGAAAAATCATTATTACTGAACCGGATTACTGTATATTTAATGAGAAATACGAATTAATCAGAGCTCAGTTGCTTTCGTTATTTATTCATAATCCTATAATATTTTTAGGATATAATCTTGGTGATGATAATATAAAAAGTATTCTTAAAACTGTTTTTACCTATGTAAATCCAAATACAAAGGAAGCAGAGCAAATCAGGGAAAACTTTTTACTGGTTGAGTTTGATAAAGGTTCAGCAAATACAGAGGTAGTAGATCATGATATCGATATTAACGGATTTGCTACTATTCGAATAAATAAAATAAAAACTGATAATTTTTTAGAGATATATACACACCTTAGTAATTTGAGTCTGCCTGTCTCAGCTATGGATATTAGAAAAGTACAAACTGTTGTTAAAGAAATATACGCTGGTGGAGAAATTAACGTTAGCATTACGGAAGATATAGATAGTCTTAGGAACGGTGAAAAAATCCTAGCAATTGGCTCTTTAAAGACCATTAAATACGAATACCAAACCGCATCAGAGATGATGGAAAATTATTTTAAAATAATCGATGAGTCTAATCATCAATTATTAAAACTCATTGAGAAACATAAGATTCAAAAGAATCAATACTTTCCTATATTTGGTTTCGCTAACATACAACCAGATTTATCAAATCTGGAAGAACTAAAAGAAAGACAAAAAGAAAAAATTGAAAGTTTAGAGAAGGGATTAACTGATTCCAAAATAAATCATCGAAATATACAAGGACTTTTAGAGGATGAAGAAATATCTCAAAGTAAAAAGAATTTAGCTATAGTTTCAGGGGTTTTAAATAACGGAATAGACCTAACTGATGTGGAACAATATTTAAGGGATTATCCAGATAAAAAAACTACAGATTATAGAAAATTACTTTGTGTATATGATTATAAAAAATATGCTGTAGATAGAGCACCTCAAGTCGTTTCGAGAGAATCCTTAAAACTAAACTTATCTACATCACAGAAGACCGTATCATAATGTTAAGAAACATGGAGCATACCTTTTATGGGTTTGCTCTTTTAATTGTTGCTGCCTATGACATGAATCCTGCCAATACAGGTATTTGGTATAATTTGTCGAAATTGATTATGTAAATTTCTATTTGAAGGAGAAATTGTAATGAGTAATAATGTCCTTTTATTATTTGAAAAATACAAGCTTAATACTGATGCTATAGCAACTAATAGAGGATTCCTATATCAGTACCTAAAAACCTTAAAAACATGGGTAGGTGATGCTATAAATAATACAGAAAATGAAATTTTTTGTGAAACAGAAGATGATATAAAAGAAGTAAATTCTGATGTTAAAAGTTTAAAATTCACACAAGTAAAATGTTACTCTAGAAACTTAGGAACCCAAGACGAAGAGATTGAAAAAACCCTCTACAATTTCTTTATTCTTTACAATCTCTACCCAGATTACAATGGTCAGTTTCATTTTGAAACTAATACAAAGATAAAAGGCAATGACGAAATACTAAAAGACTGGTTTAAAGATCAAGAAAATATGAGTAATGACCTTATCATTAAATGTAAATTAAGAGTTCAAGAAATATTGAAAGGTATGACAGAGAAAAAAAAGAAATCAGAAATTCAGAAAATAGAAAATAGGATTGCTAAGCTAGATCCTGATTTGCTCGAAGAAATAGACTTAATTGAAAAGGAAAAGGATACTGTAATCAAAGAATTTAAACAATTATTTGATCGAATTAACGAAGACCACTGTCTAGAATCTTTTGTGAAAAGTATTAAGTGGAATTTTGAACAAGTAGAAGGAGAAGAAGCTGTCCGAATTATAAAACAGGAGTGTGAAGATAGTTTAAAAGGATATACAGATAAATATACTTATTTATTATTAACTCGATTGTTATCTGAAATATATCTTCGTTCTTCAAATACTAAAGTTGATGATAGAAAATTGAATAAAAGTTTACTTGACGAAATAATTAAAGAATCCGAACAAGAAATGTCGGTTAAAAGTAATAAAGTCATAACAGATTCTTTAAACCAAATAACCGGAAAAATTGATGAAGTTAAAGTTTTAGTTAGTGACGGATTTCAGTCTGTGAATGAAAAGCTGGATACATTAATAACTGAAACGCCAAGTTACGATTTTGAAAAAATGATTAAGATGTATTTAATTAGGATTGAGTCTTTTCTCAAAAATAATATGGCTCTACCTTTTCCATCTGAATTAGATAATGATTTGATAAATAACTCCTATTTTAATAATTTTTTTAAAGATCCAACTTGGAAAACAAAAATTATATTACATATTAGTGAATTTGCAAGGGCTTACGGTGATAATAGCTTGGTAAGAGAGAAAGGAATAATTGATAAACTTTTGGAATTTAATGGTTTCGATATTTCCTACGACGAATATCGGACTAGTATGCGTAAGAAGATCAATTTAATATTGGCGGAATTACCAGATAATGAAATCACAAAAAGTTTTAAACCATCATTATTCCAGATATTTACACTTTTAAACGAGAGATTTAACAAAGTCCTTATGATTACCGGTGAATCTGGAGCAGGGAAGACCCATTTATTAAAAACTATCTTATCATCTCATAGTATAGAAAAAGAAATAAATAGCTATTCGATTAGAATCCCTTTAACCGTTAGTGACATAAGAGAGAAAGGATTTGAAGAAGCAGTATTATTTAATCTTAACCATTTTTTAGATTGCAAATTTACTAGTTTGTCTGAAATTAATAGTTATGTAATTAATCTTGAAAGAAAGGGATTTAGCTTTAGGGTCATTTTTATTATTGATGATCTACACGTTTTATGTATTTCAAATCCAACGAATTATGATTATATAAAAGAAACAATAAAGAGTTATACGAACAATGATTGGTTAAGCTGGTGTATATCAATAAATGAACTAGATCAATATTTGATAATGGACAATAGTGATTTCTTGAAAGTTTATTGTTTTTCAAATAATTCCGAAAATGACGCTCTTAATTTATTTGTTAATATGAGTACAGTTAACAATAAAAATAAAGTGTGTTACAAAATACTAGGCAATCATGATATAGATACAAATGTTATTGATGAACTTCCTGATAATATAAATATTAATAATAATATTAAAATGTTAATGCAAAATCCTTTGATTTGCTATGTTTACGCAAATACTGTTAGTGATAACGAAAAAGAATTGTATAATATTTGTTATTTCGATTTTATAACAAGGTACTCTAAAGTGAAGAAAAATCAAATGATTCAATACTCTACAAGGGTTCTGTCGTTTAATGAAAAAGATGCTAAAATCGATAATGAAATTGATCAAGTTGTAAGTTTTTTAATTGATAATAAGAAGTTGACATATATTGAAGAAGAAACAAATAGCTTATTTCAAAACTTAAATCATAGTTATGAAGAATTGCGTTCAGTACACCTTGCAAGTAAAAGAATTATAGAAAGAAAAGGTTTATTTCAGGACCGTAAAGATATAGTCATTGAATTCGTTTTTCCATTATATTGGGCTTTTAAAATATTATTGCATTTTATAGGGGAAAATGATTGGTCGGCATTTTCACTATTAAGAAAATCATTTATTGAGTTAAAAGATGAGTTATTTATTTATGAATTACTTTACTTAGACACAGATATTGAAAATAATATTGAAATGTTAACTCAAGAGATTTCAAACGGTTTAAACAGCGATAATGGAAAAGAACAATTATTCTTTGTTGCAATAAAGACAAGCGTTAAATGTCAAGGGATAATATTCCGTAAATTGTTAGAAAGTGAGGAACTCAACTTAAATAAAAAAGAAACTTTCGGTTTATTGTACTTTCTTTTGCATATTAATGCTAGGACTGATAAAAAGTGTAAAGTTCTAGGAAGAAATTTAGAAAGAATTTCAGAGTATGAATTAGGTGTATACCTTGAGAGTTTATGTAAAGTAATGTTTAATGACTTGAAAGATTTTAAAAAATTTAAAAAGTGCATATCTGAGTTTATAAGTACAGAAGATACAAGGATTAGTGAAACAATTGGAAAAATTGCAGCAAACTACTTTGCTAGACTTGTTGAGGGGATGCCTATGGAAGATGTTATTCATACTCACCTTATAAACTTCCTATCTGACAATCTAGAAAAAATAAGTGAAAGTAAAATTGGAAAAAATAATACTTATATAGATTACTTTTTGCGCTATTTATTCAGAACTCTAATTGAGAATAGTACAAACAATAGATTTTTATTACACGAAATATTGTTAAGCAATAATTTTTATCACTTAGAAGATAGAGATGAAAAGTTCAAACCTATTGAACATATTTTAAGAAGTAACAGCGCTATTGCTTATGGGTCTTATTATAAAGATCTGAATTATCCTAAAAAAGAAATCTTCAAGAAATTATATATTGATTGCATCACAAATCTTTTAAAATCAGATCTAACTAGACTGAGAATCTTAGCGTATCATTTTATATCTAATACTTTAATTGATCCTGAGGACCGGAACTCAACTCTGGAAAGTGAATTTATCCCATTATTGAAAATAATTTATGAAGATAATCAACTTAATAAATTTAATAAAGGGCGAGAGTGGTTTTATTATAAGAATCTTAATCCAAGTTCCAAATAACTCGAACACTCACAAAGAGCGTACTGCCTCCTTGCGTTTAGCATGGAGGCAGTAGTTTTTTTACTAGATAATAATACTCACCAATACTAAGAAACTTTTTTTTAAAAGTTCATCACTATAAATTTTATTTTTAAAAATATTGTATAATTATTAATAATTAGTCTAAAAAAGGAGGGTGGTTTAACTTGATAAGCGTTTCACTTTGGGAAAATGCCTACGATTCGTTACAGCATGGTTTGGAACATTTAGAGCGGGCAGAAAAAAATGATAATTTAACAACTGCAATTTATGATTATAAAAGGGCAGTTATGGATTTTTGTCATGCAGCAGAGATACTACTTAAGGAAATGTTGTTTAGAATTGATCCAATATACGCATTTGATAAAAATAATCTATTTGAAAAATGTATTAATCCACTTAAACCCACGATGGAGGAATTATATAATTGTAAGTCTTTAGAAGTATCAGCTTTGTGTAAAGCCGTAAAGAAGTACGTTCCAAACTTTAAAGGTAATACAAAAATATACTCCGAACAGGCTGCTCGATTAAGAAATAAAATTCAACATTTCTGTTTTGAAGTAAACAGAAGAGAAGTTCGTGAGATTCTTTTACGGTTGAGCCATCATTTGTTAACTCCTGCGTTTTATTATCTTAAAACTGACAGAAGTTACTCTCCTATTGATCGTAAATTGAGAGAAATATTTACAATAGATATGGGGTTAGAACAGTATCTGAAAAGCATTAATTCTGAATATAAGAGGGGTGTTTGTTACTCATGTGGCACATACAGTTTTTATATAGAATACAACAATCTTCCTTATCCCCAGAGGTGTTACTGTACAAGCTGTAATTATGAAAAATATAATATTCAAAAAGAAATTTATTATAAATGTCCCGAGTGCGGGTATGGTTCATTGCTATTTTGTGAGGAGCTAGATGGCGGAATATGTTTAAACTATAAATGCGCCAACCAGAGAGATGGTGGAATATTGACAGCTATGGAGTATTGCAATTCATGTCATGTCATGATTACAAGATTGAGGAAATCTGTAATTGTGTGGGGGAAATTGAAGTTTAGTATCCAATATTCGGAATAAATTAGAGCCTAATAACAATCTATCTCCAATAAAAAAGGCATACGACTTCCATTTCTGTAAGCCTTTTTTTCTGGGAAAACTTATTCTAAATCATAAATCAGTAATAGCTAATTGTTTACAACTCATTTTTTTAAGAGTTATAAACAGCGTAATTAACTCATAGGGTGATTAAATGGTGGAATACATTGACCATGATCACGAAACTAAACTATGAAATCTTGAATAATTCGTATAATATCGAATAGTTTGTTGTAGAATGAATTAACTCTCCCTTCCGTTTTTCATGCTTACACTTGTTCATTATATTCCATTAAAAAAAATCTGCCTGTTGGTCCGCAGCAACCCACCATCAAAGTAAGACTTACTTTCTCCTTGTGCTACGAAATTCTGATTAACATTCACAATAACTTCACTCACTCTGTTTTCCCCCTACTTTTTGTTTATCTAGTCCATTTTCTTTGGTCCAATTATTTTGGGGCCCATATAGTATATGATAACCGCTTCTTTAACCCATGGTATATTGGCGCAGACCAATTTTTAAAAACTTTAATTACTTTTGAAAATTGATTTTTACTAATCGTAAGAAAAAAGACTGTCAACTAATTCGAATTTGTTGACAGTCTGATGCAACCAAATTGGTTGTTTTATTTTTGTTGTTTTAATTAAAGTGTAACGAATATAAATTCAAAAATAACGAAAAAAGACTTTACTACTACAAGAGCGCTCCCACCCTTACAGTAACAAAGTCTTTCCTCGGTTAGCTTAAAAAGCCGTTGTTAAAGTTTGAGTTCCTTCATTGTAGGATTCAATGCTGTACCTTCGAGCATAAGCTCTGGGTGACGTACAACTTCAATCTCAACAAAAGGTCGTAACTCCTGCCTTAGAAAAACTTTTTTACGCTTACGCTTACGGTTCCGTGCCCTCATAGTACAAGTCTCCTTTCGGAAGTCCCTTTCCTATCTGTCACGATTCGTAAGTTTCATGTCATGGGCTTTATGTCGGCAGAGCCCACCCATGACTGGTCCTTGTCACCTGGACCTCGAACTCCGTTACTTTCTTTATCCCATCGGCTGCGCTCATTCAATTGAACCATCTCCTTTGGTTAGGAAAATTGTACAAGGCTAGAAGCCCTGCTAATCTATATATACCCCCAAAGCTCCCATCAAAACCTCTCTTTGAGTTCTTACTGAGCAAAAATACAGTTGCTTTTTATTTATTTCAGATTTTATATTTCAAAAGCGAACACGCAGTTCATTTTCTTCTTTTTTGTTGTACAGAAAATCCTCTAACTTTTAATTCTCTTATCTCATATTCTGCTAAATATGTACGTAATCCAGAAACGGATTTTAAGACCTTACATATTTCTTTATCGTCCAATACCTGACCGGCGTTTTCATGGCAAGGATCAATTCACCTTCGGTATAGTAATTCGGGGGGTTAGTTGTTTAACGGTTACTTGCTCCAATGCTGCGAGATAGGACATTTCCTTTTGTATTTGTTTCCACCAGTGATAAGCAACAAATTCCGGCCGCTTACCTCTTAGTGGAAGACTTGCTCTCTGCATTAACTTGCTGCTAGCCTTGTAGTGTATTTCAATTGTCACATTCATTACGTATCCTTTTTTCTTATAATTTTTGAATGGGACGAGTCTAGAATCATGTTAAAAAAATGCATCCATCTTAATTAAGCGACAAAAAGGATCGCCGCAGCAATCCCGTGTACAAATTAGTTGCATATGTAACTAATACTTTTTGCTGGGAGTAGCTCCTAGCAGCCTTAAAAATAGACCTTAAAGACTAAAAGAAGAGCAAACTGTTATATCTTTTTCCCTTACGTTGAGATTGCTTTGTATTTTACAGATTTTATCCCTGTTAGGCTATAATCCTATTACTTTATTAAAACAATAGCCAACTTAAGACAAACTTAAAGCGAAATAATTAAAGTACAATCACCCTTTTCTTTTACAAGCTGTTTAAAAGACACAAAACAAAAACCATCCCATGGGATGGCCTCAGATTGTAGACAAAAGGCATCCGGAAGATCTAATCCGGGTGCCTTTTTACTGTTTTTTTGCTGGAAAGAGCAAAAGTTAGACCTATTCTATATCTATTATTAGGCCATTTCTGGACTTTTCCATGTCCAGGTGGCCATCTTTTTTAAATTCATTGCAGCAAAAGTAAGCATCGCCTGCATGGACAATTTTTTTAGGCCTCTTAAGGTTGTCCAACGCATACCATGCTTTTCCTTAGCATCTGCAAAAACACGTTCAATTGTTTCTTTGCGTCTTGCGTAAATGCTTTTATTCTCTTGTGTAGAACGAAGGTATTCGGCTTCTTCTATATAGTGTTCCCAGACATGACGCTGAATGAGTTTTTTATGTTCTTTACTTTGCGTACATTTTGAAAGCAATGGACATTTTTCACATTTAATCGGATTAGAGAAGTATTGACGATATCCTTCTTTCGTCGTAGTTGCATATTTTAATACTTGTCCTTGCGGACAGATATAACAATCATAGTATTCATCATAAACATATTCATATTTTTTCATGTAACCCTCTTTCGTACGAGGGCGAGTATAAGGTAAGGCTGGCGTCATATCATTTTCAAATATGTATTGGGCAATAGCAGGTGTTTTATATCCGGCATCAGCAGCAACCGCAGAAGGTTTCCCTTGTTTCTCGATAACCTTTTCCAACAGTGGTTCGAAAATGACACTATCATGGACATTCCCTGGTGTTACAATTGCCCCTAATACAAAACCATTTCGCTCAGAGGCTGCATGGAATGAGTACGCGAACTGTTTCGTACGCTCGTCTTTTACGTAATAACCACTATCAGGATCAGTAGTACTTTGTTTTATTTCCTTAAATTCCTCTTTCTCAAATTTATCAGGTGGAAATGGTTTTTTATCATGTTCTTCACGATCTTTGTTAATCTCTACTTGAAGTCTCGCTTCATATGCCTTCGTTTCTTTTTTAACTAATTTCTTCTCGAATTTATGTTTATTTGCACTTGCTTTAACATGTGTTGAATCAATAAATACATGCTCGCTATTAATCAAATTCTTATCTGAGGCTTCCTTCAAAATCCGATAGAATATCTGTTCAAATAAATCTGTATCTTTAAAACGTCGTTCGTAATTTTTACCGAAGGTAGAAAAGTGAGGTACTTTATCATAAAATCCAAAGCCTAAGAATCAACGATAAGCCATATTTGTTTCAATTTCTTCAATAGTTTTGCGCATAGAGCGAATACCGAAGGTATATTGGATGAAAGCCATTTTAATTAATATCACAGGGTCAATGCTTGGACGTCCTCTTTTAGTGGAGTACATTTCTTGGACCAGTGGATAGATAAATGAAAAATCAATAGAAGCTTCTAACTTGCGTACCAAATGGGTTGGAGGTACAAGTTGTTCTAAAGCTATCATTTCTAATTGGTCACGATTTATCTGTGTATTCTTACTTAGCATTTCATCCACCTCAAATACTTATCTATACCTCAATTATACAAAAAGACTGCCAGCAAACCCATAATTTTCTGGATTTGTCGACAGTCTGAAACCATCCCATGGGAGTTAACAGAGATGATGTTTTTTTTATGTTTTAATTTTAAGCTGTTTTACTTTCTTCTAAGGCATGTTGCCAACTTGGGTAGTAATACAAAGCACTCCGCATTAAATCAGGATATAGTTGTTTTACCTCTTTTTTCTTTAGAGATTGCCCTTCGCTCTGTAACTTCTGGATGTGAGTAATGACTTCCTTTGATGTTAATGGAACATTCATTTTTCATTCCTCCTTTTCCAAGTTCTCATGATTATCTTCCCCATTGGCTAACAACTGTAAACATATTATAGACATATTCGTCGCCCTTATGTTTCAGCAAAGCTTAATTATCCGGCTATGCCGGATCATCCAAGAATGGGAGTAAAGATATCTTAGCACCAAGTAATGAACAAAGTATGAATGAATTGTTAAGGTAGTGTTTAACTTGAATTTAACATATTTCTAACAAATAAGAGAGTGTTGATAAACCATTTGCCTGCCTGATATTTAGTACAGGTTTGTAGGGGCAAATGACATAGACATGTTAAGACCTTGGGCTCCTCGCCCAAACCCAGCCAACGGAGCCCGTTGGATCGCATTATACGCTCGGGCCCTAGTAATCTCCTTCTTTGTTCTCTTTATTTTAATCGTTTGCTCATAAGGGCAGTCAAGGGTGCTACGCTAACGCTTCGCAAACTTTGTGAACTTTTTTAAGAAGAGCGCTTAAAAAACTTCACAAACTTCAAGCCCGTTGCTATTGCAATTTGAATCAATTCTTCTCTTAATTGATTGATTCGGTCGTCTAATTTCTCGATCTCGCTAACCATCATCCAATCCCCTATTTTTCTTTAACTGTTAAATTCGATAAAATCGATTTTCTACGCAATTATTATTATGCGAAAAATTTTACACAATTGGAATACATATGACAAAACAACCTAAAAAGTTACAAAAAATGAAGAACTAAGGACTAAAAAGAAGGAAACGAGAGCCCTTTTTAGTTGGTACGTGTCGGGTTCTAGCGGTTTCCACCTGCGAAAATACTGCATGTAAGTCTGTTTGCTGTTTAGCGGTACATGTCATTCTATTTCGTGCTTTCCAATGATTATGTAATGCCAATGCTGAGTTATTTCAGCATGAAAGCAGAAGGTAAAATGTAGCTTCAAAGGAGAAGGAATTCTCTTTTTTGTTTTTTATATTTTGTATGGTTTCCTCTTATTTAGGGCATGGATACCCATTAAGACGGTTTCATCATGCTGGGCATGAACGCCGCTTAAAAAACAATATATTCACTGTTTTGATGTTGACTAAGTCAATATTTTATTTTATGATTGTGTTGACTAAGTCAACAGGAGGAGATTGGGTGAAGCGCTCCACTAAACGAATCGTTGAAAAGTTCCCGAAATTTAAAGGTAAATTAAAAGCTTATGAGAACATCTTATTGATGGAAGAAGCCATGAAAGGATTAACAGACGTTGAAGCTGTATTTTTAAAATTAGCCTGGTTCTTTGAAGCACCCGAAAAGGAAAGCTTTAATATCGGATTAATATATCACCATTTAGAGAATGAATGGCTTGAATTTGCGTTAGAAATAATGAGTCAGTTCTTTAGAGAGGATACGTATTTAATTCAAAAACCGACCCACTCCATTCTCCAAGAAACACCTGCTGATTATTTTAATCAGAAGCAGTTTGCTGATTTTTTATCGGAGCATGGGCTAAATTATGATAGACGAAAATTAAATGTGTATTATACTCGAGGTAAATTGCCAAAAGCGGATGTTAAACTTGCAGGTATCCCTTATTGGAGTAAATCAACAGTTCAAAAGTTTTGTGAACAGGAGAAGGAACGATTGAAAGAGGATTAAGGTGAAGTTGTTAACGTTTGTAGCTTGGATTTCCAAGCTATTTTTCTATCTTTAGTGTGAATGAATAGGTGAAGTTCTTGGATATTCTAAGGATTTCCAAGCGGTTTACTATTTGGCAGGATAGGAATTAACAGGATAAAAAGTAAAAAGACGAGATAATCCACACATGACTTAAAAATATTTCGTAATACAAAATAAAAATTACTAGTTATCTATCCTAATATTCATAATTTTGTTAAAATACTAATAAAAGTTAGTTAAATAGAATCTTAACATCATAATGGATGCTTTATCTTTGATGGTTGCAATAGGAGGTATTTTCTGAAAGGGGGTTAATACATGTGGATTTGGATTATTGTTTTTTCTCTATTTATCGTTCTTGAGGAGGCAGGCTATTATCTTTTTAATCAATATTTATACGGGTTTAAATATGAAAAAGAACTGAAATGGAGGAAAGAAAGTTGCCCCTTTTAACTTTAATTAAGAAAAAATTACAAATCAACATACATCAAGCGAAGAAGGAATAGAGTTCATAAGGAAAGCCATCTAGGAAGGAAAGGGCACTAACTGTACTTCCCTGTGGAGGGGAAAATGATGTTCAAGGCAAAAGAAATAGCTGAAATGGGAGATTGTATTCTTTTTAAGATAGCAATCAAAGGGATTGTTCAGAAGGTAAATGAAAATTCAGTCATTGTAAATATAACAGAAAATAAGACTCATTTTAAATTTGAAGGTAATAGAACTGTGGTGGCACATAAGAATTACAAGGTTTTGATTGTGCATGATGTGAAAGCAAACGTCATTTATACTAATTTTAAATAAATGGATCCCTTTGTGATGTAAAAGTGTTTGACCTGGGGGGACAGAGGTTGGACTTTGCCCACTTATTCATAAAATAACAACAAATATAAAACTATAAGTTTATTTCTGAAAATTCAATTAAAATTTGAAAATGTAAGCGTTTTCCGTTATAATTGATAATGGGTTGGATGGCATGCGTGGCCGTCAGCGTATCTGGCGTAGGTGGGGCCAATACAAGGGGCAGATGTAGATTGTCCTTATAATAAAATACTTACATGCGTTAAATAGGTGAAAAATGGTGAAGGAAATCCATATTAATCATACGCACTGGAACGATTACAGCGATATCCAGTTTTTTATTGTGAATAGGTAATACTTCGATTTTTCGGATGTCTATTACGACACCGTTTATTCTCTAAAAATTTAAGATATGAAATGGGAAACGCTGGGAAGGATTATCCTTGTGGTTAATCCTGTTTGGTTTGCACTCAACCATATAACAGCCCTTCTCAACTAAGTGTCTAATGTTTACATTTTGCTAGAAGGGCTAAATGATTTAACTAGCGGAAACACTAAAAACTGTTCACCGTTATATTCATTATTTTATATTCATTATCTTCATTTTCCATTTGATCTAATGTACTCCTTGTGAATTTATTGGAGAAAAGTAACACTAGGATGAAAAAAATCAAGCATCCGCCCATTACGAACAAGAAACATTGCAACCCTAAAATAAGAACCGAAAAATCCATTCAAATCCCCCTCGTTTAATGACTTTTCTCCCAAGTATTTCTATAAAATGCAAATAAATTCCTCCTATTCTAGCGAGATAATGTAAATTTCCATAATAGTCATTCTATCTCTTCTATTTTCGTTGTTCCTGGCAATTAAATGATGTAGGTTTTGGCAGTATGTATATTAATCATTTTGAATTATTACTTAAGGGAAATCTATATAGATGCTTATATTTATGCATAATTATCAAGCAGGGCTTATTGTATTAAAGGGAGTCTAGTTAAATAAAAGTTATTCTTCTATTGGACAAATATGGTAAAATTGAGGTGACTACGGAGGGAATGAAATGAGGAAATTATTACGGTTTCTTTTAGTCTATTGGTAGTTATCCTTGTGGCATGTCAGCAAACAAAAGAACCATTAATTTTATTGGGGAAAGTGAAAACTGGATAGCTAAAATAGATTTAGAAACCAGAATGGTGAAAGTGAAATGAAAAATTTCGAATTAAAGTATAAAGGAAAAGATAGTAAGGCTGCAAAAAAACTTGAGTTTAAATTAAAGCGCCAAATTATTCTTGTGGTATGGGGTGTATTGAATTACAAAAAAATGGTTCATTCAAAGAAAATGAAATCCACCAATAAAAGAATCAACCACAAGTTCAGATATAATGAATATTGAAGTCAAATGGAACGGAAAAGTAGAAAATTTCACACTTGAAAATAACAAGTAATAACTATTCTTTAATGTTCTTTTCTTATTCAACAGGGTGCATTACTGGAACATCGGTAATGTTTTTTCTTATTGAACTGGCAGTTTAGTTCCAGAAGGACAAATATATAGCAATAGATTACGTGAGGGGTGTATGCCATAATTTAGGCATTAAAGGAGAGGGATTTATTTATTTGAAACAGAAAGATGTTTTGTTAATATCTTCCATAATTTGGATTATGTTGATGTAAAAAAATTATATGTAAATCAAGAAGTAAGAAAGTTTCTTGGTGGCATACGTCAGGAAGATTCGATAAAAGATGTATTAGACGAAATGCTTATTTCAAGTGATGACTCTTTTTATTGGGTTGTTAGAGAAAAACAAACAGATAATTTTATTGGTTTAGTTTCTCTTGACCCTCACCACGAAGGCGCTTACCTCGAAAATTCATATCAATTTCGACCTTTTTGGTGGGGGAAAGGTTATGCAACTGAAGTGGTTCAAGTGTTAATTAATTTTGCTTTAAATGAACTAAATCTTTCAAAAGTAGTTGCTGAAACACGAACTGCAAATAAGTCTTCTTGTAAGCTCTTGGAGAGAATAGGTATGGAATTAGAAAGAACAATAATTAGATTTGGAGCCGAACAAGCTATGTATTCCATTAAATCATCATTATTACTAAAGAAGTTCTTCTACAACGAATTTGGCAGTTTAGTAAAAGAAGAAGTATGAAACTGAAGTGTCAGATTTTTAATTAGATCTCCTTTTGGGCAGCATTATTGACATATATTTTATGTATTGGTCGAGCTCTTGGCTCAAATCGAGTGCTTATTTGCTATTTAACCCGTATTGTTGTCCTCCTTTTAGTTTTAGCTAACTTATTAAATTTTGGTAATATTGAGTAAAAAGGAGGATAGTCATTTCAACAAAAGAAGATTTTGATAAGAATCCTCTTCCTGAAGAGTGGATTGAATTAGTAAAGGAAGCAATGAAGTCAAGTATAACGAAAGAAGAATTTAGGGAATTTTTAGAAGACAAGAAGAGAGAAAGGAATTAGATGATTGAACATCTAATTCCTTTTTTATTTTGACATAAGGGATTGTATATACAAAAGGGCACAACTGGAACGACATAAATTTATTTTAAACCGTAATAAAAATAGGATAGCTGCCGAATTGTTTAAAATATATATATCGTTAAGACATATAAAGGCGGTCTCCAATGGAAAAGTATATCGTAAATATTGCAGGAGCGTACATTTACAAGGATATTAACAAGCATAAAGAATTACCTATCGCAACTTCACAGCATGCAAGCAGAGTAATATACGAGGTACTTACTGTAGGTATGCACTGGGGAGGAAGAACGCCATTAGCTACTGTAAAAGAAGGTGATAACGCAGTAGCGTATATTTTACCTATGGACCTTTACGGTTGGGTTGAGAACATTCTATTAATGAGTATAAACGGTCTTATGGTACCACTTCCAGAAAAGATTGCATTCGGTGTCCTTAATGGCAGACCTTACGCAGAGGCTCTAATAGAGTATTCTGAGCGCAGATACGGTTAATGCGTAGGGACTCTTTGTATTTCTCTAAATTCAATTCTTTCTCTAAATCTTTTATCGCTAGCGAAATAGCACTATTATCATCATTACTTGAAGCAAACCCTACTATTTTTTCATTACCATTTGGAAAATAAGAAGAAAATGCTTTATAAAAGTTATTTTCTAATCTGAATACAACTGTTCTTATCACTCGATCGGACTTGTCCTTTGTTTCTATATAATAAAAAGTATCAGAAATCTGTTTTTTATTCATCATTACAGCCACTCCCTGTAATAAATCATATAATAAATAAAATTTGATTTCATTAATAAAGTAACTAAACAGTACAGATTAAATTTCCATTTTCATTATGTATGCAATAATGATCTTTTACCTAAACCTAATGAAAATTTTATCATCTATTGTTGTCATTAATTTACGAAAGTTTTTGATTTATTAGTCTGGTAAAGCAGGCGGTATATACTTTTAGTATATTTTCATTTTGAGGTGAATTATGAAATTATTTCAAAAACAAAAGAGAAAAAGATTTATTGTAACCATGTAAGGTAATGCCCTTGAAGAGCAAGCTGTAATAATAGCAGCAAGCAGTGAAGAAATGAAAATAATGGTAAAAATATTGTATAGACATGTAGTATTTGACAATATCGGAGTATTTTCTGGAGAAATTATTTATATAGAAAGTGAACTACTGTAATAGTTAGAAAACATTCTATTTAGTACTATGGATGCCGTTAGAAATAAGACTAGTTTTCCAAACTAGGCTCTAATAAAAGCACATATAAGTCTCTCCTTAAAAATTATTGTTCTTAAGCTTACTGATGCAATACCTGTACAATGGGGGTAGTAACAACCCTTTTTTTGTTGAACTAAGGGGGCCATTTTTAACTTTTGCACCCGGTCAGGTAAAACAAGGGATCGAATTTATGAGCCTATTGACAAAATAAAAGGTCGGTTAATGACTAACCGGCCTTTTATGGCATTTTCAAAGGGTTTAGGTCTTTTTTATTTTTTTAGCGGATTGTTTACTTAATTATTGCGAAAGAAGAACCAGTGGATACACTTGCACTGGAATTCTCAAAACTATCGGTTCTCTTACCATCTACGATTCCGGAGACCGAGACATTATTATAATCTTTGAATGTACCCTTAGAAAGCTTGATGTACTGGTCGAAATCGATCTGTACATTTTTCTCAGAGTATTTTGAGGTAGAATAACTCTTTGGATTGAATGCCCAGGTAAGATTGATAGACTTACTACCAGCAGGAGTTTCATCGCCAGTGCAATTTCCTTCTTCATCGCAAATAAAATCAACTTTATTTACATCTACTATCGTATTAACCTTGGCCGTACCTTTGTTAACATCAAAAATCACATTAGTTGCTGGTACTACAGCGCTGCCATAATAGTATTCTTCTTTTTCATTATCGTAGGTTTGGAAATAGAGGATGTAAGAATCCTTTTCTTCAAAGTTAGTAGAAAGGTCTACATAGGTATCGACAGTACCCTCTGAACCGTAGAATGAAGCACCTTTAAAAGAGCTTTTGTTTAAAGAGGAATTGCTTTGCGCCATTGCTGGCAGAGCCATAGTCAAAAGAAACACAACCGTCAGAATCAATACTTTCATTTTCCTCATAAAAAACCTCCAGATTTTGGAAACCTAAACCTTGTCCTAATTGTACAATATGGAAGACAAAGTGTACTCAGTAACCGTTCGACAATTTTCACAATTTGGAGAAAATTTTTATCTATATTGACGCTCTTATTCGACTAACTGGGCAGCATTCCTGAAAGGATATAGTCTGAAAAGATAGCTTTGTGAAGACAGCCTTTTCCTTCTTCAACAAACGGGGAAATTAGTTCAATAAAAAAATCACTGATTAAGCCTCAGTGATTTTTTTAATAGATTTTCTATTTAATACTTTACTAATTAATAGTTTTCTAACTAATATTCCTGCTGAAACCATTACAAACAATATTCCTAATGTGCGGAAAATATAAGCAGCAATAAAAATGTTGGTAATATCAATATCAAACAAACGTATCCCTAAAAACTTAATGTCAACCAAACTATTACCATTCACCAAAAGTCCGTTTCTTTCCAGAGATATGTACCGTTCATATCTCATAAGTTCATTGTACTTATAAATACAATGAATACCAATGACTAAAATCAAATTTTGAAATAAAACGGATTTAATAGAAATTTAACCCACCCCATATTCATAATTTTTCCAAATCATAACACATAAAAGGACAAAATAAGAATGGATTTACATAAATTTTACATATCAATTTCTTCTGCTGGGGTATGTGATTATACTGCCGTTTATAGCATTTTTAATTGCCAAATACATTTCGTTTCATCAAGATTAGGTCTTGGAGTTTTATGAGGATCCTCCTAAAGATCCTTCAACATTTTTATGGATTCCGGCATGAAGGCCATTCCATTGCCTCATACCATGAATTTAATGAACTTTATTCATTATTTCCCCCTCTTCTACATACTTTAGAAACGTTTGTTCCCGTAATTTAGGGAGTATGTTACAAAAACCTTTGATATCACTTTGTCCCTCTACAGCCTTTTCCAATCGTGCAGCCTTAAGGCTGTGTTTTTTCATCAGAAATAAGAAATTTATCATCTTAGGTAAACAGTAAACCGAAGACTTTGGGCGGCAGCACTACGGACTGATCAGAAAGGAAAAAGCACCCTTTCTGTCATTCCGTACGTGTCGCTTCGGTATTAAATGGACCGATAACCACGGTCTGTACGGCTCACGCCTACATTCCGTAGGTTCCTGTTCCCTTTACGGCTGACGCCGCCATACCGAACGAGCCGAAGTTCGGAAAATCAAAAGATTAAAAGATCAAGAGAATAAAAGACAAAAGGAGAGCAGCCGGAACGGCTGCTTTTATTGTTGATTTTTCCTTTTGCCTTCCGAATCGTAAAACAGCGCAAGTCTTCTAACCTTCCAGCCGGCAGGACACCCGAACCTCACCGGCTGGAAGCTAAGAAGGCTAGTCAATCGGTCAAGGGGCAAAAAAGTTTTTTGCTTAAGGGCACTATCGCAACAGCAAAAAACTTTTTGTGCCAAGAGCACCCTTGACCCATTGCCTATGCGTGTTTTTCGTTCTACTTGCAAAAGGGGAAAAATCATCCCCCTTTGGGGAACTCACTCGCTTCGCAAGTCAAAAGGAAAAAGAAAAATTAAAAGCAAACATCTAAACCCATTAAAAATCAAAGGAGGAAAAGCAAAATGACAAAAGGCGTTTATGAAATCATTACGGAAAAAATCATCGAAAAATTAGAAAAGGGCGTCGTACCATGGCGCCAGCCATGGACCAATTCCAATGCGGTTAACTGGAAAACACAGAAACCATACCGGGGAATCAATGTTTTTCTGGTGGATCCAGGGGAATATGCTTCCAAAAAACAAATTTTAGAAGCGGGTGGAAGAATTAAAAAAGAGGAATTAAAAAATTCCCATGTCATTGTCTATTGGCTTTGGAAAGAGAAGGAAGACGAGGAAACAGGGGAGAAAAAGACTTTTGCCAAGCCTTTCTATTATCGAGTTTGGGAGATAAATAGACAGTGTACCGGCTTAGAAAGTAAAAGAAGGATTGAAACTTTTGACCATAACCCTATCGAAAAAGCCGAGGGAATTTTTAAAGGATATATCAACGCACCAGACTACACATTTAATTCGGGTAAGGCAGTCTATTACCCGACATGGGATAAAATTAATTGTCCCCCTATCAAAGATTTTAAGGTTCCGGAGGAACATTATTGCACCCTTTTTCATGAAATGGTGCATTCTACCGGACATCAAAACCGTTTAGCTCGTCCAGGCATCACGACACAAGGTGTTGCATTCGGGGATGAGGTTTATTCTAAAGAAGAGTTAGTCGCTGAGATGGGTGCGGCAATGTTGTGTGGTATGGCCGGAATTGATAACAGCACTATCGAGAATAGCGCTAGCTATATCGATTCATGGCTGAGAGCTCTAAAAAAAGAAAGTCGATTGGTTTTACAAGCAGCTGCTCAAGCACAGAAAGCAGCCGATTATATTTTAGGGGACACCAAGGGAAAGTCAGAAGACGAAAACTAAAAGGAAATACTCACTCATTAAATCAAAATCCCACCTTTCACCGGCTGATCTGCAGCCGGTGAAAGGATAAATCTAAAATCTTATTACACTAACAAAAGGAATGAAAAAATATGAAGGTTTTTCAGCTTGTTTTTTGCAAAAGGCTTCCAAGGATATCATTTTTCGTGCGCCAAAAACGAAGAACAAGCAAAAAAAATGGTTTCTAAAGACTTTAATATTGAAGATCATTATAAATTAAATCGTTTCAAGAATGTGAACTATTCGTCGAAATATCCATACGGAAGTGATTGAAGTTGTTTGATACAAGTAATAAGAATCCAGATACCTAGAGTACTTTTCATTTTAATAATATAAGAGAACAACACAGGCTATATTGTAGCCGGTGATGCTCTCGGATGGTGGAATTAAACATTGGTTTTTTTCTTGATGAAAGCAGGCATAAAGTTTGCTGGATGGTTGCCACAGCAAACTAAAACCCTTCATAGATGATTCGAGGAAGAAGGTGATGTTTGTTGGACATATGCTGAGCTGAAAACCTTTAAGAGTATGAGATTTAAAGAATTAAAGATAGAGAAAAATCAACCAATATTTTCCCTGATGCACCTATTCGTATCAGGAATAGGGAAGGGGATTTCCCGATTGAGTAGAGAGTTCAAAAAAACAGGATCAAGGAGAGGATTGGAATTGAAAACTTGTCCATATTGCGGCAGTCATGCCGAAAGAATAGATCATCAGTATTACTATTGTGATTTTTGTTGCATGAATATTGATATCAGGATTGTGAAAGAAAATCACGAAAGGTTATACGTTCGATTTCGTGATTTTGCATTAGATGGCTTTATTGATAAGACCACACCTGAAATGATGAAATTCTCTACCTTTGAGCTGTTGAATTTGCTGAAAATGATCCGAAAAGAACGAAATAATATGTACCATCTTATGAACGTTTTTCACCAGGCAGGGAAGGAAGGAATTACAGAATATATAGAGGTGGAAAAAGAAACAGGCCGTGATTATATGTATTACACAAAAAAAGCATTTGTGGTAGAAAATATTATTCGGACCCGTTTAGGGTATGTACCTGAAAGGATTACGGAAAGTTATCTTGTAAGGTATCTGCAAAACATCAAAAACGGCAAAAAAACAGGTCCTATGATTATTCGGAGACAGCGGAAGGAAACAAAAGTCAATGAAAAGGGGTAATGTTCCATTAAAAACATATGGAAGTCGATATACCTATTTTATTAAATCATGTACTTGAGTTTTGTATGTTCTCTATTGCTCCGACTAGTTCAGTTTTTTTCTTTTTTTGCCTTTTGTAAATTAAGAGTTTTTATGTGTAAATTTATACTTTTATATAATTTTAATAGTTCTTTATAAGGTTTTATGTGGCTTCACCCTTGAGTTGTCTTTATGGAGGCTCGTCATTACATTTCACCTTAAAAGTTCTATTTGATAGGAAAATGAGGTTAATGAAGAAAAGAGGGAGAGATATAGGACAACCTGGAGAATGAAAATTTTATGTAATTCGAAGTATCCTAAGGGGTGCTTTTTTTGTTCCAAACAACACAATTATAATTGAAAAACTCCATCAAATTTTGAACCTATTTAATACATCAATTCATCTTCACTTTCAATGAAAAAAGTGGGGTATTAGTAAATAGGGAGATAAGTGTGCAATTGACCGGGAAAAGTGGTAGGATTCTTATCAAACAAAGACAACCGATATTAGTTAATGTTTAATATTTGATCACCTAACATCATGATTATAATTACTGTTGATGGAGAAGGTTATTTAAATATCATCAATGAATTACAGAAAGCATCAGAAATCTCCGTATAATTTAAGTGAATTCATAAATTTAAACGCTTTTTAAAAAATTAGATTATAGATCAAAATATTTTGCTAGACGTAATTCATATTTAATAAATGAAATACGTCTAAAAAGATAATGATAAACCAATCAAATGCTTAATAAAATTAAACCTATCAGATTAATCTCTATTAATAGATGATATTAATCAAGAATAAAAGGGAGTAGTAAAAGAAGAAAAGCGTACTAACAACTATAGAGATTCAATTAATACGCTTCTCGATCTTCCTTCATTTTTTGAATTTGTCTTAAAATATAATCGGTATTTCTATTTTTAAAATCAGCTAAAACCTTTAACAAATCTTCAGTGTCTGTGAGAGAGTCCTTTTCATTTTCCATGTATTGTTCGAAAAGTGCTCCTTTTTGAATCAACCTTCTTGTTCTTTCCCGGCGATCTTCATTAGAGATTTTATATTCTAAGGCTTTCTTTTTTTGCTCCAAAGCTTTTATTTTGTTCTCAAGTTTATGTAACTCATCATTTGACATTTTATCACCCAAAGGTTTAATTGTTCGTTTCATCTGTTTCTGGCTCTTCGTTAGAGGAAGCAACCTCGTAATAAACCTTTACTTGGTCTTTAAATAAATCAATTAATATTTTGGCTTCACTAACATCTTGAATTCTCCAATTATCCATTAAGTACTTACCAATTTCCCTTTGGGAATTGATAAGTATTCGTTTTTGTTTTTCTTTTAATTTTTTGATTTGCTCTTCGATGTCAGTTATTTTATTCGTTATATTTTGTTTTGGCATTTTAGCACCTCTTTTTAGATAGTTTACTATATTATAGCATTTGAACCAAATGATGGGAAATGATATAATGGTCCCAATAAGGGAGATAAGAGCGCACTTATATACCATATTCATGGTATCGTGCGTTGTCTCCTTCTTCGAAGGCGACAAGTTCGTGAAGCGTCTGGAAAATTCGCTATGCTCATGTGATTAATAATTTGAGGTGATGATTACTATGGCCATCTATCATTTCTCCAATCAGATCATTTCAAGAAAAAAACAACAAAATACGATTGCAGCTGCAGCCTATCGTTCTGGTGATAGATTGATAGATGAAAGAACGAATGAGGAAAAGTATTATAAAAGAAAAGTGAAACCGATTACACATATTCTTGCGCCTAGTCATGCACCTCAGTGGGTTTATAATCGTCAACAGTTATGGAATGAAGTCGAGAAAAAAGAAAAACAATGGAACGCTCAACTGGCCCGTGAAATCAATGTAGCGTTACCAAAAGAATTATCTCATGTGGAACAAGAGCAATTAGCCATCCAATTTTGTACTGACATTTTTGTAAATGATGGGATGGTGGCCGATTTATCGATCCATCGTGATGATGAAGAAAATCCTCACTTTCATGTAATGTTAACGATCCGTCCATTCAACGAGAATGGATCATGGGGAAATAAACAATTGAAAGTGAAAGAATTAATTGATGGAAAGCAACAAGTGAAAGCTGTCCATTTAACAGATTGGAATACAAAAGAAAAACTCATGTATTGGAGAGAACAATGGGCTCAGTATGCCAATCATTTTCTAGAGAAGAATGGATTAGCTGAAAGAATCACACATTTATCAAATAAAGATAGAGGGTTAGAAACACTACCAACAATTCATGAGGGATTTGTTGCAAGGCAGATGCAACGTGAAGGCAAAGAATCAGATAGAATAAAAATTAATTCTGACCGTAGAATATACAACAAAACAGTCATTGAACTTGGAGAGGCTAGGAGAGAAAAACAAAGAAAAGAAAGAACAGAAAAGTTTGTGCGTCGATTTACTCCTTTAGAGAAAAAACAATTAAGTGAATCTGCAAAGTCCTTAAGAATGTTTGTAAACTTTGAAAATATTAACATTCGAAAAATACAATTAGAAAAATGGCAATCTCGACTTGAGTTTCATCAAGATTCAATTGGTAAATATAAAAAATTAAATCGAATTGATAAAGAAATAGAGCTGATATACCGGGCAGAAGAAATTTTAGAAAAAGAAGCGAATCGATTTTTAGATCAATATTATCCTAATTTAAATAAAGAGGAATTATCTAAAGATCAAAAAATTGAACTTGTTGAAGTAACTGTTTCTCAAAATAAAATGGTAAGCAACAACGAAATTGAAACCGTGCTGAGGGAACTTGAGAAAAAGCAAATTGAAAGAAATCTTCAGGGTTTATTAAATAATCGTTCCTATTTTATTTTGGCTCTTCACAAGAAAATGAAAAGTTCAGAAGATGAGTTTAGACAATTGAGAATTACTAATGGTATTAACTTTTCGGATGAATCAACAATCAGAAATGTTTCTGACGAAGTTTTAAATAGAATGCGATTGTTATTAAATCAAAAAAATAACATGGAAAAATCCTTGGAGTTAATGGGGCGCCTTTACGATCATCAACTTGAAGAAATGTATCCTCATTGGGAAGGCCGTCATTATTTGAATCTAGAACAAAAAGAATATTTTGTTATGGCTAAAGAGTATTATGGAAAAAGCATCATGACAGAAGATTTTTCAACTCCACCAAGAAAATATTCAAAAGAAGATCAGCAAAAAATAATTTTTTCTTTGTATAGCATGAATAATAGAGATGAGAATTCTACTGTTCAAAATCAACACAGAGAGTTTTTGATAAATAACTATCCTGATTTTCAATTGGATAATGAATCCTACATGAATATGTTTTATCATGAATGTAGAAAGTTTTCTGATGAAATTGGATTTGAAAGAATGGATCAACTTAATTGTGTATTCGATATTAAATCATTTGATAAAGTGGAAGAATCACAGTTTGAAACTGATAACACCAATGCACCTCATGCCAATAATTATCAAAGTTACCTCCTACCGGATGGCTCCGATTTCTTTTCAATCCTTGAAAGTGCCATTCGTGAAGCTGATCGCAAATGGAGGGAAGATGAATTTGAACAACAACATAAAAACAAGAAGAATAAGCGACAAAAAGGTATGGATCGTTAGTTAAACCACCCACTGATTATTTACCTAATAATCTATTTGCGTTACGGGATATTCCCTTTGAACAGTTCATGAACTATTATTACAAAAGCCAGAAAAAAGTGGTCATCATATAGATAGATATTCTTACCTATAGAAGATAGATTATTTGTTCCATGTATACCGTAATGAGGTCTGGAACATCCAGTCCAAAGCACTCAAAATGGTTTACCAGAAATAGGATTCTTGTTAATAAACGTGTATGTTCCTGTAGGTGTTGGTGACACAATTTTTCCAACTGCAATTGGGGAAGTTTTTAAAATCCTGTTACGATTTCAAAAAGTTTTAACTGGTGTTTTGATGTTGATACATCAATTCATTTCGCCATGAAAATATACTCCATTTTTTGAAACTGTATGAAGTAAATCAGGCATGTGTTAAATATCAACAATTGGTCGATAATTAATAAGAAAAGAAAACCAAGCTAAATAATGTTTTAAGGCTCATGGTTGCTAGGTAGAGAAATCAACGCAGTGTTGCGCTTCAACGTTTTGAAGTGAAAATCTGACTTTTCCATTCGCCTGAACTTGCTTCAGCAAGATGTAATCCCACGTGACATAATGGAGAGTTTCCATGAGAAAGACCGTCTGCTGGGGAGCAAGTGCTTTTTAAATTTTAGTGAATGGAAAAAATACATCTTATTTAGTAATATAGCCAAAACTTGCATTAATCTTACTGAAAAAGCGATAATTCCCTTTTCCTTTATCTAATTTAATTAAGTGACAAACATGTAGAACGTATGTTATGTTTTTATCCCTACATAATTTAAAAATAAAAAGAAGAGGTGTTTGATTATGAATAAAACAGAATTAGTGAATGCTGTTGTAACCCAAACAGAATTAACAAAGAAAGATGCTGCAAATGCGGTCGATGCATTATTTGAAACCATCTCTAATACTCTTGCTAAAGAAGAGAAAATCCAGTTGATTGGATTTGGCACATTTGAAGTGCGTGAGCGTGCAGCTCGAACAGGTCGTAACCCACAAACTGGTGAAGAAATTCAGATTTCAGCTTCTAAAGTTCCAGCTTTTAAACCAGGCAAGGAATTAAAAGAAGCTGTTAAATAAGTTTGATAGTTCTAAAAAATTTGGCTCTAAGGAATAATCCCTAGAGCCTTTTTGTGTTTGAAATAGAGTGGTCTAACGAAGGAAGGCATTCTTTTCCATACGGCAATATTATTAAAGAGATCAGGGTGAATTAGAAAACTAATCAAAGTAGATTGTGAGGAATTTCAATTATACTAAAGGAGAAGTTGAAGAAGCATTACTAATTTAGCTAAATTTACGCTTTAAATCAACATAAAAATATAGGGTAAGCAGTAGATTATACATATCGTTACAAACACGATTATAAAAGTAATTTTTGGTGAGTTAACTTGTTATAGAACTTAATAAGGACAATACCAACAAAGATTAATATTAAGACAAAAAGGAATGGTGACATAATAACATCCCCCAGCGATTGTAGTTATTTTAACATATATTGGGTTTTCCCCCTTAACTTTATCGATGGTTATGCAACTAAACCAGCAAATAGTTTGTCAACATTTTTCAATAAAAAGTTTATTAGACTCATGATATTCTAAAAAAGTCCATGCCAAATAACCTTCCGATGATTGTAATTGGAAGGTTTTGTTGTATTTAGTTAGCCGTTGATCCTTTTAAATAGTCTAAAGAAGTAGTAAGAATCATCTATACCCAGTGAACTTGATATTTCCATTATTGTATAATCCGTCAAATCGAGTAATTGGCCAGCGCGTTGGATTTTCATGCGTAGGAAATAATCAATTGGAGGAAAGCCTGTTTCATGCTTTTTAGATGAGTCAAATGTTGGATGGATAATCCGGCCAACTTTGCAAGCTCCGAAAGCCTGATGGAAGAATCTATCTTATCGTTCATAAAGTGAATTGTATTTCCAAATAAAGTTCTTTCTTTCCTTTCCGCTTGTCGGGTACGTATACTTGCTAAACCGAGTGAGCTAAGTAGATATCGCATGGTTTGTGAAATTTTAATATGATGAAGCTGTGAATAATGCTTGTCACATAGTGATAAATATAAATAACTTAATAAGTTTTACATAGTTGCTTATTGGTATTTGTAAGGGTCCCTCACTTAAACTATTGATAAAAGTATAACCTCCCGGTGAAACCAATAAATGCTCCACGGATTTTGTTATCAGCACCATACCGATAACCCAGCTTATGGTTCGTCGCGTAACACAAGAATTAAAAAATCGTGGATGGAAGGTTAACCACAAAAGAAGTACAACGTGTTATGCAGGAGCACCACTTACAGGCATTTACAAAGAAAAAAAGTAAATACAACTCTTATAAGGGGAAAGTTGGGAAATTTGTACCTAATCGGCTGAATCGTCGGCTTAAAACAGATAGATCTTATCAAAAGCTTACAGTAGATGTTACAGAATTACGCTGGGGAGATAAATCCACTGAGCACCGCTGTTATCTTGAACCAGTATACCCCTTTTTACTACTGTGAGATCCTTGCCTTTAACATTCGTCTACATCTTACTGTGGAATCTGCCTTTAAACCGTTATATGAAGCCTTGGAAGCAATTCTTGAACTTCCTTACCGGACAACTGTTCATTCGGATCAAGGATTTCAATTTCAACACCATAGCTGGGTCAAAGAGCTTAAAAAACATCGTGTTTTCAAAGTATGTCACGCAAAGCCACTTGTCTGCATAACTCAGCAATGGAAAGTTACTTCCACCTATTGAAATGTGAAACAGTTTATTCCCATGAATATCAATCTTATGAGGAGGTAGCTCAGGCTGCATCAGATTGGATAATTTACTACAATAACTATCGGATTAAAGAAAAGCTCGGTGGAAAGAGCCCTGTAAAGTACAGGCTTCTTACCACCAAGCAAGCATCCTAATATTTTAGTCCAGCTTTTCGGGTTTAGATCATTTTTATAAACTACTTGCATTTTTTTACTTTTTAAATTCATTAAAGATACTGTTATAAACATAAACAGCATTTGTTAATTGCAAATACACAGAAAACAGGCATAACACCGCTATGCCTGTTTTAATAATATATGCTCTCCCTAATGAAGGAGCTTCTATTAGTTTTTTATTCCATTTTCTTGCTGTTCTGTCGTGCTTTGTATAGGAAAGTTTTCTCTAAATCGACTGAATAAACTAATAAGATACTCATTAAGTGTAAATCTTTCTTCCTTAACAAATTCGCTGAACAGAATTTCACTTTTTTTCAATTTTCTCTCCCCTTTATTAATAGGACACTTCTATGGATTTTGCTCGTTATTAAAGTAAATTTATTTGAATGTACTGGCCCATCTTCGCTGTATACAATGATGGCCACTTATGTCATCCGCTTGTATTAATCATATCAGAAAACGTTTTCATTTTCAAAGATTACCAATATTCAAGTTTCGACAGCAAGTTATTTCAATATTTAGCATGATTTTTAATTTTATAAGATTAAAATTTCATATTCGAGTGGCGTTACATGACCACTGTAAAATTAAATTGCAGCCAGCTTCCTTTATTACTTAAGAGTTTTTAATGGCCCAAAAGATGTTCAAGGAGCATGAGCCCAAACCAAAGCCGATAGTTTACTAACGTAAGAGGTAGAAAATTGACGATTTTTAAAACTATGTCAGGGTTGGGTTCATTTAATCACGGTGGCAAGGGTAAAATCCAGCTGCCAATAATGGAAGCATTTTTCTTGGGTGTGCAGGTGTGCGGACGAGCATAGGTCGTTTCATATAGCCTCCGAGTAATAACTAGCCATTCACTTGATACGAGTCTTGGTGGACTAAAGGTGACTTGAGTCTTTAAGCTTAGACCGTTAGGTGGCGGGCGGAAAGCCTAAGGGTTGAAGGGATTGGGATCCATAATGTTTAATTAGGCCGAGAATTGATTTGTAGGAACAAAAAAAATTTAGATCAATAAACTCCATTTTACTTTGATACCCATCATTACGCCCCATCATAAGAATTCACAAGAATCAATGGAGAAAAAAACCTTTGCCAAACCTTTTTATTACCGAGTTTGGAGATTAATATACAGTGTACAGGCTTAGAAACTAAAAGAAGCAGCGAAACCTTTAATCATGATCCTATTGAAAAGGCGGAGGAAATTTTTAAAAGGATATATCAACGCACCAGATTACACGTTTCATTCAGGTAAGGCAGTTTTTGCACTCCGATGAATGATTTTCAGATTCCTGAAGAATATTATTGCACCCTGTTGCATGAAATGGTGCACAGTACTGGACATAAAAGCCGATTTGTACGCCAAGGTATTATGAACTTAAGGTGTTGCGTTTGGGGATGAGATTTATTCAAAAGAGTAATTAGTCGCAGAAATGGGTGCCGCGATGTTGTGCGGAGTGGCTGGAATTGATAATAGTACAATCGAAAATAGCGCAAGATATATCAATTCGTGGTTACGAGCTTTGTAGAAAGATAGTCGATTAATTTTACAAGCAGTTGATCAGGCACAGAAAGCAGCAGTTATATTTTAGGGGAATTAAAGGATCAGTCTATAGACGAAAACTAAAAGGAAAAAATCCCTCGATAAATGACAAGAACAAATCCTTTCACCGGCTGATAGATCAGCCGGTGAAGATGAATGGAGGAATAAAACATACTTTTTTTCTTGATAAAAGTAGTTATCGAGACTACTTGAGGGTTACTGCACCGCCTTAAAACTTTTGTGGATAATAATGGAGGGAAAGGAGATATTAGGATGCAGGTTGGGCTTAAATCCTTTAAAATTAAGAGATTAAAAGAAAAAGAAATAAAAGGAAAACTGAATTTTTCGTACTGTTACACTTGGACGTAATTGGAGCAATGTATTTTCCCTTGGGGAGTATATTCAAAAAACAGGAACAAAGGAGAGGAACAGAATTGAAAACGTGTCCATATTGCGGAAGCAAAATCGAAAAAATAAATTATGACTATTACTTTTGTGATTTTTGTAGTATGAAGCTTGATGCAAGGATTGTTAAAGAGAATCACGAACGCCTAGACGTTCGATTTCGTGATTATGCTATGGCATCTCAGATTGAAATGACGACACCAGAAATCATGACATTATCCACCTTTGAGTTGTTGTATTTGCTTAAATTGATCCGGAAAGACCGCCATGACGTTTATCATTATATGCATGTGTTTCGACGTGCTTGTGAAGAAAGCAATGATTTTAAAGAAGCGGAAAAGGAATCAGGCCGGGAATATTTGTATTTCACAAAAAAGGCGTTTGTCGTGGAAAATATCATACGGACCCGTTTAGGATATGTACCGGAACGGATTACGGAAAGTTATCTGGTAAAGTATCTGCAAAACATAGAAAATGATAAAAAAACCGGTTCTATGTTGATTCGGACAAACCAGAAGGAGTTAAATAAAGACGCCTTAATTAAGAATAAATCTAAATGAAAATAATGTAGGAAAAGGATTATATATATATAACTTTGTTATAACTTTCTAATAGGGAGTTTTTTTATGAGCATTATGTCAATTTTTGTAGCGAAATTTATATCAAATATCAAATTGCAAAAGCATGGCTGAATCTATTGTAGATGACATTAATATTAATAATTTCCAGGAGCGTGTTTATACTAAGACTTTGCGTAAAGTAATATAATAGTCACGAAGGGGGAAGTAAACATGATGACTTATGATGAAATTGAAATAGGGATGTTGTTGAGAATAGAGAAAACCCATAAATATGAACCGAGTTATATTGTACAAGTTATCGGTAAATCAGTTGAAAACATCAACGGATTTGAAGCACAATTTATAGTGATAGAAGATCCGGAACGCCCGAATAGATTAATTAGAAAATCGCCTTGTCTCTTCTATCCATATTCTGAACATACTGATGCAACTTCTCAATTAAAAGAATTCGAATCTCATACTAAGATGACCTATTAATTAGACATGCGACTATATTAATATTGTTAATTTTATTTTGTCAAAAGCGAAAACAGAAATATAGAACGTATCTACTCAAATAAAATACAAAAAATTACATAATATCCATTAGCCTTAAGGAGTAACTCCTAAGGCTTTTTTTATTAATGTTAAATAAAATGAATATTTTATTAGTTATAAATTTCAAAACGAGTACTTTAATACTTACTTGAGGTGATCTTTAATAAAAGGTATTGAAATAGACAACCATCATTCTGATTGCATTTAGGATTATTTTTTTCTCTGATAAGCATTCTTCCTATTCTTCTCCGTGATTTACATCCGAACAGTTCAAACATAAAACACTCTTTCTTATAAATCGTATCTATTTGTATGAATAAGAATTTGAAAGTTAGATATCTGTATTAACCACAAAGGTTATTTAAACGTATCCCAATCTCGACAATTTTTTTGCTTCAAGAATGGAAAAGCCTTTATAAGTAAGGGTTCATACTAAAACTAAACAAACGTTTGATTAACAAAGGAAAAGAGAAAAAAGGTCGAAGAATGTAAGAATACGATGTTTTTTTCTAATTTTTAAGAATTAAGCAGAAAACTCCAAATATCGCGTGACAATCTTTTTATTTGCTAGGATGGAAAAGTCTCTTATAAGCAAGGATTCACAACAAATTTAAACAAACGTTTGATTAACAAAAGAAAAGAGAAAAAAGGTCGAAGAATGTAAGAATACGATGTTTTTTAATTTTTTAAGATTAAGAAAATAATTCTAAATAAATACACAGATAAATTGTGACAAAATAGAAATTAGCTCAAGAACAACTTGGCTGCAAAACAACTTTCTAATTTCAATATGTGCTAAATTCACATTAATTATTATATATACGCCCGGACAACGTTTGGTTTATAATTCAAGCAACACCACCAAACGGTCAGCAAGGAGGGTTTATTTTGAAGGATAATATAATAAAAGAAAAAGAGGTAAAGTCACGCAACCGAGATAACTTTTTAATCAAGCAGCGTGCGTTTGTGAAGCTGTATTTGCTCTCTTGGATCGAGCAGGGGAGACCATACGGCCAAGAGATGTTGGATGATTTTTATAAAACATTTAAGCACTTTAATTATAGGCCCAACCATTCTGAGGTTTACAAAGGATTACACGAACTCCTGGATGAAGGAATTATCACAAGGTCTCGCATTATAAAAGAGGGGTCAAAGCGCCAAGAGCTTAAGGTATATGAAATCGCCAATAAGGATGAGGCTAGACGGTATAAGAAGCAAGTCAAAGAAGATTTAGACCGCAGCATAGGCCTTTTAAATAAAGCAGTTAGAGATAATTATGCATAAACGAGTATATGGTAAATGTCTCCATATAATTAGACGCTCCTTACGATACCTTATCTAAGAACAAGTTGATAAGAGTCCGGATGAAGTCGTAGTTACAGACAACCGAGAAACGTTTTACATCGTTCGTATCTAGCGACGGTGCCCTTTGCTCCATGGCAATTGAACGGGACCCTGGATATGGGGAAACCGTGATTGATGATTACAATTTACGGGAAGATGATTTGCTAATTATTGTTAATGCTTATGTTATAAATGCTGGAACCATTGATGCCCCTCTTGAAGCTAAACGACGAGATGGAAGAACAATTGCTGTTACTTCCTTAGAGCATGCCCAAAACATACCACAGGACCATCCTGCCAGACATCCAAGTAAAAAAAATTATATGAGCTTACAGATGTATTGGTAGATCGTAAAGTGAATTTTGGTGATGCGGTGATCGATATTCCTCGTTTAGACCTGCCCGTTGCCGCCATGTCTATGTTTGCTAATGCCTACATACTGAATTGCATTGCCGTTGAAGCCGTCAGAATCCTTGTGAATCAAAGGATCAATCCTCTAGGGTTGCTGCCATGTTGCTGCAGCAGTGGCAGACGCTTCAATGGAAACAGGGGTTGCCCAACGAATCATCAATCCTGAGGATATCAAGCAACGTTTATTAGCATTACCTGAAGAAAAACAACCAACTCTCATATAGTTTTGTCTAACAAATTGCTAACCGTTAAGAAAGACTATCTCATTCGAATGGGATAGGTTTTTCTTTACAAGGGTCCTATCTTTATTGTTGATTTTGTTCATATGTTTATTGTATTAGAAGGAACGAGACTCCCTGAAAATGCGATCGCGGACTGAATTCCAGCTTGCTATCAATCTTCTGAGGGAAAAACAGTTAAATGGAGGCCCCGTAGGCGCATCGCGCAGAGGAGAATCTCGAACTGCCCACAAGGCAATTTGGAACTTCTTAAAGAAGGTACAAGGTACAATAGATTATTTCACTTTTAGTTACCATATGTCCCAAAGGACAAAACACTAAAGAAGTAGATCAAGGTAGGTTAACCTAAGGAAACCTCCTTTTCCGTCCGCTGGCACCTATTTTTCTTTTTCCCTTCGTTTATCTAATGCTTCCGCAGCTAATCTTGCTTTTTCTCTAGTTGTATTAATGTACAGCAATGAAACATCTGAAGAAGTATGACCGAGTTGCGACATAATTAATGGAATATCCCCATTTGTTTGTTCCGCAAGGTTGGTAGCGTATGTGTGTCTCAGTTTATGAGGGGACATCCTTTTATCAAACGCTTTTGTATATTTGTAAACAATATCTTCAATGGCTCGATTAGTTAGTGGTTTAGGTTCATTATTGTATAATTTAACATATACAAACTCATTATCCCCGTTTCGAACTTTATATCTTTCATTTCTAATGGAAAGATAGTTTTGTAGGTCGTGCATGCTAGAAGGGGTGACTGATACCGTATCTTTTTTATTTCCTTTTCGAATAACACTAATCTCTTTAGAGGTAAAATCGATATCTTTAATCCTTAAGTTTGATAATTCATTTACCCGTATTCCGGTACCTAGAAAAAGTGAAAGAATACTAATATTCCGTTCTCGATCGCGTTTAAAGTACTTCAGTTGAGAAGGGGAGAGGGAGCTCTCATATTCACCCTTAATATAATCTAAGAACTCTAAATCCTTATCTCCAATAAAAATCTTATCCGTTAATTGCTTCGCTCTCTCATTAAAAGTCTGCTTTACTTTGGTTACTTCAATTTTTTGCATAACATTCCTGTGGAAATAGGGTTCATTATTTTCTATTTCCGCTTCAATTGTCAGGTATTTAAACAAGGAGCGAAGGGAGGACTTATGCCGATTTACAGTCTTAGCACCAATTTGTTTGGTTTCATCATCAATTTGAGATACCTTAAATTTTTTCCTCGCCAAAAATTTAAAATAACTTCTTGCTTCATCCAGACTTAGATCTGCTAGTGTATCAGGAGGGATATCCATAATTTGTTCACACTTAGCAATTCCTTCGGATATTAACCAATTAAAGAAATCACGGAAATCTCTAACGTAATTAAAGAGCGTAAGGGGGGAGCGGATGTCCTGTTTAGCATCCACGTATTCCACCACGTAATTAGGCATTTCTTTTAGCAAGATTTCTAATTGGTTTTCGTATTGTTCATGTTGTTTGGAAATTGCCATAAAACACCTCAGTAAAATATATTATACTTTCATTATAGAACAAATGTTCGTATAATACAATTCTTACGAATAGTAGTTTACATAATTTTATTATGGTTACTCACTAATATAAAATTATGGTTTTAGTGAACTGCATAAAGTCCACTAAGTGATCTTCAAGTATCTTTTGTAAAATTGTTAAGTTAATTTCTTGATAATCATGAACTGCTATATTTCGAAAGCCAATCATGGCCTTCATCTTCTTGGAGAGTGAAGAGGGTATAATACCGTGTTCTTCTATTAATGAAAAGGCATCACGACTATTTTGGGGAAGCCCTAATTTTTTCTCTGCTACAATATGCATCGCAAGATCAATACTAGCTTCACATGCTCTCTGAAGGTTAAGAATAATAGAATCTTGTTTTGTGAAATTTTGTAAATTGCTTGGATTACTATCATACTCTTCATGAATTCGCTTAATGCAACGTTCAATAATACTTACCTTGTTCAATATAATATCATTTTTCATACACAGCCCCGCTTTCATCAATTCTTTTCAATACAGGAAAACGCTCTTCGTTCAACTTTGTATACATTTTCAGGGTTTTTAGTTCAAATTGTTGCCTTTTTTGATCATCTATACAGTAGATCACCTTTCCAGTATGTATAATCTGTGCCTGGAACACCGTACTTCCTTGATTAAGGTCTATAAGATCAACGTCCCGGCCAAGCTTAGCTGCTAGTTCTTGTGATATCATAAAGATTTCATATCTATCTAAACCTTTTTTATCACTAAGATATGCAATATCAATATCACTTTCATTATGGGAAGTTCCTTTGGCAATTGATCCGAATAAAACGATAAGAAAAGGGGAGAGGCTCTTAGTTAATACATCAATAATGACTTGTTCCATATTTGTACTCAATACCCAAAAACCTCCATGTTTTTTCTTTTATTATAACAGATGTTTCTATCGCTAATCAACTATTCGTAAAAGAGAGATTATACGAATAGTTGAATTTATTCAAAAGCCTTCCCTTCAAACGAAAATATTGAACTGTCCGATGAAGAGAATCCCTCTACATAAATGAAGAGAATACTATTTATATCCCCAATTAATATAAGCTCTTTCACTATAGTGACTAAGAGGTGAAGTCAATTGGTTAATCTTATTATTTACACTAAATTGTGAAACCGCAGCACTGATGCATTTTTGTCGAAATGGTATATGAATACATGTTGCCGTATTATTCGTAATTCTTTCATAAAGTGCTTTTGACCACTTATGAGCTAAGGCACCGGGGGTCAAAATAGTCAAACCCCGCATAAGCGACAATAATGGGAATTTCATAATAATCGTCCGCTTTTTCAATCTCGAAATTCAACATCCCTCGGTCCCAATTCGTATCATCCGATATTATTAATAACATGTTTTTGGAGTTTCTCATTCGATCTAATAGTCTTGCCTGTAACTTCTTTTTAAACTAGTATCCTTCACTTGATACGTCTTTTTATGACTATCGCTGAATTGTAAATAGAATTTATTCGAAGCATTCCAACTCTGTAAGAGGCCATAATATTTCATGTCACCCTTAGTTGGATCAGTTGTTCCGTTGCCGTCAAATGCAACATATGCCCCGCTTCTGTATGCCATCAAACTAGCTCCTTTAATTTATAAAAATTGATTTTATCCTTTTTCGACTCGTGAATAACGATGGACACCTTAGAAGGATAAGTGAATTTGATTTTGCTAACCTTAAACGACCATATTAATAATTCAAGCAACTCTTGGTCGGTAATCATCTCGTATTGTTTAAACCTTGTCATGCCAGAACCCAATAATGGAATCGAAATCGGTCTCCCGTTATACACAATGTCTACTTCATTCCAAAAATTCAATAAAAAGTTCACATAATCATTCATTTGCAAAAAGGCTTTATTATTCTGGTCAAATTTTGAAAAAGCGGTCAGTAAAAAATCTTCGTCATTGTGAAATATAGTGCCGAGCTTATATACTACCTTTTTCCCTTGCCGTCTACCTTGATTAAAATCAATTTTATTATCATTCAAATGTTCATCTTGTTCGATCAATTGATCCAAAGCTCCGACATCTGGTACTTTTCTTTTTATGTACATTCCATTTAGTGTTTGCTCGGAGATAATTTTATTATCCACTTGGGTGTCAAAGTATTCATTAAAAGCGATAACCTTTAATCCTGGTTCTGTGAAAATGTCCGCAACTTTTATTTCTACGGTTGAATTATTGATGGTGAGTTCCATTTTATCCATAATATTGGCCCTAATCCAAAAGACAATATAAATCAGTAGAATAATAATAATTATTGTCACAACGGTTGCTGATTTGTAGTTATCGGGGATATTAATCGCAATTGAAACAAATGAAAATATAACACTAATAATTGATAAAAAGGCCAAGTAATCCTTAATTAAACCTTTGTCGAAAAATCCTACCTTTATCTTAGATCCCATATTATAACCTCCAGACTCTTAAATTTGCAGAGAGGGTCCAATAATAAAATCTCCTTAGCCTCTTTTATCTTAAAATAGCCTGCTCTAGCATTTTTTCAAGACCATATAATAGGTCTAGAGGATGATTCTGTTTATTTTGTGTGTATAGCCTTTGCCATTTCAAAAGATCAAATTGGTTAATATCACGAAGGTGGTCCATATCCAATTAATACTTAATAGTAAGGTCTTGCACATTTTCGAAGAATGTAGTAGTTTTGGAGAACTAAGGCAGAAAGTGGTTGATTATATAGAAGAGTACAATAACTACGTTACCAGTGGGGATTAAATAAGATGACCTCGGTACAATACCGGGGTCACCTGTTAGCTGCGTAAGCCCTTTTATTAAACTGTCCATATTATGGGGTACAGTTCTCCCCCCTCTTTTAAGCTCTCTTTCTAAATGGATCTTCTCTATAATCAGCTTTGCGTTTGTAAACTACTCTTCCTTGCTCTTCTTTTCCTTTGGAGAGCACCACTGCTCTTACTCCTGAAACAGCTTCTCCAATTTTATAAGATTCCGAAATAGGCTTAGAGTCTCTTGATAAAATTGTGCTTTTTCCACGAACTAATCTACTCATGTAGAAACACCTCCAAAAAGATTATTTATGGTATCTAATAAATCGTGATTATCTAAGAAAAATTGATCGAAATCATTTTCAGACAATTCAACTCTGCCGGTTATTGCAACTGTGATTACCAATTGATTATCTATAGGATAGCACAGAACATACGTGTTATCAAAACTAGTTTTATTTTTAAACAAAACCAATTCCTCACTATTTAATAAACAATCAATTACAATAATTCTTTCCCCGGCTTCTTTATTATCATTTACATTAAATTCGTAAAATTTCCCTTGGCCTTCGTTACCCGCTATCTGCCTCAAACCATCGTTGCCCTCTCTCTTCCATATACCTACTCCTTCAACAGAATACGTTCGCGGTACTTGGTAAGCATTCCAAACAGCTTCATATAAGTATTCATACCGCTTAGATGGGTCAGTTAAAAGTCGCTTAGATAATTTACGTAATAAACGGATAATGGCATAATCTTTTTCTGTTTTTATTTCTGCTTCCGTCAACAGTTTTGCAGGATCTTGATAAACCCCTAATTGGTTAATTTTCCTCTTAATGGCGCCACAAGCAACATTAACAGCAGCATTAAAGTTACCATCGGTACGAATTTCATACTTTAGAACAGTTAGTCCTTCTATATCGGAAGGAAGACGAAAACCTTCTACTTCATCATTTTGGGGTGTCTTATTTGCAACGATATAAAAAATGCGACCTCTTTTTAACCTTCCCCAAAATAAGCCCATTTCAAACAATGTATTGTCTCTCATAGTAAAAGTTGTTTTGCCCCGAATATTTAAGATGTCATCAGGAGAAAATACAAAGACAGCAAAATCATTTTCTTCCAATTGTCTTTCTAGGCTTTCCATTGGATATTCTAGTGCAAGAAAAGCTCCGGCAGACCAAGGAGTTACCTGGGCATAATGCGAAAGTTCCTCTTGGATAGCGGTCACATAATCAATGGATTCTCTTGAAGATCCAATAAATACTTTTGGTTTTATTACGGTCATACTTCCTCCAAAATAACTGATAATTTATATATTTTCCTAAACATCCTGCTCATATTCTTGTTAAATGTTTGGATTAAGTTATTTTTTATTGTTAGTACAGGGGCTATTTTAAATTATTCGATATCTATCCTATTATTCCTTCAAAACTAATCCTTTTTGTAAAATATAAAGATTTTATATTATATCTCTGCGTAGCAGCTTAAACTAAATATTTTGCATTTCCTTCTACCAATCTCGAGACCCAGCAGTTCCGTATTGATATGTCCTTCAATAAACAAATGGTCTCTCAATGTTCTTCACATATTGGTTTTGGTACGGTTGTAAACAATATAAGTTTTGCTTTGTTAGGCCAAGAAATTACAGATATAAAAAGCCCTTTAATATAAAGCAAAAAGTAAAATTAATTCCTTAACATCAATGTTTTATTTACTCTTGTTTAACAAAACCCATTAATATTCCTTTTAGTATAAACAGACATTTTTAGTGATGAATTATAATATTACTGTAGATGAATATCTTTATATTCTTTAAACATTTCTAATTCCTTGTTTAAAGTGTCCTTCATTTTCTTTCCGCAATTCTCACTACAAATAGCAAATATCCCATCAGTTCCTTGTAATTTTGCTTCTGAATTTGAAGCGGTGACAATCATCGGAACATTAGTGTTCCGTGTACGGAGACCTATTTGAATTATTTTCCCCTCACTTTCAGTGTAATCTATTCCTTCAACAAATTTAACACTTAACCCAAATACCGGCTTGGTATCACTTATTTTTTTCATACACCAGGCACATCTTAGCATATAGATATCCTCCATTTCTTTAATATTTCATAAATTATATTATATGTTAAAATTCCTATGGCGAAATTTTCATTTTGGAAATTTTATTTTAATATCTACACCTTTTTGTTTAATTTTATCATTTCCTTATTCCTTAAACATCACCAGTAAGATCATCTCGATTTCGGTGTGGATGTTACACAACAATTTCATTTAGCCAGAGCTGTTAATTTTCTTGGCATGGTAGTCGGAAATCCACAACATGTCAAATATCTAGAGCAGAACAATTACCCTCTTAGAGAGGTAACCTTATGAATAATTTTTTAATTTTTGGAACTAGTATAATTCATCGCAATATCATAAGCTATTCTTCATGGAATTATTTACGTTTCTTTTACATTTTTTTAATAATTAAAAAGAATCTTTTTAAAATCTTTTTGCATAATGAAAATGAACCAAGAAACCTAAAACCCCAAGGAACTCGGCAATCCCCTCAACCCATCTATTGAAAAAGGATGGGTTTTTTTGTATATATTTTCTATCGCATTTGAACAAAAATAGACGACATTGAAGTATCCTTAGATTGTTCTTTTGGACGTAAAGCTACTCGTTAGCATCCATGAATCGCTAAAAAACAGCTCTTCACCACAAAGAATGAAAATGTATTGAATCTGTCCATACTTGTTCTAAGGCTGGAGAGGAAGGTCGATGAACTATGGTGCCATAGAGCCCATCCTTTAGTCTGACTCCAACGACCACGGTGCATCACAAACTGTCGCTCCCTTACGGGAAGCACTCATGGTAGATTAATCCTTATTCTGATTGTTGCACCAGCCTCCAATTTACAAGTCTAGAAAGGAAGAATTTCAATGGATGTAATCATTGAAAGAGCATGTGGAATGGATGTTCATAAGGATAATATCACTGCGTGTATTATGACACCTGATGGAAAGGAGATTCAAACGTTTTCTACTAAAACAGTGTTTCTACTCAAGTTAATCGACTGGGTTAAAGAACGTGGTTGTACCCATGTCGCAATGGAAAGCACGAGTGTTTATTGGAAACCTATTGTCAACCTACTAGAATCTGAAGGGATTGAGTTTCTAGTTGTAAACGCCCAACACATGAAGGCACTCCCAGGTCGCAAGACCGACGTTAAAGATGCCGAATGGATTGCACAACTTCTTCGCCATGGTTTACAGAAAACGAGTTTCATTCCAAATCGGACTCAAAGAGAATTGCGAGAACTAGTTCGCTATCGCCGTAGTATTATTGAAGAACGAGCAAGACAACATAATCGGATTCAAAAGGTTTTAGAAGGAGCCAATATCAAACTAGGTTCTGTTGTTTCTGATATTATGGGGGTTTCAGCAAAGGATATGCTTCGAGCTATTGCAGATGGCGAAGATGATCCTGAAAAGCTAGCAAACCTTGCTCGTCGTACAATGAAAAAGAAAAAAGAGGAACTTGAATTAGCACTTAAAGGCTATGTAAATCCACATCAACGATTAATGCTCAAACGATTTTACCTCACATTGATTTTAACTGAGCAAATCGAAATGCTAGATCAAGAGATAGCTGAACGAGTTACCTCTTATGAAGAAGATATTGAAAGACTGGATTCAATTCCTGGAATCGCCAGAAGAATGGCTGAACAAATTTTAGCTGAAATCGGTACTGATGTTAAAAACCAATTTCCAACTGCGGCACATCTTTGTTCATGGGCAGCTCTCGTACCTGGACATAATGAAAGTGCAGGGAAAAGAAAATCGACTAAATCCAAAAAGGGAAATAAGTATTTAAGATCAGCATTAACTGAAGCAGCTCAATCAGTCAGGGGTCAAAAAACTATCTTGGTGCATTGTATCGAAGAACAGCTGGACGAAAAGGCAACAAAAGAGCAGCAATTGTAGTTGCACATGCGATATTACGAATCGCATATTACCTGTTAACTAGAAAAGAAATGTATGTAGACTTAGGGCCGAAGACTACTTTGATAAAAAGAGACAGGCATCTATTGTAAGCCATTCAGTTCGAAGACTAGAAAACTTAGGCTATTCGGTTACAATAACAGAAGCTTCCTAATTCATTAATCAAGTACATATACACCATGGATCAGACGCTCCTCCCCTTTTTAAAAAAATGAATGAGCTGCGTCTATTTAAGTATTGCCATTTTTTGGATCTCGCAGAAGTTAATTTTCATGGTAGTTTAATAAGAAAAAAAGGACCGCAGTTGGTACGCTCCGCCTAAAACTCTTGTACCCGTTAGCTGAAGTAAAATGTTAATTTACATCTTGTAATACTTCCTCAATATATTCCTTTACTTCCTCTTTTATTTCTTCCACTGATTCATCAAGCAGTTCACCGATTATCTTGCTTCCAGGAATGTTTTTTGAAATCGGCATACCAAATAAGGAACGTTCGCATTCCCATATTTTAATTATATGTACATCAATAAGTTCATCGTTTTTGTCAGAAATCCCTATCGAAATAGAGGAACTGTATCCAGGCTTAAAAGGGTCATTGCCAACTTTATCGAAGCCTGCATCAAAAACTAATTTTTTCTTAGCAAAAACAGATTTATTTTGGCTTAACAATTTTTCGATATAGTCTTTTAAAGCCACTTCGATATTTTTAATTTTTCCTTCTAGTTTTTCATCGAAATCCTTTTGTTGATATTTCATTTTACAATCACTTCATCTAATAGGATAAATGAAAAATTCGCCAAGATATAGTCAAATCCTTCTTCCACTAACCTGCCCGTTACTTCAATAAGGAAAAAGCGATCCTTCGTTATTGAAGAATCGCCCCCGTTACTTTAAGTACACTACTTCACATTCTGCTTCATTAAACGGGAACCAAAATGGCGATTCCTCGTTTAATGAATTGCAATCGAAAATCAAATCCTAAATAAAATGTTTTTCAATAATTATATTTACTCTTTCATCAAGTTTGGATGGTAATTCATTTATGGAGAAATATTTTAAATCCAAACTTTCACCGTCATTCATAGCTAACTCACCACTTGTATCTTCTGCTAAGTAAACACAAATAACGTTATACACTTCATCACCGTTAGGATATTTATAATAAAGATTGCTTCCTGACAAAACATCAATGAACTTAAAACTCTTTGCTTTTAACCCCGTCTCTTCAAAAAGCTCACGTTCAGCTGTTTGCTCTAAACTTTCACCAATTTCCATTGCTCCACCAGGCAACCCCCATTCCTTTGTGTCAGAACGCTGTTGAAATAATATCTCTTTTTTATCATTCATAACAATGATAGTTGAACCAACCAAAATTAATGGTCTACTCCCTATAAGTTCTCTAATTTCCTTTGTATATTCAGCCATATTCCCCAACTCCTGTTTTATTAAGATGCACGAGTCGCCGCAGCGACAATTTATTTATACTCTCGCACCCGTTAGCACAACAAGACATTCTTAAATTATTTAACCAATTTAACTAAATACGGTTCTAATGCTATAAAATGTGGCATCCAGCAGTCTGAATTTTCGGTTCCTATTTTGTGGTTATTTACGCAAACCCTGTTTAAACCATCTAAGCCGTCATAACCACAACAACCATTTAGTCTGCTTTGATCTGAGTGATAGCTTGAATTAATTAAATCCTTCAAATTAATAATAATTGTGCCTTTTGTTCCAATAGCTTCTTCATCTTCAGCGACTATAAAAAAACCTTCAGGTATGTAGGCTTCCCCATCATTTTCGTTAATTAATGATAAATCATCCAATTCCGTAACTTGTTTAGAGATTTCTACATTACACTTTTGGCAAATTATTTTCATAAATATGAACACTCCAATAACCAAACAATTAATCAAAATATAACACATTTTCAAGTGTTCCTTTTTGCACTAACCTGCCAGTTACTTCAATAAAAAAAAGCATTACCGTGTTCCAGTAATGCACCCGTATGTTGAGCAAGATTATGACAATGTATAATTCTTATTTACTTTATCTTTTTAAAAAAGAAGTCTGGTCCATCGGTACAAAGCCTGATATTAAAGCCGATGAGTTTTCTATCCTATTTTGTTCTTCAGCTGGTACAACTACCGTAATAGAACCTACTTCAGTAGACGATACGGAAAAAGCTGCCTTTGAGTTTTCTATCCTATTTTGTTCTTCAACTGGTACAATCACTTTAATAGAACCTACTTCAGTAGAAGATACGGGAACTACCTTTTTAATTGCTAAGGGAGGTTGAGAGAATGCCTCGGCTTTGTTTAAACCTATAATATTGATAACAAATGGCAACGTAAAAGCACCTCTAAAACAAATCGCTGCAAATTTAGTGAGTTTTTTCAATGAAAAATCCTCCTAATCAAGTTCTAAATAGCTTGTACAACTATTTATATTTTACCATAATTTACAATATGTTACTTTTATTCACCTTAATTAATTGGATTGTCCTTCTTCAACTATACTATCACTTTAGTACAATAAAAAAACTGCCCAATGGCAGATGGTTCTTAAACATAAGCACCCGTTAGTGTAAGTACATTGTTTCACAATCTTTTGTTCTGACTTATTTACCAATAAGATGTTCTTCTTTTAATTGTCCAAATGGGATAGTTTTAAAACAATTATCTCAGGATGATTGAATAGCCTCTGAGGAAATATGCTATTTCCTAGCCCTCTGTTAACGACCATTGTTGAATTTCGATTTTTGTACTTTCCAGAAGAATACTGAGGAAAATACCCCTGATTAGGAGCGATTAATCCTCCAATTAAGGGTAACTGAATTTGTCCTCCGTGGGCGTGTCCTGAAAAAATTAAATCAAGTTTTAATTGTGTGTATATCGGAAACAATTCAGGTCGATGAGATAACAGTATCTTAAAGCCTCCTTGATTTTCCATACTATTTAATGCATCTTGTAATTCAGCTCTAACAAGTTTATTTCTCATCACCATTTTTTATAGCTGGGTCATCTATGCCGATTATATAAATATTATCATCACCAATATGAACCTTTTCCGAGCTATTTCTTAACACCTTAACACCAAGAGTTGTTAATTTTTTTTGAAGTGGATTAAACTTTCTTGACCACCATTCGTGATTTCCAGTCACAAAATAAACTGGTGCAATTTTATTTATCTCCCTCATTAACCATAGACTTGTTCCTTCGTCATAATCCTTTTGATCAACTAAATCCCCCGTAAATACGATTAGATCTGGTTTTAACAATTTTATTTTTTGGCATATAACCTTTTGATTTTCTCCAAATTCCTTACTATGCAAATCTGACAAATGTACTATCCTAAATCCATTAAATTTCGATGGTATTTTTTTTGAACTATATTCCATTGTAGTAATGTCTAGTGAGTTGTTTTCGTTATAGAGATATTTCGATTCTGCTTGTACTTTAACTATTTTCAACGAAAAAAATGAAATTAATATTATTACTAAAAAACATAACCGTTTCATAATTCACCTCTGAATTATTCTTCCTTTTTGGTTATGCCCTTATTACGCTAATCTGCCACTTTAGCTCAACAAGAAAAAAGAGCTGCTGCCGCAACTCCTTCTTTTGCTCAAGCACCCAGTTAGTTGAAGATTATCATAATTGTTCAATTTCTACATTTTCTGCTATTATTAAAAACTCTGTAAGAGGGCAATCAAATAATACATGTAGCTCAAAATATGTGTCATTGCAATAATTAGCTTAATAAGAATCCCTTAATTTAAATCCCTGTTAAAGAAGTGCTGTTTGTTCATTTGCATTTTCTGATACCCATATGTAAATTGGAAGATCCTCAGGGATTGATAATACTTGAAAAATGACTTTCGGTAAACTTTCTTTATAAAATTCAACTTCATATTCATTAGATAAGTTGTTTTTTAACCAATCAAATCTATCTGTTTGTCCCTTTTCGGTATCTAAACTGGATATAGGAGCAATAGAGAAATTTTCGTGGAAAGCTATAATAAACTCTTTTTCAAGGATGTTTAATTCTTTTAATGTTTGTCTTAAATATGGATATCCAAATTGTATATGGATTTTTTTGTAATTACTTTTTCCAAATGGGTCTGGGTCTGTAACTTTTGGATATAGAATTTCATTGAAATTTCTTTAAGATCTTTTGCCAACTCAACTGAAGAATTCTCTTTATCTTCCAACAATGCAATCCTGTATAAAATAAATTGCAAGTAAGCCCTTACTTCATGTTCTGGCAGGTCCTTTACTTTATCCTTTATATCGAAGAGAATATCCACCTGAAAACTCCTTCTATAATCAATCTAAAGTATTAATCATAAATAAAAAAAGGTTCTTTTTGAATTTATTTTCTCCAATTACTCTTAACCTAAACTATTCATAAAAAGCTGCCAATTTTGGCAGCCAGAAGTTGAAGAAGCATTGTTTGTTATAAATACAACTTTTAATCCCCATAAAAACCAACTCTGACTACTCTAGGGTCTGAAAGTTTTTTAATTAACAAATAAATTTTATCGTGATAGTCCTTATTTATATATGGTAGATAAAGTTTTAGGTCTTCGATAAGACTATTAACTTCATTGCCCTTAAATTTTGCATCACCATAGTAATTAATAAGCCTTCTAAGGTAAATATAGCTACGAAAATATTTATTGTGATTATTAAAAATTGCTTCGTGTAAAGATTCTGACATAGTAAAATTGTCAATTATATTATCATTTACATCATAAAAAAAGCATTCTAATGCCATATTTTTACCTCCTTGGCTTTTTGAAGTTAAGGACCCTTACTTCAGAAAGGATAATGAAATAGAATTCTCAAAACAGCCCATACAAGTAACCTTGCAAAAATAACCAGAACTGTAAACAAAGTTAGAAAAGAGGCCGTTTTTGTTTCGTTATTTACGATGAATAGGGTCAAAAATCATACTGTATATATCTGCCTAGTTAGATCAATAAGAAAAGCCACCGAACGGCAGCTGAATCTTCAACTCTTGCACCACCTTAGTTTAATAACCAAGGTACATTTAACTGGAATTCTAATTGAACCAAGGGTTTTGGTAAATCCTCATCTGGGGGCATTGCCAGATTATCAGTAAATGCTATTTGGATACCGTTAATTGTTTCAAAGTTCGGCATTGAACCTTCCTCAGTCTGTACCCAAAAATCGGGTCCGCTTATTATCTTTCCTACAATAAAATAAAAACCACCATAAATATGAGAACCATCTTCATTCTCTGCATATTCATTTACTTCACCTTGTTTACGAGGGTCTATGCCAAGAGTATTAAAAAAATCTTTGACTTCTTTAGAAAACGTTTCACAGGCTAGAACGTAATTTTCTTCAAAAACAGAGTCCCAATTTTTCGTTATTAAGGGTTGTTTAGCGTAGTAGGCTTTTGTCTTGTTAATATCAACTTCAATAGTCCAAGATCCAATCTTTAATTGATCCATAATATAATGAGTACCTCCTTAATGGAGTTTCTTTAGACTAGTATATTACAGTGGTTATTAAGTTTAACTCCCCGTTAGTGGATAATGGTTACCGAATCAGTAACCGTTATTTAACTCTTCCCTCCATTAGCTTAAGTACATTTCTTCACAAATTATCCTTCATAATAAAAAAGGGGCTACGCAAAACAAAACGGGTTCTGTTGTAGGGGACAAAACGACGTTTTTTATTAAAACTACCTAATAAATAAGTCATTTTGTTCAATAATCTCCCTACATTTTGTATAACCTATTTCAGATTTAGAATAAATAGAAAAGCAGAGTTCGTGATAGCCGATTATCACTGTTTCAAGAGATGGAAAGAAGAAATTAACGAAAAATATCTCATTTACTGATAACTTTGTTAAAAACATAAGACTTTCTAAATCCCCAATTTTATAAATCCCCTTTTTAGTGGAGAATAATTTCCTAAACACATTCGCCTCATATTTACTCAATTGACTTAATATATACCTTAAATATTGCTTACTAACCCTTTTATAAATGTTTACATAAACATTTCCACATTCAATATTATAAAGCAAATTAAAAGCCTTATAAAATCTCTCTCCATACTTTAAATTGTGTTCAGGATAGCGAAGTAGGTCAACTGCTTCTTGAAAGGTAAGGGCACGATTAAATACATCCATAATACCAATATAATCGAACAATGTATTTGGTTCTTCGAGAAAATGAACATTAAATTTCTTGAATTTTGAATGAAGAAAATTAATTTCTTCATTTGATGCTAAAGTAAGTTTCATATTATATAACCTCATTTGATAATTTTAACTATTATGATTATCTCAAAAAAGGTAAAAAATGTTTATTGGCAAATATTTACTAATTTAACGAACTGCCCCGTTTGTGCAATAAAAAAAGGATCGCCGCAGCCATCCCAATATCTTACTCAAGTACCCATTAGTGTAAGTGGGTAAAAGCATAAACACTAAAACAAAAACAAAAAAGGGCAAAAATAAATAACAATGTTTTGGTAATCTGATATGGCAACAGTCTCAATAAGAAGACAGCGAATAAAGTGATGATGGCACCGATGATTGAATCAGCTCCAGAAGCATATAAACCATCATCTTCGTGTCTTTTTTTATTATAGGAGAATCCACCATATAACGCTATAAAGCCAATCAAAACAGCCATTGCACCCAATAAATCCATTATCCCACCCTATTAATAGCGATACCTTAATTAATAGCTTAATTATACCTTACGATAATGTTTTTTGTAACTTGGGGAAATTCACCTTTTTCAACTAACTGCCCCTTTAGCAAAATAAGAAAGAAACGACTGCCCTTATTGAACAATCGCACCAGTTACTTTAAGTACATTTCATCACAATCTTGCTTATTTCTTTTTTCTCATAAAAAGAGAATAAGCTACCAATAGTAATCCAATTATTATAGCTGGCGTTGCATTCAATATAATCACCTCTAAGTATATTCATCAAATTACTAGATTACATAGTTATTGAACTATTCTGACTAGCTAGCTGAAAAAGAATCATTTAATTAGATTTTAATTCATCATCCTCATCATTTACTCCAAAAGATTTACGCATCCTGTACATTGAAGATGTAGAGAAATACATAAAAAGAATACTGATAATTATGACCAGTAAAGATTGTACTATTGTTGCTTGTACTGCGATGGATAAAACAATACCACCAAGTAATCCACTAACTGTATCAATTAGTATGAATTTTTTGATGAACTTTTTCTCTTTCCTTTTTATCCTTGATTTTATAATTTGAGAAACAACAAACTGAATTATTAAATACGGAATAAAAATTAACCAGTATCTATCCATTTCTAATACCTCTCCCTAAGTAGTTCATCATTTCTAAAACGATTATAACTTTTATAAAGGTATCATCAATGGAAATCAAACGAATTTGTTATCCCTTATTGCACTGACCTGCTTCGTTAGCACAATAAAAAAGGGAATCACAACAGCCATCCCGACATAGCACCCTTTAGCTTAAGTGTAATAATTCTAGCTAAGAGTCTCGTTTAATTTCTAAAAATTCTTGTGCTTTGACATATAACCCATATATAAAGATTGAATTACTTTTAATTTTTCTCTTAACTCCATCTACTGTTAGGTAGGACAGTATCTCCTTCTTTACTTCATTTTCAAATGATATGAGAAAATTTGTATCTAAATTCTCAATATTTATGGATGGAAGTTCTTTACCATTTGTCTTTACATATAATCTCCAATTAGTATGCCAATGTTTGTATGATACTTTAATAGGTTTTTCTGCAATTTCTTTAAATATGAACCCGTAGTTAATGTAATAGGTGTAATTATCATAACCTGATTTTTGAAACTGAATAACTGCGATTACTTCTTCTTTTTCAAGATAGTAATCATTATTTTTCCTCTTAAATCCCATCTTTTTAACAAGTAAATCAGTCATTATTTCCCTAAACTCTTTACTGTCCATTTTCTTAATTCCCTTCAAGATAATATACTTTCTTTTTATTTGCCTCTTCAACAAACCTGCTGCGATAGTTTAAGTTCGATACTTCACAATCTAATAAAGAACAACTAGTGAATTTCTCATAAAAAAGGTCGTCCTTTGACGACCATTCTAAATCCTCTTCTGTTTTAACAGTAAGCTAGAATATACTATTACCTTTTGGGTGCTTGTTCAAATGTTTCTAATATTTTTTTGATTTCTTCTACGGTACACCCTTGGCTAGACATCTCGTAAATGACCCCGTTTACCTTTGTAGAAAATAAAGGATCATATGGAGCATGCTCATAAGTATGGCTGTATTGAATCCATTTCAAGCCATTGGAAATAAATTCTCCGAATTTATGGTTTGGATCATACTGAAAATCACCATTATAATCAACATGGTTTCCTTTAATAATCCCGTCTTGATATCCTTCAGGATATTCTTGTATCCAGATAAATTTTTCAGTGATATGGTCATCACCTGGTATTGTGACTGTTTGCCCCATGCTGCTTTCGGGTGTAGGTCGGTACTCAAGTTTTACATGATAGCGAGAACCGTCGTTACGTAAAACAATAGAGGTTCTCTTTAACTCAGGAGACTGTAGTATTCCTAAAAACGGTACTACTTTGCGGATGTTTTGATAAGCCGCCTGAACCTCCGTTGGATCATTCTTTCCGCCGAAAATAGACTTTACATCCGGTTTTTCCACTAATTTTGCCCGTTTTAGAACCTGATAATACTCGATAGTCCGCTTCCTCGCAGTACCTCCCAGTATTTCAACTGCAATATATTTATCTGGTGATTTATCCTTAATGGAATAATAGTTGGAGTCTGGAGGATATTGTGTAGTATCGCCTTCCCGTAAAAACTCCCAATCCCCAATACGGGAGATTGTGCCTAGTTTTGAAGCTAATTGCTCTTTGGATACTCTCTCAACTGTAGGTATATAGTAATGAGCATCGTGAACAAGGTATTCTGAATAAAGATGAGTGGGTTGGTCGCTTGTCCCAAAGAGCTTAAGCCCAGCCCAGCTTGGTGTAACATTCGGAACCAACAGCAAGAAAAGAACAGTTAAAACTACAAATATGACCGCCTGTTTCGAATTAAACCGTTTTTTCTTTTTTAAGATGCTTTCAATATTTATTTCTTCTGGAAACCGGATTTGACGTTGAACGAATTTCAATGTGTCTTTTAATTCTTGTTCCATGTCCATCCCTCCTTTAGAGATAGATCTCCATGTGATGATGACAGTAATTGTTTCTTAAGCTCGCCTCTCGCGTGATGAAGTCGTGATTTAACTGTTCCCTCACTAACGGTAAGTATCGAAGCGATTTCCGAGATAGATAAATCCTGCATGTAGTATAAAATGATAACGGTCTGATGTTTCAATGAAAGTTTATGAATACACTGATATAACTCCTTTTGGTTTTCCTCCTGAAGATAAATGTGTTCCGGCTGCCAATCCCTGGACTTGTCTAAAATATCCTTCCACGGATAAAAGAATCGTTTTCACTTTGCTATTTTCCAAATTACATGCAGCAAAATTTGATGGAACCAGGTTTTAAACGATGCAATTTCAGGATTAAATCGATGTATGGATTTATATGTACGAATTAGTGCTTCCTGAACCGCATCATCTGCTCCGGCTCTTTCCCTTAGAAGCATATACGCTACCTGATATGCTGAAGGGATATAGGGTTTCAATAGTGAATTGAATGCATGATGATTCCCTGATTGAGCTTTGATAAGTTCTTCATGTTCCGTCACGTCCCAACCTCCTTTATCTACCTACTTATTCCCCCAAGGATAGTAAATGGTTCATTTTTTCGTAATTTTTTTCTAAAAAGTTCTAAAAGAAAAAGCCACCATTAGGCAGCCGTATTTTTATAGTAATTTCGCTTCACAGAAAATTTTCCTTCTTGAGGTAACCTGCCACGTTACTTTAATAAGAAAAAGCATTACGGTTGTTCCAGTAATGCAACCGTTAGTTCAATAACTTCCTTAAATCAATTCTTGTATAAGTTTTGTTATAAGTCGTACCACCATCTTTAAAAAAAATAGCTTTTTTCAAATATGGTTCTGAAATAGGTTCGTACCCTAGCTTGCCAATTAATTTTATCATCTTAGGTTTTTCTATTGGGTCAACACTCACAAATATCTCAGAATATCCTAAATCCTTTGCAAGTTTTTCTCTATACCTTATTAAACCTGAACCTATACCTTTACCTCGATAATCCTCTTTTACATAAAGATCACTTAATTTTGGAAGAGTAGTACCATTTAATTTAAGAACTCCAAAACCATATATAAGAGAATTTTGTTCAGCGATTGCTAAGTATGCTTCCTTTTTAGCATATTGCATTAAATAATTCTTGAATAAATCTTTATTATTTCTAATCTTGCTAAACCAGATAAGTTTGTTTCATTAGCCAATCTTATACCCCTTTAGTTGAAGAACAAAAGGAATCGCCGCAACTCTCCCTTTTTCAACATAAGCAACTCGATACTTAAAAAAGAAATCCCCTTTGGGAAGCCCATTCTTTCGCCCTTTTAACTAAATTATTAACAAATTGCTGCTTTACCTCTTGATACTTATAATGGTCGTCAGGAAACTGTTTTGCCAAGTTTATTTTTAACTCTCCGTACTTTTTAGCTTCTATAGGATTCTTTATCAAGAATTCTTTAAAATCCAAATGAATTTTTATAAACTCGCTTCCAACTTGAAAAATATGTACGTGATGTGTTCTATTATCCTTACCTTTTGTAAAATATCTTCTCCCAGCAATCCCATTCTCGCCTTTCGGTTCATACGCCAATGTCGACATTTGGCTATTGTATAAATCAACGTTCTCAATATTCCTTACTACAATTAAAATATCTATTATCGGCTTTGCGAAACCTATTGTTGGTATAGAGGTACTTCCAATGTGGAAAATATCAACTAATTCATCCTTAAAAACTTCTTTCAATTTTTCCTCTTCTTGGCTGTATGATTTTTCCCATTCATCAGTCCAAGAATCAATTTTGGATTTCCTCAATGCTTTCCCTCCCTTTTAACGTTTTATTATTAAAAATTCGCCTTTATTCTTCAACTATCCTGCCAGTTAGTACCACAAGAAAAAAGGATCGCCGCAGCAATCCAATTTCTTTAACTCAGTACCCAGTTAGCTTAATAAGGATTATTGACATGATACACTTTTAAATTATTCCAAATGGATTCCCAATTCTTTTTTGTAACTCGGTTTTCGTAAATCTCTTTCCGTTCATTAGTCATTGTAAAAAAATGAGTGGGCTTTACCTCAAGATTAACAACATCACTAATTCCACAAGGGGCTGTTAATATCACATTATCTGTATCCTCCAATTTTACCCCTAAAGCTGTTGCAGTTTCTGGAAACTTAGAAATAGCATCAACGGAAGAAGAATAAGGAGGGAAATTACTTTTTATATGCATTCTTGCTTCATTCTTTACTGACCAAGGGATGAAAGGCATAAGGGTTTTAAGCTTTACCTCAAGTTTCTTTTCCTCAAATTCATTAGTGGGGTCAAAAAAAATTACATCTATATCTTGGAGTGGAGTTCTTTCACTGAAATTATGTAAGGTATCCCATATTTTTGAACGAACAAAACCAGCACAAACCCACCAATCAGGCAGCTTCAATGATTTTGCAGCTTTTAAAATGTCCATCATCCATATATCTTCTGTAATAAGCTCAATTATTTTTTCTTCATTTATCACTGTAAAATTACTCCTTAAAAATGTGTAATACATTAATAATTCGTTAGCCTTGAACACTTATCCTTCTTCTACTATCCACCCCATTAGCTCAACAAGAAAAGAGGCCGTCGCAGCGACCTCCATCTACAACTTTAGCTGTGCTTAGGTATCGTGTCCATAGTTCATCCTCCTGGATTTTAGATAGTATAATAGCATCTAGAAAGACAATTTAAAATCCTTACTATTGCACTTGTTATTTAGCTGAATGGCAACTTACTTTAAGCAGACAAAAGCACAATTATACCAATAATCACCGGTCTATCTCATCATGCACTTAGTTATCTTTTTTTCCTGTTCAGCTTCAAAATAAGCCACAAGAGAAAGTTTAAGAAGAAAATGCGATTACTCATTTCCAGTAATCGCATTCAGTAGGCTTAATAAATAATATTACTTATCTAATCTTTAGCTCCAGCATATATATAATTGGTTTTTATCAAAAATAGACATCCAACCAGTTAGTCCAACCCCTGTGCCAGTTTTAAAGTTAGTCACATTACTTCTTAGTAAAATGAATCATATCAGCTACTTTAATGAGATCATCACTACTTTCTCCACCTGAGATATAATAGAGAAATTCATTACTTACCACTATTAACTTAGGAGCCCCATCAACTTCGGGAGATTTAACAAGAATGGCTTGATGACTTCCAATAGTTAACAAAGTTCTAAAATCAGAGTACTTCTTTACTAATGAATCGTATGCAAGCTTCTCAGAACCCTGTTTATTAATAGCCGTATCAATGGTTAGGAATTTATCTCCTTTTACAGGGTAAGTTACACTCACGAGGACACGATTATTTTCTTTAGTTACGTTAATCTTTGGTTCCCCTATAACTGAAGGAATCAATACATCAGGCGGGATAACCGCTTCTTCTGATAAAAAGAGGTCCTTATTGCCGTTTACTCTTTCGACTAAGTCTTGTTCTTCTCTAGTGAAAGTAACCGATACATCTTTATTTTGGATTTGCTGCTCTGATGAGTTGATTTTATTAGGGATAGAACCGTTTGAAGAATGGCCTACATTGAAATCTTCCTGTTTAACCATTACAAATGCTATGAAAATAACAGCAGCCACTACACATATCCTTACAGGTAACCCCATTATTTTAGCGATTTTTGACCTGAAGGAAAGTTTGTTTATATCTGATAATAATTTATTTTTCAATTCGTCATTTTGGGAGTCTTTCCATACTATATCTTTCTCTAAATTAGATAGATCAGCAACCAAAGTATTAGTTTTATATTGTTTTCTCAAGCAAAAACCCCTCCTGTATCAATAGCTTTTCTAATGCAGGGATAGCTCTATGAAGTGTTGACTTTACCTTACTTTCAGACCAGCCCAATATTTCTGCCGTTTCTTCAATAGAAAATTCTTTGATTTTCCTTAAAATAATAACTTCCCTATATGAATCTTTAATCGCCCCTAATGCTTTATAAAGTTCATATGAACTTTCCTTAATTTGAATCAACTCTTCAGGTAACGGATTGGAATCCTTCTTGAACAAAAATGCCTCTTTAATCAGCAATAATGGCTTGCGTTTTCGGATAAAATCAATTGTTAAGTTATGAGCTATACTAAATAGCCAGGTTTTTGGAGTGGATTTTCCCCTATATGACCCATAGTGAACATACGCCTTTAAAAAAGTCTCGTGTCTTAAATCTTCTGCCTGCTGGTAATCTTGAATCATCATAAAAATAAACTTAAAAATGGGTTCATTGAAATCCTCGTACCATTTTAAGATTTCTATACTCCTATTATCCGACACTTCCATCCCCCTCTTTAAAGAACTTTCCATGTTTAGACGTTTATCTATAACAAAAGTTTTACTTATGTATTTAAAAAGTTTTAATTAGCCAATAACGTATCCTTAAGTTGAAACCAAAAAATCCGGCAATAATAGCCGGATCTTCAACCTCAAAGAATTACAAATGTATCTGGTCAATATTGTTCCTCTAATTAGTTCTATTAAAAAGAACAAAATCCTTCTATAACAATCACCCTTTAAGCGCAAGGAGGATGGTTGTATCGAAAGCAGCTTTTCTCAATAAGAAAAAGGCCACCAAGAATGGCAACTGTTTAATTTTGTCAACAAGTAAATTTCATAAAAATGAAAAAACAATAACAACTATTCCTAACAACATAAGTAGTATTCCAACCATAAATATTCCTGTCACATATTCAAATATGGTAAAGAAAAAGGCTATCTTGTTTATCTTACTTCTCTCTTCAAATAGAAATTTTAAACCATCTTTAACTTCATAATAACTAAGTGAGCTTAAACCAAATCCGACAATAATAAAGCCAATTCCAACAAAAAATGATGTCATAAGTTATTTTCGTCCAATCTTTCCAAATGGTTGAATAAAAGCCTGAGTAGCTAATGTTCTTAAACCCTTTTACCCGTACCTGTAACAGACAGGAAGAGTGAATTAGAACAAACTAAACTAATCTCCAATAGCATAAATATGTTTCTTTTACTTTATGGCATTTTCACAAAGTTTCATTAATTCTTTTGCAAAAGTCCTTATTTTCCGTTCTCTTTCACCAGTTATATTGTATTTATTAATTAAGGCATTGCATATTAATAGTAAATCTGGAATCTTGTCTCTAGATATTATGGTTTGACGATAAGGATCAAGATTCAAAAGAAGATCAAAGTCATTGCCATACTCCTTTTCCTTTAAGTAAGAGTGTATGTTCTCATTAAAATGAACATATCTTTCTGCCTTGGATGCTTCTTTATCGGTTACTCCGATTACAAAATCTATTCCACACATAGCTATCACATCCATAAAGCTTAATAAAAGTAATATAATAAAGAATACCAATCCTTATTCAGCAAACCTGTCCGATATTTCGTGCATTCCTATACGTTTATCGTTCGCATCATAAAGCAAAACATCTAGACCCAAATAATCTCACTCCTAAGGACTCGTTAATTCTATACTTATTGAGCTGCCTGTTAGTCGATAATAAAGAGCTACTACCAGGACAAACTGGGTATCCTAACAGATCTTCATAAATCATTTGTTTTAGTATAATTTCTTTAGTTCTTTCGACAGGATAATAACATTATCAGGCCGGACCACACCTGGCAAAAGAAGTGTATCCATAAAGTTATCTTTAAAAGGTAAATGGTTCCATGGCTTTATCTTAAAGTACGCTTCTATAAAATCACTGAGTATTGATTCTTGGTAAATCTTCGAACCAATTCCTGGCTGGGCCAGATGATCCATAGGGACCTTTGATTTTTCTATCACTAATGAATGATTACCTATTACTTTCCACTTACCACTGTTTAAATCAAATAAATTCTTTAGCGTCATAATGGATATAACCGTTGAACAAATAATATCCTCTATTGGTTTGATTTCTTGACTGCGACAATCAAATACAGTACATGCAAGAGTTGACTTTTTATTTTGATGAGATGACACTTGTGCATATCCAAATGTACTATCTGATAACGGTATGGTAAATATATCGCCTTCTTGCCATTTTTGAGGTTTAGGGCGTTTCCAAGAAGTTAAGACTTTTTTCGCCTCTTCAATCTGCTCTGAGGTAAGTTCTTGTCGAAATGGTTCTATGGCCAATTGATTAATGATAATTGCCACTTCAAGAATGCTATCACCTAGTTTTGAATTTGCATTTATAAATACACAGCCACTTTCAGCGTCAATTTTAACTTTCTTATAGTCTTTACCTGTGTTTTTTAAAGCGTGGCGTAATTTTTTTTCGGCTTCGTCATTAGTTTCTAGACCAAATTCCTCGCCTAAGCTTTGTGCAATCATAAAGTTGGGATTATTTGCATCGGGAAGATGAATTTTAACTATTCCGATATTTATTGTTAAATTAATATTATCAATCATACTAATCCTCCCAATATAATTAGTTTAGTCCTAAAACATAAAAAAGTAGTAAAAAACAGGGAAGGTTAAGGAGCTTACCGATAAAAAAAGAAAAACTGTCTAGATGACAGCTCTGATCCTTAACTTTGGCCCTTAAAGTAAAGTGTTTTCTAGTATATATCCATTCTCATAAGTTCCTATAAGTAAAAAACGGTCATCAGTGCTGAATTCTCCAAAACTAGCAAACCTGTTAGTACAATTAGAAAGGGGATCGCTGCAGATAGCCCAACCTTAACTATTGTACCCGTTGACGTAAGTATATTTTTCACAATCCTCCCAAAATCTTTTAACATTATTAGATTTTTCTCACTTTATCGTATCTTCTTTTTAATAAGATAAAGATTTCATTAGTATTCAGTTCAGGAAATTTATCAGTTACAGTATTGAAAAAATCTTGGATTGATTTTAACGCTCCATCTAAGAATTCCTCTTTATCGATAATAAAGTTACTCTTTATTGGCATATTTTCTTCAAATAAAATATTCTTACCGTCATACCAATGTACTTTTATATCTTCTTCAACTTCCTCAAAATCGGTGTGCATAAACAATTGAATTTGGTTATTTTCATTTACCAGGACTAGCTTATAAATGTTAGGTGATTCACCTAATTCGTATAAGCCAGGTTTATCTGATTCTGCTAAGAAATACAACAAGTCATTAACTATATTAACAATTAGATACCTCATTTTGGTTTCAAAAGGAATCCTTCCTTCCAAAGGTGTTTGCAAATAATTCAAAAAGAAGTTATTTTCTCTATAAGATATATCTATATATCCATTTAAATGTAAATATGGGTCAAAATCTGGTTCGGTTAACCAACTTCTAAGTGTAGGAGAGTCCTCTATTTGAAAATTAATCCCAAACATTTATTAACCCCTTTTCGACGAACTTCGTTACTTACTGGAACTACTTTCTATATTGTAATTAATTATTTCTTCTTCAACAAATCTGCCCCTTTAGTTGAAGAAGCCATTGAAATAAGAGCTGCGCAGCAACTCATTACGATCTTCAACTCAAGCACCCTGTAGTTTAAGTACAATCTTTCACAATCTTGTCTTTGCGTAGTTTTACAAAAAAAATTCATTCTTTAGTGGAAGTCTTGTTATTCCTGCTTCTAAAATAAAGTGGTAGAACTATAAACAAAATGATTGCACCAATAATGAAAAATACAATCTTTTTTAGCAAAAGCCCAAAAGCCAAGGTTAGGAAAAGAACGATAAATCTTACTAATTTTTCAGCTTTTTGATTAGACATTAGCTATACCTCATAATTTCAATTTAATAAATTTTAACAACTGACTATTATTTTTATCCTGAGCCTTTAGTTCAATACGATAATGAAAAAGGACTGTCGTAAACAGCCAGTTGGTTGCGAAACTTAAGCACCTGTTCGTCTTATAAGGTCAGCCAGATATTTTGGTGGCCAATTATAAATAGGGTGTTACCTAAAATGATGCAACACCCTTTCCCTTCTTAATTTGATTCATGTTTGTACTCTAGCACTTCTACTTTGAAACCATGACTACATCCTATTTTAGGGCTTTCGCAGGAAGGAGATACTCGTACTTTAACTAGGTCTTGTGCATAGTTGCCAGGGATATCTCTTTCGTCAGGAACTTGAAGCCTCACGGAAACATCGTAGGAATGGTTATTGTTATAAACAATACCAACAATCCTTTGTGACTGCCAACTAAATAGTCCATCTCCATATTCTTTTATTACCCTTTTATCAATAGCCGGAAATACAATATCCAATACAATATCTTCTGGTGTAACATACCAGTCTTCTGCATATGGTTTAATTTCTCTTGGCTCTGGAGGCTTAGCATAAGCTAAGTTTCCTGTGAACAAGATCAAAAAAATGGTGAAAAAGGCAATTATTTTCTTCATGATGCGAGCCTCCCATAATTTTATAGTTAGAATTCGCATCCTCAAATAATATTATCCAAAACACCCAATAACTCCGTATAACATGCTAGTTAGTGGAATGAATGATGCGATTACTCTTATTGAACAATCCCTTCGTTATTCAAACCTATTTTTAATAAAAAATGCTTTCACACGTTCCAGTTCCAATCCCTAAAAATGAAAGGAAAGATATTAGGATTATTAATAACCCTAATAGGACCATTCCTCCTTCAGTAGAAATAAGTGAAAGAAACTTCAAATGCTTTGGGTATTCTTTTGTATTGAAATATAGAAATAAACCACCTAGTAAATCAAAAAACAGTCCGATACCGATACCAACTAAATTGCACATTAAAAGCCTCCGAAAATAAGTATCTTATTCGTAGTCTATGTTTTTAATTTCTAAAATAAACTTGTGAAGAATCGCACCCTTTAGTTGAGTAAGGATTTTTTCTGTATCTTCTTACAAAAACTAACATCGATTTCAGAACATTGTTCTATTTCAAAATCATATAAGATATATCCAAATCCAAAATAAACTTTTTACCTTTTACCTTTGCAATAACTGTCAATATATCACGATTAATTCATCTCATCTCATAAATTTTACTTACCTGTCTCGTAAACAAAAAAGACCGCCTCAACAATCACATCTTTAGATCTTGCACCCGTTAGTTATCATGAACGAAACTAGCTCCTTACTCGTAACATCGTAGATTAATTTGGTTACACTGTTTACTGAAAAAAACAAACCAAATCAGAGCTACATTACGGAAGGAGCTAGCTATTATGAAGGATACCATTAAATATGTAGGTTTAGACGTTTCAAAAGAAAAAATTGCCGTTGCCATTGCAGACGAAGGTCGTGATGAGCCAAGGTATTGGGGAATGATTCCAAACACACCGGAATCCATTAGAAAGTTAGTAAATAAGCTGGGAGAAAAAGAGAATCTTCGAGTGTGTTATGAAGCTGGACCAACTGGCTATGGTTTATTTCGACTTTTTCTTAGCCTAGGAATTGAGTGTAAAGTGATCGCACCATCTTTAATCCCTAAAAAACCTGGTGAGCGCATCAAAACTGACCGTAGGGATTCGATTAAACTAGCAAAGTTATTTCGCTCCGGCGAATTAACTTCTGTTTATGTGCCAACGGAAGATGACGAAGCTCTTCGGGATTTAGTTCGGGCTCGTGAAGACGCCAAAGAAGATGAATTAAGAGCAAAACACCGATTAACCAAATTCCTCTTACGTCACGATATTCGTCCCCAAAAAGGTGTGAAAAAGTGGACAACACGATATTGTGAGTGGTTAAATACATTAAAATTTGAGCGCTCTGCTTCAAGAATTGTTTATGAAGAATACATGCATCAATTAACTGAAATTCAACAACGATTAAATCGTTTGGAAGAAGAAATCGAACGGCAAGCTATAATAGGTGTGCACGCACCAATGATTCAAGCCCTTCAAACACTACGAGGAGTAGCTGTGGTTACAGCAGCTAGTTTAGTAGCAGAAGTCGGATCATTCCAACGATTTTCTTCTCCTAAGCAATTCATGGCATATGTAGGTCTTATTCCGAGCGAAAGTTCAAGTGGGGAACTTAGACGACAAGGAAAGATCACAAAAACAGGAAACCGTCATGTCCGAAGATTGTTAATCGAATCAGCTTGGAGTTATCGATATCCACCGGCTGTGAAAGGAAAATTAAAAAAGAGACAAGAAGGGCAACCACCAGAGCTACTTCAGATTTCATGGAAAGCCCAAACCCGTTTGAATAAAAGATATTTTCGTTTACTATCCCGTGGAAAAGTTGCCGGAAAAGCCATAACAGCAGTAGCGAGAGAATTGTCAGGATTCATATGGGCAATTACACAAGAAGTAGAGAAAAAACAAAAAAAGAATATATCATAAATCTATTACCAAACGCTTAGTTAACAAAGAAAATAACCATAAATCCAAACTTTTAAAAAGAAATGTGATAAGAATAGGGCTCGAAGGCAAAGGTTAAAACCGGAAAGGAGAACCCACGGCTTAAACTTGTGCTATGTCTAAATAGGCTAACGCACGTCGTTAGTTAGTGGAAGCTCCTTTATACGGAAAGATAAAATGTGAGAACCCACGAATATCAGAGTGATAACCGTTGTAGAGATCTTTTGCCTTCGTGCCGTGTCCTTATCTATTATCATTAAATGAAAAGGAGGAAATTAATCATTTCTCAGCTTTCAAAAGCATCTCAAATCCTAGAATGGTCGTCAAGGAAAGCACTTGACAACCATTCTAGGATTTGAGGGAAAGTTAGTAAGCTGAGAAGGAGATTCCCTAGCCTTAAAAGGCTGATCTCAAATTAATAATGAAAAGAAGCCGAAATTCGCTTCTCTTCTTAGGGTTGCCCAAAAACCAAAACCAAAATCAAATTGTGTAGGGGGCATTGACAGTTTCGTTCATATCAGTTTAAGTGAATAATCTTTATTAACTAACAAAAAAAAAACCACCTTACCCCTGCTTAACGGGTTCTCCTTTGGGAGAGAAAACAATAAAATAAACAGTTAAAAGACAGACCAATTAGCTTAATATGGGTCTGTCATTTTTATTGCTAAATAAAGGATTTAGTTGAAATTAGAAGGAAAATAACAGAAAATTAGCATATAAAATAACAGTGGACAATAACCATTGTCATTGCCGATTAGAGTGCTGTTTTTATGACGATATGGGGTGTTAGTTTTGATTAAGATGATTAAACAATTCGATGATGAGGTTTTGTATTGGGAAGTTTGGCAAAATGGTAAAACGCTTGTAATTCATTATGGAGCTGTTGGAGATACTGGTGAGAGTGAGGAAAAGAAATTATCACTATTTCAAAAGGCTGCGAAGTTGATGGATGAATTAGCCGAAGAAAAAGCTAATGAGGGATACGATTATCTAGATGAAGAAGAACTATTCGAACTTGTTGTTCAATACAGCTATGAAGAAGACCAGATGGAAGCAACTCTTGAAAAGCGACATCATGTTGAGGACTTAATGAATGAATGTTTAGGTTGGACAGGCAACGGTTCGTGTGATGGCGGAGATATAGGTAGTGGTACAACTAATATTATCAACTATGTTATAGATGTTGAGAAGGCAACACAAACAATAATAGAAGAGTTAAAGAGTAACCACCTTCTTGAAGGTGTCAAAATAGCTTATTTAAACCCTGAAGACGAGGAATATATTGCTCTATATCCAGAAGGAACCAATTTTGATCTAATGTAAAAGCATTGAGACATCTCAATGCTTCTTTGAGTTATTTATTGTGTTAATCGTATTGCTAAAACAGTGTGATTTAAACTATATAAAGTAACTTTCTCTCCGAAAAGAGAACCCGTTAGACCCTGCTCAGATGTCTTTTTTATATTTAATCAGTTGAGTTAGCGATCTTTACTAATATTTCGGGTGTAACTTTGTTTGATACCTTTTTGTCAATGCCGAGAATATATTGCCAATTATCTTTTTCAAAAACTAGAAAATTCATAATTGGAGTATTATCCGTATAAATTGCTTTTTGTCCATTTTGAAGTGTATATACTTTTTGATTAACCTTGTCTTTGAAAACCACTTTATTTTTTAAGGGTCGAATATCAATTTTATAATTATTTTCCAGTGATTTTTCATTCACAAAACGAATTGACAGGAAATCATTCGTGTCATATTCCTTATCTTCATAAAATCTTCCGAATTCATGGGTGAAAGAAATAGAAGGTTTTATTTTGGGAAATTTCACATCTTGTTTAAAGTGATTTTCAAATTCCTTTACTGCATCTTTAACAGGTTTATATCCAACATCAGTGAACTTTTCCTCAAAAGAAGGAGGTGTATCCTTTGGACTTGCAAAGGCTATCTCATTTATTGGTACAAAACAAGCAATACAGAGTATTAAACAAATAAAGTTAATTCTTTTATTCAATGTTACATGCACCCTCTTTATCCTTTTAATAAGTATTCTTCCCGATCTATGAAAGCTTATTTATCGCGAGTGAACTACCCAGTTACTTCAATAAGAAAAAGCATTACCTGTGTACCAGTAATGCCCCCAGTTTGTTTAAGAAGAGAATTGGTTTTTTTCTTCAAAACATTGTTTTCTTAAATAATAAAAAATAATTACTAAAGGGTGTTCTAACTCATTAAGTTGAATTTTGTCAAATCGCCTTTTTCCTAAACGTCGGTCAATCAAAGAAAATGCCTTATATATAGGATTGTTAGAGGAGAGGGCTTCCTCATAAGGAGTATTGATATAATTCCAAATATTATTTGTAATGTGGCTTGTTTCATGAACGCCATATTTCATTATTTCTTCAATTTTTTTTGATTTAATTTGAACGTTATAAAAATCTTCGTGAAAGGCATGATGTTTTGAAAAATCATTAATTGAGTTTGTAGGTATTGGTGTTACATACCAATGATAATAACCGCCTCCGAATATTTTTTTTCCGTCCAACGTTATCCACGCCTCACCATAATCATCATGTGCATCGTGATAACCTGTCATGTGGACATCAATTCTTTTTTTTAATTCAGGCGTAATAAACTCCATAAATTTTTTTCTTAATTTTGACCACTTCATTTTTCATTAAACCCTTTCAAAATGGCTCTATTTTCTATTCTATATGTATTATTATTTCCTGCCCCATTGCATTTCCTTCAAAAGGAGTTTCCTTTTCTCTAAATATAAAATTCAGACCAGAAATATCGTCAGGCAGCCGAGGAGAAACAACGAAGTTATAATTTAGGTGTCCTTCCGTACCTCCTCCGCCAGTTTCTCTACAATCATATTCCTCACCAATCCATAATTTCCAACTATTAAATCTATCTTCTTCTTCTGATAACCAATCAATATTAAAATTAACAACACTGGCATTTGCATATTGTCGAATAAATGTAATTGAATATATACATTGTTCCTTTTCCACTGACTTTAAGACGGGTACATACTTTTGAAAATGGGTTGGTTCAACTTGTGGGCGAAAATGGTCTTCATTTCTTAAAACGCCAAATATTGACCTTAATAGATCTTCATAAAGGTCATACTTTTCAGCCCATTTTAAAATATACTCAAGTGGTGGATAACCTGGGTTATGATCTGATGTGTCTTTTCTTTGCTTTAATAAAGAACATAATTGCTCATCAATTGGGTATAACCGTTCATCATAATGCTCGTTCGGTCGCTCAAATGGTATTTGTTTCATTACATTCCCACCTTTAAGTAATATTAGCTGGATTTATATTAGCATATTTTGGAACAAGAAGTTGTCCATCCTTGTTGAACTAACCCTGCCCAGTTACCGAATAAGAAAAAAGCATGACCGAGTTTCAGTAATACGCCCTTTAGTGAAAGAGCCGAAAATAAAGTGCGATCAGATAATTAACAATTATAAAAATGCAATAAATTTTAAATATAGATGTAAAGACGCCTTTGTCTTTTCGGGTGAAAATTAAGTAGCCCATACACAATATCAGTTGAATAATATACAAGGGAGCTACCGCAAGTTTTGAGTATAGTTCTGGTAAGTTTCCATCAATTTTGTTCCTTCCCGCATATGTTTGTTACCTATATTCTTCGTCATTTAGTACCTTACGACATGCCGCCCAAATGACAGCTTGAACTACAATTATTGCCTCCAAAGTTTAAGTGTAGTATCTCACAAACTGTATTTTCCACAACTATTAGACGGTGCCATAAAAAAGAATGGTCTTTATATAGTCCTAATTTTTGTACTTTAGATATTTTGGTATGGTACTTGGGAGTTATCTATTAATCTGCCAAACTATTCTCGTTTCGAAAGAGGTAAAATGTTTTTTAGCTCTGTTTTAGACAAAATGAAAAATCTTTATATAGGAGGAATTCCATGGTGAATCAAAGTAAAAAAAGGACCCGAAGGCCCTTCTTTATTTACTTTAAATCTGTTGTTAGTTGGTTCAGCAAGACTTCATTAGGATCTTGACTGATCTCCCAAATCATGGCGCCTGCTAGTCCTTTTGATTTTATAAAGGCTGCTTTCTGATCCATCGATTCAGCATCGTCATAACTAATAAAGGTAGATCCGTTCCATAAATAAGGAACTTGGGAATCTTCGTTCCAATAACGGACGAATCCATTTTTTCCGACAAAGCTTTTCTCTATTGTACTATAAGAAACTGAATCAACGCCTGTATAAGATTGACCTAATCCATTATTAACATTATTAACACCGTTATATTCATATCCGTAAAATGGGACACCCATAACGAGTTTATTTGCAGGAACCCCTTTGTCTAAAAATAACTGCACAGCTTGCGCGTCATTCGGCGAATAGGAAGTTTCTCCAGAGCTGGCATTTAGAGGGGAGTTAAAGCCGGTAAGGCTCTCCCATGGGCCATGAATATCATAGGTCATAAGTTGAACATAATCTACGATTTTACTTATTTTATCCAATTCCGTGTTTTCAGCAAAGGAAGCTGAAGCACCGGCAGCAATCGAAATGGTATATTTCTTCCCATCTAAAGCTTGCTGCGCATCCAGTTTTTCACGAACCTTTTGCAAGAGAAGCGTATAATTGGTCTTGTCGATTGGACGAGTAACATTCGTTTTTAATCCTCCCCCAACCGGATACTCCCAGTCAAAATCAACGCCATCAAAACCATACGTTACTAAGAACTTAACAACGCTATCCGCAAAGACAGTTCGGGAGGAGTCGGTCAAAGCCACATCCGAAAACTTACTGGACCAGTTCCACCCACCCACTGAGATGACGGTTTTTAGATAAGGGAATTTTTGTTTTAATTTTTTTAGTTGATTGAAATTCCCTTTAAACGCATCCGTTGAAGAATCTCCTGGGAACGATTTTTGTATATCTGCATAGGGATCTCCTATCTGCATTTTTAGATCGTCCCCAATATTTGCAAAGGCATAGTTGATTTGTGTTAACTTAGAAGCGTCAATGTTAGATACATCAAATCCGCTATAGGTAGACCAGCCTGCATAGTAACCAGAAACCACATAACTTGGAGGCGTAAGCACCGGTGAGCCAGTCGAAACTGTTAACTTTTGACTCGCAGCTGATTCTTGGCCTTTTGCATCCTTTGCCGTAACGTAAAAAGTATATTGGGTATTCGGAGTTAGTCCGCCTACAACAAAGTGGGTACTTGTCGTATCCATAATTTTTACGTTGTTCTGATAAAGGGAGTAACTTGTTACACCATCACTATCTGATAAGCCGTCCCATTTCAAAGAAATGGAATGTTCGGTTTTCCCTGTCAGACTGAAATTCTTAGGTGCATGAGGTCCCATTTGATTATGAACGTATACCGTTTTTGATGTTTCAGTTTTTTGACCTGATTGATCATAGACAATCGCCTTTACGACCTGTTCTCCATCAGGAACCCATGGATTAGTTGCCCAAGTGACGGAATAGGGTTCAGACGTCCTTGTTCCAATCAAATATTGTCCATTTGAACTGTAGAATTCGACCTTTGAAATCCCCGTATCATCTGTGGCTGTGATCGATAAATTAATATTGCCTGATACGGTTTCTCCATCACTCTCTACTGGAGATACCGCTAGAGGACTCACAGATGGTGGCAGGTCCTGGGTAGTCTCATTAAATGTACTGCTTGCAGCTGAAACATTCCCGGCCCCATCTTTTGCTTTTACAGATAAATGGTACGTTGTTCCTGGAGTTAAATCGTTCAGATTTATACTCGTGCTCGTAGAAGTCCCGATTAGAGTCTGATCATTGTAAATGTCATAAGATACCACGCCAACATTATCGGTAGAAGCATCCCAAGCTAACGAAAGGCTTTTATTCGTTTTGGCAGTGGTGTGCAAATTCGCTGGTGCTGAAGGTGCACTTTTATCATTCTGAACGTAAACCTTTTGAGAGGACTCGACTTTTTGCCCCGATTTATCGTAGGCAATCGCCTTTACAACCTGTTCCCCATCAGGAACCAACGGATCGGTTGCCCAAGTAACGGTATAGGGTTCAGATGTTTTCGTCCCAATCAGGTACTTACCGTTGCCACTATAGAACTCAACCTTTGAAATCCCGCCATCGTCATTTGCTTTGACGGAAAGCACCACATTGCCTGATACGGTTTCTCCATCCTCACCTAAAGGAGATATCTCTAGGGAACTTACAGTTGGAGGCAGGTCGTCAGTCGTCACATTAAATGTACTGCTTGCAGCTGAAACATTCCCGGCCCGATCTTTTGCTTTTACAGATAAATGGTACGTTGTTCCTGGAATTAAATCGTTCAGATTTATACTCGTGCTCGTTGAAGTCCCGATTAGAGTCTGATCATTGTAAATGTCATAAGATACCACGCCAACATTATCGGTAGAAGCATCCCAGGCTAACGAAAGGCTTTTATTCGTTTTGGCAGTGGTGTGCAAATTCGCTGGTGCTGAAGGTGCACTTTTATCATTCTGAACGTAAACCTTTTGCGAGGACTCGACTTTTTGCCCCGATTTATCGTAGGCAATCGCCTTTATAACCTGTTCCCCATCAGGAACCAACGGATCGGTTGCCCAAGTAACGGTATAGGGTTCAGATGTTTTCGTCCCAATCAGGTACTTACCGTTGCCACTATAGAACTCAACCTTTGAAATCCCGCCATCGTCATTTGCTTTGACGGAAAGCACCACATTGCCTGATACGGTTTCTCCATCCTCACCTAAAGGAGATATCTCTAGGGAACTTACAGTTGGAGGCAGGTCGTCAGTCGTCACATTAAATGTACTGCTTGCAGCTGAAACATTCCCGGCCCGATCTTTTGCTTTTACAGATAAATGGTACGTTGTTCCTGGAATTAAATCGTTCAGATTTATACTCGTGCTCGTTGAAGTCCCGATTAGAGTCTGATCATTGTAAATGTCATAAGATACCACGCCAACATTATCGGTAGAAGCATCCCAGGCTAACGAAAGGCTTTTATTCGTTTTGGCAGTGGTGTGCAAATTCGCTGGTGCTGAAGGTGCACTTTTATCATTCTGAACGTAAACCTTTTGCGAGGACTCGACTTTTTGCCCCGATTTATCGTAGGCAATCGCCTTTATAACCTGTTCCCCATCAGGAACCCAAGGATCGGTTGCCCATGTAACGGTATAGGGTTCAGATGTTTTCGTCCCAATCAGGTACTTACCGTTTCCACTATAGAACTCAACCTTTGAAATCCCACTATCGTCATTAGCTTTGACGGAAAGCACCACATTACCTGATACGGTTTCTCCATCCTTACCTAAAGGAGATACCTCTAGAGCACTCACAGTTGGAGGCAGGTCCTGAGTAGTCTCATTAAATGTACTTCTTGCAGCTGAAACATTCCCTGCCCGATCTTTTGCTTTTACAGATAAATGGTACGTTGTTCCTGGAGTTAAATCGTTCAGATTTATACTCGTGCTCGTTGAAGTCCCGATTAGAGTCTGATCATTGTAAATGTCATAAGATACCACGCCAACATTATCGGTAGAAGCATCCCAGGCTAACGAAAGGCTTTTATTCGTTTTGGCAGTGGTGTGCAAATTCGCTGGTGCTGAAGGTGCACTTTTATCATTCTGAACGTAAACCTTTTGCGAGGACTCGACTTTTTGCCCCGATTTATCGTAGGCAATCGCCTTTATAACCTGTTCCCCATCAGGAACCCAAGGATCGGTTGCCCATGTAACGGTATAGGGTTCAGATGTTTTCGTCCCAATCAGGTACTTACCGTTTCCACTATAGAACTCAACCTTTGAAATCCCACTATCGTCATTAGCTTTGACGGAAAGCACCACATTACCTGATACGGTTTCTCCATCCTTACCTAAAGGAGATATCTCTAGGGAACTCATAGTTGGAGGCAGGTCGTCCGTTGTCACATTAATTGTATTGCTTGCGGTTGAAATATTCCCAGCATGATCTTTTGCTTTTACAGACAAATGGTACGTTGACCCTGGGGTTAAATCGTTCAGATTCATACTCGTGCTCGTTGAAGTCCCGATTAGAGCTTGATCATTGTAAATGTCGTAAGACACCACGCCAACATTGTCGGTAGAAGCACTCCATGCTAGAGAGATGCTTTTATTCGTTTTGGCAGTGGTGTGTAAATTCGTTGGTGAAGATGGTGCAACCTTATCATTCTGAATGTAAACTGTTCTGGTTGTGCCAGCTTTTTGCCCTGACTTGTCGTAGGCAATAACTTTCAAGATTTGTTCTCCATCGGAAACCCATGGAGCGGTCGCCCATTTTACAGTATAAGGTGGAGAACTTTTCATCCCAATTAGATACTTCCCATCGGCACTGTAAAATTCTACTTTGGATACTCCCTGGTCATCCCCTGCGTTAACAGAAATTTGTACATCCCCTGATAGTGTCTTTCCGTCAGTAGCTAAGGGAGATACCTGTATGGGACTTACCCAAGGAGGATTGTCTGCTGCTTGGGTAACCGGTATAAACACATTAGACAATAATCCTACACATAAAAATCCGATGGAAAAGGGATAAACCTTTTTCGATAATTTCTTAACCTTTCCCTTCACCTCTATCAATCATTCCGCTCTCCTTTTATACTGATTAAGTTGATTCACCTAACAATGAATCACTAATAACTAGTATAATATATCGATATAACAGGAGAATAGTAGGTACTTGTTGGAATTTTTAATCAAAGGTGACTATCAACCGTAAAATTAATATTGCCTTTTAATATCTATTAATTTAACTTCGCCTAAGAGTCTTATGCCATTAACCTGCAAAATTCTCTTTTACTTTTCAACAATATTGCCACGATTTGTGGGAATAGAAAAAAAGTACCGCAGCAACCCTTTGTTCATTTAAGCACCGTTACTATTAGTACATTTTTTCACAATATAATTTATGGTATAGAAAAAGGCGACCATCTTCTGAAGAATCGCCATCGGATATTATTTAATGTTGAATTATGTTTAAACCTAAGCTTTCCAACAACGCAAAATACTGAGGACAAGTTTTAGAAACACATCCTGGATCATTTATTTGTATCCCATCAACTCTTGAACCGATAAGTGCTAATGACATTGCAACTCTATGATCATCATGCGTATTTAGTAAAGTTGGTTTCGGGTTACCTGGATAAATTTTTAGTCCATCTTTAAATTCCTCCACTTTAATGTCTAACCTAGAGAGTGATTCGCATATTACACTAATTCGATTCGATTCATGATGACGAATATGTTCAACATCTTTAATGGTTATTGGTCCATCTGCGAATGGAGCAATTGCTGCTAACGTTAATGTCTGATCAGACATCTCCCTCATAGAGATTTCAAACCCACCTTTTAATTGGGTTACCCCCTCTAATTCAATGAAAGACGAACCCTTTGTTACTTTACATCCCATTTGTTCAAGGACATGAACCATTTTAATATCTGGTTGTTTTGTTTCATAAGTTAAATTATCAATTCGGATTCTACCATTTGTCACTGCTGCAAGGGCTAGAAAGTAACAAGCAGTTGAAACATCCGCTTCTAAATTTACATCTTGCGGAGTGTACCTCGAAGGGTATACTACTATTTTCTTTAGTTGGTTATCATATTGAACTTTTGCACCAAATTTTTTCATTAATTCTAAAGTTAAAAGTACATATGAATGCTGAACTATATGATCCTTAATATTGACCGTGAGCGTATCTTTTAAATAAGGTGCTGCAATCAATAGACCACTTATAAACTGACTAGAAATATTACCCGAAAGGCTAACCGCACCTCCAGTTAATTCTTTTCCTTGTACTACCAAGGGATAGTAACCTTCATTACTTAGATATGTTATTTCAGCACCAAGTTCCCTTAATGCATCTACTAAGGGTGCAACAGGTCGTTTACTCATACTTTCACTGGCTTCTAATTCCCATGTCCCTTCACCAGAAACTACTAACGCTCCAGGCAAAAATCGTGCAATAGTTCCAGCCGCACCAATATACAAATTACCTGATTCCCATTTGCCGTCATTTCCCTCAATGATAACTGTCTCACCCTGGATTTCTATATTTACACCCAACTTTTTCAAGGAATCTAAACACCAAAACGAATCATCGCTTCTTAAAATACCTTTCACTTTTGACTTACCATTAGCTAAAGCACTAATAATTAGTGCTCTATTAGTGAAACTTTTGCTCCCAGGAATAGTAATTGTCCCATCTATTCTCCTTTTACTTGGTGATACACTTATAGTATTTACACCTTTTAATGGTGTCCATGGGCTACGGGCTTTTTCATCAAAATTATACCTTTTCAATACCGAACTCCCCTTATTAACAAAATTACTTTTTATTTTCTGTATCTTTATTATAATTACGATTAGGATATAAATGAAATTAATATAATCCATAACAGTTATAGGTGGTATCTATATCATGCAATTAGATTTGTATCGTGTTTTTTATGTTACGGCTTTGGAAAAGAACTTCAGTAAAGCCGCAAAAAAGTTATATATAACACAACCAAGCGTTAGTCATGCAATCAAACAGTTGGAAGAAAGCCTTGGGATTCAATTATTTGTTAGAACCTCAAAAGGCGTTACAATGACACATGAGGGTGAAACTCTATTTGGATATATTAGCCCAGCTTTTGGATTAATTGATAATGCTGAACAAAAGATTTCAGAGTTAAAGAGTTTAAAAAGTGGCCATGTTTCAATTGGTGGTAGTGATTCAACATGTAAACATTTTTTGCTACCACATATACAAACATTTCAAGACCTTTTTCCAGAAATTCAGATTAAGCTGCAACATGGCTCGACACCACAGATAATAGACAAATTAATCAATGGACTTATTGATATTGGTGTTATTCATTTACCAATTGACGAAAATCAAATAAAAGTAACCGATTATTTAAGTATAAGCAGTACCTTTATAGTGGGAAAAAAATATCACGGGTTGGCTAAAAAATCAGTTTCTCTTGAAGAGATGTTGAATTACCCAATAATCTCTTTCTCTGAAACAAGCAGTTCAAGGAGATTTCTTAATCAAGTGTTTTATAGAAAAGGATTGGAAGTAAAACCTGATATTGAAGTTGGTAGTGTTGAATTGTTAATTGAATGTGCAAAAATTGGAATGGGGATTGCATTTGTCACTAAAGAATTGGTTTTGAAAGAATTATCTGAAGGGGAATTATTTGAAGTGTGTTTAAATGAAAAAATAGAAAACAGAAAAATTGGGCTAATAACAAGACAAGAGATTCCTTTGTCAGTGGCAGCAAATAAGTTTTTTAAACATTTAGTTGATACAACCCATTAAAAGACCTGCCCAGTTAGTGCAATAAAAAGGGATCGCCGTAGTCATCCCAATCTTAACTCTTGGACTCGTTACTACAATAAGCGTTTACCTAGAATATTTCATTGAAGAAGGTGGTATATTGTCAGTGAATAATCTTAAACCAAATTGTTCATCACATTTAATAAATAATCAAGCCACTCGTTTTGAGGAGAAACAATCTGGGGCAGGTTGTCTAATGGAGACCAAAATAATTTAAAGTTGTGATTATCTGTCTCTATTTCCCATTCATCCAGCTGACTATTTGATTGGAGATGATAAAATTGTCTTGTTACTTTTGATGCTAAATTCGATTTTTCCGTCCAACCAGTTATTTGATATGTAATGTAATTGGGTTCTGGAAATTTATCTCCTTCTTTATAAGAAATTTGCACAAATTGTCCTTGACTACGCTCATAAAGGACAGTAATACCTCTTCTTATATCTGCCCATTGGAAACTTGACATGACTGGTCTTGAATATATTTTTGCCTTTTCGTAAATGATGTACTTTCCTTCTAAATTTTGTTCTTGCTTTCCGATAATTTTACATGAAAAAATTCTCTAAGACCAGTTTCTTCCCTCGCTTCTCTAATAGCAGCTTGATAAAAGTCCTCATTTATTTCGACTGTACCAGCTGGTAATTGAATACCTGAATTTGGATGCTGAATAAGAAGAAGTTCTTGATTGTTATCTTTTTTTCTAGTAATAAAGCATGTAACCTTTCCTAGTACGTTCTCCATGGTACCCTCCAAGGAAATATTCAGGTGAACAATCTTATACTCACTCTTAAATTCTATGCTAATAAGCCAATCTCCTTCAATCACGACCCTGCCACGTTACTTTAAGTACATTCCTTCAAATCTTATGCACGGAGAAAAAAATTTCTACGATTCTGTTTAGTGGCGCACAAAAAGATCGTCTTTTCCGACTGTCCTTAGGATTATAATAACCACTAACATTTTAATTGTTTTAATAGCCTTTTGTTTAATTCCCACAATGCAGTTTTATTGCTATCCCACTTCAAAAGTGTTTCTGCATCTGCAAAAGATAACCATTTATAGTTGAGGTGTTCCTTTGATAATGAAATATCTTTTGTAGGAACTTTAACACCAAAAGAATATTCTTTTATTATATAAACCTCTTCCCCCCAAAGGAAATTTCCAACAACATCCTCTACTGGTAGTGAGGCCACAGAATCCAGTTTAATATATGGACATTCTTTTGAAATCCCAGCCTCTTCAAATGCTTCCCGTTTTGCAGATTTGATAGGCGTTTCACCATCTTCTCCACCACCAGCTATTCCTTGCCAATACCCGTAATCACTTCTGTTAAAAATCGCATATTGGATTGATTGGTTAGTTATTATATATGGAAATATCAATACCTGATATGGTGCCCTCATTGCTAATCCTCCCCCTTTTGTAGAATAAGAAATAGGCTGCCGCGACACCCTAAATAATCCTCTTACTATTTATTCTTGTATTTTATATTAATTACACCAGCTACCAAAACACAAACCCCTACAACAATAGGCATAATAATTTGTTTGGCGTTTGATTCTGGGGTTAGGCGACCAATAATTAATACCAATATTCCAACAGATAGTCCGGCATATAAAGCTCGCTTCAAAAAAGAGCCCCCTCAGATAAATTTAATAATTTTTTTATTTTAACTTTGAAAAATCCATGATAAAATTCCACAGAACACAACAAAATACAATGATTCTATAAAATTTTCAGTCCAAGAAATTGAATGGTGCCTAGTATAATCAAAAATACAATGTACGATAAAAACTGCTATAAGTAATATAAAATTAAATTTAAAAATTCTTTTCATGCGATCCCTCAACTCGAATCTATTATTTACCTGACTATTCGATATAACCAACCGTTAGTGTATTTGAAGAATTATTCTTCTGATTACAGTATTATCTTATACAGAGTAAGCACTCGATTAGTGGTCTTACAATACCTACCTTTTTATTAGTTCCTATGCATTTTTCCAGAAAGATCAACTAGTACATTTATTAAGGTTTAGCAATAAAGTCTGTTTTAACTCCTCTGGTAAACCCGACATTCTCATAAAAGTTCAATATACCCTCTTCCTTCGAACCTGTTAGGAGCATTACTTTATAACAATTTTGTTCTTTAGCAATTTTTAAAGCTTCCAAAAGTGTTGTTTTTCCAAAACCTCTTCTTCTGAAGTCCTTATGTGTTACTACGTTTTCAATTAAGCCATATGGGCTGGCATTCCTAGTTAAATTTTGTATGATAACTAAAACACAGGAAGCCACAATTTGCCCTTCATGTTCAACCACTATGTAGTGGTTATTTTTATCATTATATATCTGCTCCCACAAAGCCTTTATTTCTGTGTTATCCCTTAAGATAGGGTCATTACGATGTAAATGAGTATAGAGTTCGAGGAGTTGTTCTAATTCATCTTTTTTTATCAACCTTACATTTGGCTGCATTTGTATCACCGCTTCCAATTTCAATAATAAATAATTCTTTATAATTTTTGATATTCCTTTTGATTCCATAGGCATGATTTATTATTTTTTTTATTACATGAGCCTTTAGTTCTATCACGAAAAAACAGGATCACCTAAGTAATCCTGTTGTAATCTTAAATTTTAGGGAAGGAATCGATCCATTCTTCTTATTTGAATTCAATTTTCGTTTGGTTGACTGCCTCATTTTTATTGTATTCTCTTGTACTAATCGTAACATGTTTATCATCCTGCCAGGTTATTTGGAAAAAGTCCATCTCGTTTTGATATTGATTCGAAGGAATTACTAAAATACCATTCATCTTTATCTAACTTATCTTTCCATCCGACATATATTTCTAATAGCCTACTATCCGTTTTAATCATACCCCAACCTCCACTTTATGCATGTATCCTTAATAAAAATAACCCAAGCATAGATATCGCTTTTCTACAAATTATTCATAAACAATTTCAAGATTGTCCACCTTGTAGCCCTCTGCTATAGCACGAAAATTAAATTGTTTTTTTTGAGGGGGAAGATATTCTTTTGCTAAATATAATTTTCCTTCCTTACCATTAGCATCAATTCTATCTATAGTGTACCCTTTCTCAACATAGATGTACCAATTATCATCTAGATGTAAGAGGGTAGTTTTGTTGGGTTTCTTCTAAGCTTCATCCCATTGCATTTTTAATTCTTCAGGAATTGATTGGTCTACGTCTCCAGTGTTTATTCTTGGTTTGCTGTTGTCCATCTTTGTTAACCCTGCTAAATTGGGTTTGAATTTTGTACTATCAATCGGGACGTTAATTTCAAGTTTCGAAGGATATAAATAATCGACTACTTTTCCAGCGGAATTATAGGTCTCATACTTTACCAAAATTCCTGTATCCTTATCTACCCAAAAACGAAAAGACTTTCGATCTCTTATGTTTATTTTTCCTTTAATAACAAGTGTATTATGTCCTAATAGTTCTTCATTTTGTTTTTCAATATCCCAGGAATTTAAGTTTCTTATATAATCAGAAGCAACTCCATAAAAAGGATATAGTGAAAATTGTGCCTCCCCCATATAAGGTCTTTCCAAATTATCTGATACGGTAAATCCCTCACTATTTACCAAAAATGCGTCCTTAATGGTTAAAGTTTTAGATTGTGTTCCTTTTGTTTCTTGCTGATATGTCCCTTCCCCGTAGATTCTATCGTTTTCATCAATTACCCATTTGGTTCCATCTTTATAATAATAACTTATTGCCTTTTCTGCTCCATCAGTTATTAAAGTATTTTTACTATAACTACCAGCTTTATTGTTTAAACTAAGTTCATACTCTATTAAATTTTCTCCTAGAGTATCCGCGTCCTTTATTTTAAATTCACCTTTTGCAGTTTCAAAATTTGCAACTGTATTAAGCATTTTTGTAAGAATCTCTTCTTTTGTCATATCTTTATAATTTTCTTCCTGTTTAGGTGGTGTATAAATAGTTTCCTGATTTGAGGCTTTTTTAGTTGATTCTTGGGTAGGCTCACTAGCTTGTTTCCTTTGTGAGTCGTTAAATAAATTAAGTTGCGTTCCGACAAAGTATATGATTCCTAAACACATTAAAGAGATGATTGAAAAACTGAGTACAGAATTAAACTTATCTCTAAAAGGAAACTCCTGCTTTTTAAATTTTCCGTTTTTAATGGAGCTAATGACTTGTCGATATTGCTTATCGTCAAAATACACTTCTCTCAAAATGGTTTTATCCATTTTGTCTTTTAAATTGTCTAATTTATTTACCATCAACTGCCCACGCTCCTTCGATTGACTCTTTTAATTTTTTGCGCCCCCTATGCAATCTTGTTTTAACAGTATTAGAGTTAATGTTTAAAAGTGTTGAGACTTCCTCAATTGAAAATTCTTGATAATAATATAAAATAAGGACTTCTCTTAATTTGACGGGGAGTTTTAGTACTTGTTTTGAAATTAATTCATTTTCCTCATATTCCAAAATCTGATGATCGGGAGAAGAAGCTGATGGATTAGGTTTAAAAAGGTCTGTTATCAATAAATTTTTATAAGACCAACTTTTTAATACATCTTTACATCTGTTTACAGTGATTCGTATTAGCCACGTTTTATAAGATGACTCATTTCGAAAGGTATCCATTTTTTCATAGCACTTAATAAATACATCTTGTGCCACATCCTCTGCCAACTGTTTTTGTTTTAAATAAGTATAGGCAATTCGTATAACATCATTGCCATAAGCCTTCATTAACCATTTAAGCTTTTCTTCACGATTTAAATAATTTAGAGGTTCTGCTTTAGAGTCATTTATCATATCAATCATTTTTCTCCTCACTTTCCTTGCGTTTTTAAAATTAGACGATTCGTATTTTTTTAAAGTTCTATTTTGAGCTTTTTACAAAAAAATTTTTAATTTAATCAATCCTCTCTCAAATAAAAAAGCCACCCTTATGGCAGCTGTTTATTTTTGATCAATTCAATTTTACCTTAAGAGAAAGTGTTTGGAATTAGTTTTATTAAACTAAAGGGGTGCAAATAAACTAATCATGAAAATAGAAGAACAATAAGGGATTTCTCAAACGTAATTCCAGCAAAGAGTCCTGCGTTGTATATTAAGCAGATATTGATATTGAACTCTACCACCCGTTAATTAAAGTACTCAATTTACTTTTCTAAACGTGCAGAGACAAAATGGTCATTAAATAATATTGGAACTGTTTCATAAACATTTAAACGACTACAATACTTTACATCTTCTTCAAAACCTTTTTGACGTAATTCTCGTCCACTTCCACATTCCCATATTAATTTGTTGATTTTTTCTTTTGTATTTTCAAAAGCACCAACACATACTTCTGCTTCTGGTGATTTTTCACCATATAAGTAAGAAAGGATAGCACCAGCACCTAAATAATCCTCGATTGATGGTCGGAGACTATTATCATAATCCCTTACATCATTCCACTGTTCACCGCAGGGGACAACTGTTATATTTGTATTAAATTTTATTCTTAACTGATTTGCAATGGAGGCTACTGATGAAGCATTAAGAAGAGATCCAATTAAAAGGGCGGGAACTTTAAATGCAATCCAGGAACAGAAAGCCCCGTTGAGAGACGATAATACATATTTTTTATTAGAGTGTTCTTGTGTAAATGAAACAGGGGATAAAGTTGGTTTTCCTATTTTAGCAGCTTCAGCCCTTCCCAAAATGTATTCAGCACCAACTGTTTCTGCGTATCTTTTTCCGTCTAGATTCGGAGGATACGGATATATAATTGCACCATTACTTAAAGCTGAAATGATGGTTGATGAAAAACTTAGTACATCTACAATAATAATTATGTCTCCACGTTCCGCGGCCTCTCTTGCACCCCGAATTCCCCATTCGACACGACAAATAAAAGGGGATTGACTAAACATAGTGCACCTCTTTTAAATAGATTTCTATAACACTGAACGTAAATCCTTCTTCAAATGCTGCCCAGTTAGATGAACAAGGATAGTTACTCTAAATACTCATCACTTAACATTGGATTTAAGTACCTTGCCATTCCAGTTTTCAGCTTTTTTAATCCAAGTTTCCGATAAAATCCTTCATTACTAGATGTTGATATTAAATGTACACAAGAAACATTACTTAGCTTATTAAGTAAAAACTCCATAATTTGTTTAGCTATTCCTTGCCTTTGAAAGTCTCGATGAACCACAACATCATAAATCGCAGCATTAAAAATACCATCTGTCATCGCTCTACCAATTCCAACTATGCTACCATTGACTGTAACTAATGCTATGACATTACTTGCTTCGAATACTTTTCTAATTATCTCATTTGTATGTTTAGTCCACCCAACAGAAGCATAAACTTCCTTTATTTCATCGAGATTCGCATTGGTGAAATCACTATGAATTTTTATATCCATATATACTCCCTCTTTAAAACGTTTATTTTATTCTACCAATATTTCTGCATTTTTAAGAGTTAAACTGCCACGTTAGCTCAACAAGCGAATAGAACGCCTCAGCGATCCCTCTGTGCTGCACCACAAAAAATGGAATTTAAATCGTTGTTCCATGGTAGTTCAACAAGAGTTATTATTTTAAGAATTCACCTAAACTTCTCATTACCTCTTCCTAAGCTCCAATAGACATTAAGGTATCAAAAGGTTCAATATCTAAAGAGTGATTAGCGTTAGACACTTTTTGAATTTTTATGTTTGTTTTATTTTCAATTGCTTGGATTTTATCAGGAATGAAGTGAGGGTCATTTTCTCCTATAGTAATAAATGCCGAATGATTACTGGTTAATAACGTCTCAAAAATTGAATCAAATTTTAATAAAGGTGTAAGTAGCACCATTTTAGCATTAATAAACATATTATTTTTCATAAATCCATTGATAATAGGAATTGTTCCAAGAGATTTACCTAAAAAAACCTTATCTTCATATTGCTTATTTTCAAGTACCTCGGTAATAATGGAGTTTACCTCATTAGATAACATTATTGTTATTTCTTCTAATGGCAGCTTAAATATATCCTTCACGTAAGAGTAATGAATATGAACAACATCAATGTTATTCTGAAGCATTGTCATTGTTGAATAATAAAGTATAGGTTTATCATATTTGTAACCCATCCCAGAAAACATAAAGCAAACAGTCTGGCTTCCATTTTCGATATGTGTGTATGGAACATCTTTTGCATTAATCACTGCTGTTCTTTCATTTACCTTAATACTAATTCCCCCTCAGCACTATACCTTGAAATTGTATTTCCCTACCCATATTTAAATCCCTAGAAATTCCTCATAACTGTATTGTTCCATATGTTTGTATCACTTTTCTTAAACTTGTTACCTGGTACTAAACAAGAGTCACATAAAATGCGCTGAATGCAGGGCACGTATTGCATCAACAGCGTGACTCCCCCAGTGAGCTTTAATATGAAATTTCCAATGCCAAATCGCCTCTATGTGCTCTTTTTGTTCATACATAAAAATTCCTATCTTAACATCCTTATAAATATCTAAGATGTCATCCGTTAAGCTGCCACAGACAGGTTCCTCTAGGTTGTATGGGTTAAAGACTTCCCAGTAATACTCGTATTGTTCGAAGCTGATTTGAGGAAGAATTAAATTAAAGTCATATGAATCTGCATTTTCAGGTTCAACATCCGGAAGAATCAAGGCTTTGGAATATAAGTCTAATAGGGAAATAACAAGATTGTTTAATTTGTCATTTTCCTGATTGGAATTAAAATTTTCAACTAAGTTGCAATAATGAATAGCTGAATTAAAAAAGTTATCTACTGCTTTATTTTTCATATATTCCCTCTCAGGTTTTAAGTGTTACCTATTAAAGTTCTACATTTTCCAATTGAAAACCTTCTTCAACCATCCTGCCCCATTAATTTAAGTGTATTTCTTCACAAACTCAATTCGTTCAGGTTGATTAATCATTTAATTCATATTTATATATAGGGTTTATACACTCCAAAATGGAAACTATTGCATTATTGTATCCGACATTTTTTCTCTCTGTCTTTCATCCGTAAATTCTTCTTTTTCAAACTGTACTGCAAGTTTGTTTATGATAGTTCGGTACTTGTTTAGAAATTCGCCCTCGTCCATATCCTTAACATCCACTAGCATTTCGTTATAGGCCTGAAGTTCACCCTCATCGATATATTGAAACTCAATTTTATCAAATATGGTATTGGTTTTAGTAAAATGTATTTTCCTTTCAATAATATCGATTAGTGAAAATTGAATCATTTTGTTATTTAAAGTCATCTCTACACCCACTTTCTAAAAAAGATTAAGGTATTTATTCTCCATTGTCTTGATAATACCTTTTTCCACTAAACTGCCCAGTTAGTTCAACAAGAAAAAGACCGCAGCAGCGATCTCTTTTCCGTAACCCCATCTTTAACATAAGCTACCCGTTAGTTGAGTAAGCTATCTTTTTATTAATCCTCGTCATTTAAAAACAACTCTTCTAAGTACCTTTCCCTTCTATTTAAAAATCCCTTCGTTATTTGATATTGTTCTGTGTCTTCATATCTGACACTTTCAATTACTTTGGAATCAAAACTAAAGATTTTTGCGTTTGGGTACCCCAGAAGAATAGGCGAATGTGTGGCAATGATAAATTGAGAATTTCCCCTACTCACCAATTGAAAAATAACCCTCATCAATGCTAATAGGCGAGCTGGCGATAATGCTGCCTCTGGCTCATCTAATATATAAATGCCCCTATCAGAAAAACGGTTTAAAAACAACGATAAAAAGGATTCTCCGTGGGACTGGTGGTGTAATGATCTGCCTCCATATCTTTGATAAATAGTCGGATCTTCCTTGGCTAGTTGATCAAGATAAGAAGCAAAATGATAAAAACTTTCAGCCCTTAAAAAGAAGCCTTGACTGATTTTTGGCAACCAAGACAAACGAATGTAATTTCCTAAAGCAGCTTCGGATGAGTCTAAGTCATATATATGGTTTCTTCCTCCACCAGCGGTATTAAAGCCACACTTGTACGCAATTGCCTCAAGCAAAGTAGATTTTCCAGAACCATTTTCCCCTACAAAAAATGTTACTTCACTATCTAAGTCCAATGTATCTATTCCTCTTATAGCAGGAATAGTGAATGGGTACATATTAAAATCGTGAACTTCTTCTCTCAAAAGAGTAATTCTTTGTAAAAACAACATTGGTTACACTCCTGCTTTTTTATATTTATTATAAGGATATTGAGAGATTCTAAGATAATTTTTTTAAGTAACAGCCACTTTCGTCAATAACAAAAAAGCCACCAAATTGGCGGCTTATATGTAATTTCTTTACTTTGTATTACGATTCCTTCTTCCGGCTAACCTGCCACTTTAGCACAAGAAAAAGAGGATAGCCGTAGCGATTCCTGTTGAAGTTAAGCACCCGTTAGTTCAACAAGGAGTTCCATTTTGTACCTACAAATCTTGAGATAATCGAACCATATCCCGGCATTGTATCCCGTTTTCAAAAATCTCTTCTTGATAGTGCCTAATGAAAAAGTCTATATCAACACCAGTAATTCTAAAACCACATTTTTGATAAAGGGCTAATTGTCAAATGCTTGAATTTCCGGTTCCGATTTCTATTGTTCTATATCCTTTTGACTTAGCCACTTGAATTGCATTTATTACAAGTTGTTTCCCCAAGCCTTTACCGTGCTGGGTTTCTATTACTGCAATATTCACCAGCTCTACGGTTTCAGGTCTTGTCGGCAGTAGTACATAAACCCCAATTATTTGAGCATCAGTTTCGGCTACAAAGCATTCCCCTCTTTGCATATATTCTTTAACGATTACTTTAGAAGGGTCAGCTAATAACAACAAATCCATTGGAGGTTCTTCATCTATATGTAGTTTACGAATAACCATATTACCCTCCCTGCATTACAGTATTTTCTTTCATTTTACCATTTCCTTATTGAACTAACCTGACCGTTAGTTGATAGACGAAAAAAGAGTTGCCGTTGGCAACTCCATCTTCTACTCAAGCACCAGTTAGTTCAACAAGATCGATAAATGTAGGCAACCTTTATAAAAAAGGTTGTTTTTTCGTAAGTAACTTCTTTTTTTTATTCAACAAACCTGCTCGTTAGTGGAACAAGGAAAGCGATTGTTGAACAATCGCACCAGTTACTTGAATTTGAATTCAGGTCTAGTCATCCTCATTGATTGTCTCAGGATAGTATTGATCAAGAAATTCATCTCTTGTAAGGTCTTGTGGTACATCTAAAAAACGAGAATACAATTCTGTTCCTGTTTCTAAGGCTTCATCAATTAAATGAAAGCAATCAATTGCCTCGGCAAAAACATAATTTACCTTTTCGCCATAAAGATTTATATAATCATATTCTTTTTCTTTTGCCTTCGCTTCAGCTATTGAATACGCATCGTCAAAGGAGTCTGCTTTAACAAGCATAATACTTTCCTCAAAATGTTTTTCTTTTTTGTAATCTCTATCAATCTTTGAGGAATCAGGTTCTCCTGTTATTACAAATTCGTAAATTAATTTTACTGCATACCACTCCAAAGTAGCTTTTTCCCCCATATCCTCATCCATTTGTCACCCACTCCAATAAATAGGTCTTTTATTTAATATTCAAAAAGCTGCAGCAACGACACCTCTGATCTTTCTCGTGCACAGTTAGCGTAATAAGACTTTAGCTCTTTACTTTTAATTATTCGTCTACAAAAGCACCCGTTGAAGAGGGTATATCTTATTCAGCCCCTTGTTTCTTTAGAAAGATAGCAACCTCCGTATTTCCATATTCTTCAGCATAGGATAATGCAGTATTACCATCATCTGTACGTGCATTGATATTCGAACCTTTTTGTACTAATAATTTAACAGTATCTAACTGATCATAACAACTGGCAATTATCAAAGGAGTAGTTCGATCATACGTCTGGATTTCAATATCTGCTCCATTATTTATAAGGTAATTAACAATCTGTTCATCTCCTTCTGCTGCAGCCTGGTATAAAGGGGAACATCCATGTTCATCCTTTACGTTAATATCTGCACCAGATGATAAAAGTAACTTAATGACATCCAAATGCCCCTCTTGTGTCGCCCAATGAAGAGGCGTATAACCACGTAGATCTATTTTATTAATATCCACACCTGAATTTATTAACTTTTGAATTTTCTCTGCTTCACCGTAACAAGCAAGATGAAATATATCATTATCTTTTAGTTTGAGTTTTTACAGTTTCTTTCTTAACCTTTTTTTCATTAAAAATTCTCCATTTTGGTTTTATTTGTTAATAATCTCATCTTAATAGAAAAATCCTTCTTCAGCTAACCTGCACGTTAGTGCAACAAGAAAAGAGTCGCCACATGACTCTTGTTTTTGATAAAAGCATTTTGAGCCACTCCGATCACTAAAATGTGGGCCACTTGTCCTTTTGAAAAACTGGAAAATCTGGAATGTCTTGACATGGATCCCCCTGAGGTATGATTTTGTTCGAAAGCCGAGACACCAAGGTGTTTCGATTAGGCGATGAGCCTATCATACCTCTCACTCCAAATCAAGACGTGTTTTATCTGGAAATTGAGTGGCTTACGATCGATTTCACGATCGAAGTGGCTCTATTTAATGATCAAACAACTCTTTATTAAACTCTCGCACCCGTTTGTTTAAGTAGAACTTTTCACAAACTCGTTCTTGCATATAGATTTGTTTTACCTTTACTTTTGTTCAATTAGAAGTATCCTCAACTTCACCATATGAAAGTATATTCACTTCAAATCTAATATTTAAATCAGCAATGTCCCTTAAAGTCTTGGGTTGTAAATCAAACCCTAACTGTCCTAAATTTGAACGTAAACTAAAAAATATATAAGCATCATAAACTTCAGAAATTTCACTGATAAAAGTCTTATAAGGCAATAGTGTGCTTAAAAAAATCTCTAACGCTTCATTTAATTCATCGTAACCTTTAAATTTCACTTGATAATTCCAATAAGAATCCTTCATTTTTATGTCTTTTGTCATTATTTCATCTTTTCTTCTAACTTTTGAAGGTTTAAGGTTTAACTTATTTGTTATTTCATCAGGGTATAAATCTACACCACGAATAATGAAATCAAACGAGCCAGTGACAAAACTCTCTTCCATTCCTAAACACATCCCCAAGAAAACATAATAATTATTTTTCTCCTAACAAACACCAAAATCCTTCCTAAGCTAAACTGCCACGATAGTGGAACAAGAAAAGGCTGCCGAAGCAACAGAATGGTTTCTAAAGTAACGCACCCGTTCAATAAGCACATACCCTATCCAAAAAAAGGTAATAATAAATTAAATGGTTGTAAAGAGGTGTATTAAAAAGAATGAAAAAGATGCTAATCGCTTTTATACTATCCTTTCTTGCTATTACTTCTTTTCAAACAACAAACGTTTCCGCAGATAAACCCACTCAAGATTCCGAAGAACTTCGTTTACAGGATATGCTTATGAATTTGCTTACTCCTTATATCAGAGAAGATTTGAATAAGTATTATTATCCAAAGATTTTAAAGGATTTTTCACCTCAAATCTCTCCATGGTTAATTGAAGTGATTGAAACAAGAAGAGTAAATGGCTTCCGTGGCTTAATGTTGGAGATTACATTTGAAATCGAGCCTGACGATGGCGGACACCATGTTCGAGTAGGGAAGGACCGAATGACATATCGGATTTCTTATGGACCTGAAGTGAAGTTAATAACTCATACGCACTTAAAGACATATAAATACCCTCCTCCTGACTTGCACTTGCAGGGATCGTTTGATTTTAATAGGCTGCCACATTTGTTTAAGGGTATGTTCTTAAGAAACCTTTTTAGGTTAATGTTACTACCAATAAAAGATGCAAACTCGTCTGTTCTTTCTTCGAATCAACTCCCGTTGCTGAACAAGAAAAGCGAATGTTCTTATTAAACAATCGCACCCCGTTAGTGGAAGAACTTAGAAATCTATAAACGCTCTGACATATTTAATAAATTTACAACGTTTAAAGCAACTTTCTCAAAGTCTTCATCCGTTTTTGCATTCTATTCCGTCTTTATCTTCGGATTTTGCCCCCAACCTAAAACGTTTGTTTATATCATGGGCAGTAACTTTGTTTGGTGGTATTTGTTCTCCTTAATCCATTGTTACTCCTTGGGACAATTATATTTTTCAACCTTAGTTCATCCGTACCTCGTTCGTAGTCGATCTTCTCATTATCCTCTATATCTAGTCTCCTTTATTCAGTTATTTATAAAATACCACATTTTCTTCAAGTAACCTGACCGTTAGTTACATAAGGAAAAGATGCTGCCACAATTACACAAATTCCCCCTCAGTCGAATAACAAAAAGTTCCACCCGATTGGCAGCATTCTGAGAGTATGCTATACTGTCCTTTGGATTTTATTAGGGGGATGAAACTTGAAATTCAAGGAAAAGAAAAAGAATGTCACCACCGATGTACCGTACAGAGAACGAGACTTCCTTCAAGAATTTATGAATGAGAAAGCCAAAAAGCAAAGGAATGAAAATATCCGCTATTTCATTCTTATCGTTATTCCATTGATTTTCCTTCTGGGATGGGGACTGAAAGGCTGTGTACATTTGATACACGACGGCAGAATCGCAAAAGCAGGAGAGTTCATCGATAAATGCGAGAATCCTTATGCCTTCTGGCAGGGAGTTAATGGGAAGGATTGTGACGACGCCCGAAAACTATACAACAATTACACCGACGAGGAATGGAGAGAGGAAAAAGAAACTCTCATTATCCTACAAGAAGTAACGGAACATGACCATTTGTACGATGAAATACAAGCTAAAATAGCGAAAGACAGAGAAAAAGAAGCTTCCCAATAAAAAAATCTTTTCTGGGATTCTCAAAAATTTCATATGATATCAAAAGTATTGGTCTTATTTTATTATGGATTTTCGGACCCTTGTTTAACTCAAGCACCCAGTTAGTTGAAGATCAATCATCATTGTTTAATCTATAAATTTTCTACAAACTTCACAATGACCACTTTCGTTTAAAGCTAGTGGCTTGAAATACTTTCTTAGATTTTTAGCGGCAGCAGAAGTTTCATTACCATAAGTAGATAGCTCAAACGGTAATTCAGGTTTATAACCAATATCCTGACAAGCAACACATTGATTAATCCATTTTCTAAGTTGGGGATACATTCTTAAATATTCTTCTCCCTCTGTCATAAAAACTCACTACTCCTTGGTTATTACGAATTTCTATCTTTGTTATCCTAATGAACCGTTAGTTTAAGTGTATTTCTTCACAATCTTACGTGGAACGGGACATACCAATTTAAATAAAATGTTTCTCAATTATTATCTTCGCCCTCTCATCAAGTTGGGAGGGTAATTCATTAACGGAGAAATATTTCAAATCCAAGCTTTCACCATCATCCATAGCTAATTTACCACTTGTCCCCTCTGCTAAGAAAACACATACAACGTTATAGACTTCATCGCCATTAGGATATTTAAAATAAAGGTTTTTTCCTGACAATATATCGACAAACTTATAATTCTTTGCTCTTAAGCCTGTTTCTTCAAAGAGTTCACGTTCAGCAGTTTGCTCCAAACTTTCACCAAGCTCCATTGCTCCACCTGGCAAACCCCATTCTTTAGTATCAGAACGGCGTTGAAATAAAATCTCTTTTTTATGATTCCTAACTATAATAGTTGAACCAACCAAAATAAAAGGTCTGCAACCTATAAGCTCTCTTATTTCCTTTGTATATCCAGCCATATTTCCCCCGTCAATATTTTTTTAGTCTCTAATGCGATTTCCATAGTGTACATGCCAGTGCATATGTTTATTGCTTTGATATTCACCAATATTAGTAGAAACAGTACATGCACCGAACTTAGAATTCATAGTCGTAGCAACTTCCTTTATAACACCAAAGATTTCTACCTTAATTTCCTGCTCATCAGGTTGAACTGTAATTATAGATTGGATATGCTTTTTCGGAATTACCACAATATGTTTCTCATAAAAAGGACGAGTGTGATAAAAGGCAAGCACATTTTCTGTTTCTAACACTGTTTTTACAGGTGTATTTCCACTTAGAACCTCATCACAATAAAAGTCTTCAAGTTTGTTTGTCACCAAAATTAACCTCCATATAATGTTGAATACTTTTAGATATTCTATATGTTGGTAATAATATCCTTCTTCAATTAAACTGCTTCGTTACTTCAATATGAAAAAGCATTACCGCTGTCCCAGTAATGCTCCCGTTACTTTAAGTACAATTATTCACAAACAACTCCTTATTTTAAATTGACTGTAATAGGTTCAAAATCAATCCTATTAGAATTAGTTTCGTCTGGACCAGACGTGGCTCTACTTATCTGAGCAAACGGGTAGAAAGTAATAGAAGTAGCTTTTTTGTCTAATCCATGAACTGTTGCATTCCACATGAGATCTTCACTTGAATCACTGCCAACAATGCCTTGTCCGCCATTGTAAGGTACCTTGTATTCATTACCTAAATTATCGATCGCATATAGCTCTGCTTCAACGTATTCTGATCTGTCTAAAAGTTTAGTGTCAATTATTTGGGAATAATTGATGGATAGATTTACATCCGTTTTTTCTGCATCAATTAAACGAACCGTTACACCACTTTTACTAACCTCTTTATTAATTGGAATATGAATACTTGGGATTTCTTTAAGAGAAAATTTGAACGACCAGTCTCCTTTTATTGTTTTATTACCAAACGAAATCGACTTTGGTTCCCATGCCATGTTAACCGTTTTTCTATTATCTTCAAACATTGATATTGTCATAACTCCTAGATATCCAACGTCTTTTACATACTCTGTACCATAACCCGTATTACTAAAGTTCCCTTGAACAAATGGTAAACTTTCAAACATTGGCCGTTTTTCAAACTCTTCATTTGTTCGTATCACATATGAAAGAGTCACCATATTTCCGTCGTAAATCGCTTGATCAATAACCATTTCTATTCCGTTGCTTTTTTCTACTATTCCCATATCTGTACTAAGGTCTTTATATGTTTTGTAATATGCTTTCTCAAAAGCAAAATAATTAAATACACTGCCGATCACAGGAATTTGGGTAACAAACTTCGCAAAGGTTGGGGATGCCAGAGCTGATGAAAATGTAATCACACTAACTAACACAATAACTGCTATATATTTTACAATAGGAAATATCCATTTCTTTTTCCGAACCTTTTTCCCTTGGAATGCATCATCAATAATTGAATCTAATCTTGAATGCGGCACAGAAATTTGGTTTAATGCCGTTTTAATTTGATTCTTTTGTTCTATCATCTACATACACCCCTTTTAAAAATGGTTTCAGCTTTTCTAAACCCCTTTTAATGTTGGTTTTCACCGTTCCTAAAAGCTCATTTAAATTTATTGCAATTTGTTCTAATGTCAAGTCGTGATAATACCTAAGAATAAGCACGGTTTTGTATTTTTCATCGAGCTTGTAAATTGCATCAAATAAGTCGATTTTTTCTTCAATGGACACGTTCTTACCGACAGTATCTTCTACTTTTATATTTTCGATTGAAATCACCTTTTGATTTTTCCGCAACACATTTATAGATAAATTGATACAAATTCTTGTCAACCAAGTTGAAAAATACTTAGGCTCTTTTAGCTGATGGATTGCTTCCATTGCAAGTAAGATAGTTTGTTGAAACACATCAACTGCATCATCTTCATTTCTTACATATGTAAAAGCAACTCGATACAATTTTTCCTTTTCATCCTTCAGTAAAAGCTGTAAGGCACCTTTATCCCCATTTATTGCTTTTATTACTTGTTTCTCATGCTTTGACAATCAATTCCCCCCTTTATTAATTAGAGAAAGTAATTAACTAAAAAGATTCATTTTTTTATAAAAAAGTATGCAATAAGAAAAGCTGCCAAAATGACAGCTCCGATTTATAACTATTGCACCCGTTAATTTAAGCACAATTCTTCACAAACTGATCATTGAATTAGAATCTTAATGAGTGTCCCCATTTAACATCGACAATGCAGCCTTGTTCTCTGTGTCCACTTTTAAAATTTCTATAGCTATTTTTGTAGCTTCATCTTTACTAAGCAAAGGCTCGGGCATTTCAAAAAAAAGTAATAAATACTCTTTATAACTAATATCTTCTGGAGCTAATTCTACTGCTCTTTTTGCGTGGAAAAATGATGTTTGATATGCACCATCTAAATGATTCAATCCCATACTAAGTAGAAATGACGCTAAGTAATGTAACTCAGAGGTTTCCTTATCAAGTAATAAGTAGTTCGCAAATCCATAGGGAGCAATTGTTTCATCATCATATGCTATAAGGAAAAGTGTTTCTCTTAAAGCTTCCAAATCCATAGTCTTAGAAAGCTGCTTTGCTTTAACAAATTCACCGTTTTTTATTGCTTGTTTAAAATCATCCAAATTAATCCCCCCCTAAATCCTTGTATGTGCAATAAGAAAAGGCTGCTGTAACAGCCATAATATCTTGTACTCAAGCACCCATTACTTTAAGTACAATCTTTCACAAACATACATCTATTGATACCACTTAGGTTTTAATCTACTGAAGTAATCATGATCTTCTAAATACATATAGACTTTTTCTAACATCTCATTCATGTTGTTTGGAACTGTTTTTAGAGTCCAAACCACAGTGGAAAAAACGCACATTGCTAGGTAAAGTGAATACAACCTCCAAAAATCTCTGTCTAATACTAATACATAAAACCTACTATAATATAGTAAACATAAGTCAAATGACTAATTATGACTAAGCAAATTGAACAGATATTTATTAATTTTGAATACCCCGCTTTTTTAAAAAGACGGTAAATTAATAAGAAAAGACTTAGAATAATCAATTGTAATATAAATGTTATATAGAGATATGCATGTAAAGAATCTCCTCCTCCAATGAAAATACCTGTGCCTACTAAAATAATCCCTAATAGTCCAGATATACCAACAATACTTTTTAGGGTACTCCTCTTAATTTCTACTATTTGTGCTGGAAACAATGTTATTCCTAACACCATGAAACTTATCAAAATATGAAGTAAAAATACTAACACGATTAAATCTCCTATCTTCTTCCTAATTGCTCTATAAACGAACGATACCCACCTCTCTAAGTAAAGATCCTATCGTTATTTACATTGAAAACTAAAATTTCTTACCCAATATAATAAGTAAACAAAGTTAATATTAATACGTGTTTCCAATTAAATTGGTTTCAACCCTTATGTTAAATTAACCTGCTCCGTTACTTGAAGAAGGAAAAAGCATTACCGTTGATGCAGTAATGCCCCCGTTAGATCATTATTAAAGGTGTCCAATATACCAAGTTTCACCACCGTATATATCAGCAAAAAAATAGTCCTTATTTATCACTTTAGATTTAGTCCCGATAACATCAAGTCCAGGGGGGATTTTTACATTCCACTCTTTTGCAAAATCCCGAAAATTCTCAAGTTTTACTATCGAAACATTTCCATCGTTCTGTTCAAATTCTACTTCTTCGGGTTCATTATAAATATAGATTTTTGTGCCATACCAATAGTGAAAATCAATCATTAAAACAACTTTCGCTTCTTCTAATTTAGCTGGTTTTAAATCAATTAAATGTTTTGTTCTGTCAATCAAAAACTGAAAACATTCAGATTTTAATTTGTAAGAAACTTTCGAGGAATTTAACCAGTACGCTCCATTATCAGGGAGATGGTACTCATAATATCCCTCAAAGTCTGTTGGAAAAACTCTGGTCTCTTCTTCGAGATTTTTGTAAAATTTTCTAATACTTCTTTTTAACCCTCGAAATTTTTTCATTCTCATTCTAAAATTCTCCTCAATCAAAAGGTTAAATTTCTTCAATAAGGAAAGAGCGATCCCTCTTTATTGAAGAATCGCACCCGTTAGTTCAAGAAGGCTATGAACACTGGTTATTATTTAAAATCAATTTTATCCCATATTTCCTTTCCTTTTTTCGTTTGTTCAAACCAAAAATCCTCAATAGTCAAAGTATTGCTTTTTATGAAAACTTCTTTTGTTTTATTAGGCGGGTAAACGATTTGTATTAACCCATCATATAAAAGTTGAACCATAACATCTTTTATCTCAGTACGATTTGTCCTATAAGTTGTATGCCTAAAATATCCCTCAATTTGAACGATACTTTCACCATCATCAGCAAGTGCATCTAAAATACACTCTTGAAAACTCATTTCTTTGTACAAATCATTTCACCTCTCAAACGAGAATTACATTATAATTTCTTCATCCTTATTGCACTAATCTCCCAGTTACTTCAAGAAGGAAAGCGACTTCTCTTTTAGAACAATCGCATCCGTTAGTTCAAGAAGAAATTCTATTAAGTGGTAGTGTTGCACCAATCAACTCGTCTTCCTGATTTAGATAATCTAAAACACTCTTTATGTCCTCTACATTGTAACTTTTAACAACTATCATATGCTTTATATGGAGTCCTGTTGGATATATATTTGGTTGCTGTAATAAGTTTCTTAATCGTTCTGGAGTGTAGAGAATACACCATCTTTCACTTCCGTCACTCATTTTCATACTTATTTCTATCCAATTTGTTTCGTTAGGGTCATTTGAAACTTCATCATCAAACTTCCAACTTATTAAATCTATAATGTCCTCACCATTTACATTAAAGTGAGATAATGGAAACCATTTTAATCGTCCATTGTCGCATTTTATTCGAATCATATCTTCGTCAGTATTTATATCAATTACTTGGTATGACTTTCCCCTTGTTAAGCCCTCAGAATATACACCTGGAGTTCGACAAACGATATTCTTATTTATCATAAGACCTCCTTATTAAACCTGAAAAACTTATAATTTATCATATCACGTTTTTAAGCTAACCTCCTCGTTGGTTCAACAAGAAAAAGCTGTCGTAATGACAGATCTGATCTTAAACTCAAGCACCCGTAAGTGAAACAAGTAAATACAAATACTGAAAAGGGAAACACTAATTTTTGAGGTGAGTCCAATTGATTATTTTGAAATCGTGCCTTGTTTTAAGTCTTTTAACAGCATTCCAACCTTTCGGGAATCAAAAGGTTGTTCCAGCCCCACCTAACATAATTAGCATTGACACTGATTCCCCAAAAAGAGGAACCTGGATTAAAATACCAAAAGGAACAAAGAAGATAAAATTTAATGTGAAAGCCGAAAACACTGAGACCGTCTTGTTTTGGTTAGTACCAACAGGAACAGAAACCTGGAATCATAGAAAACTTATTGGCTATGGCATAAAAGAGGGCGATAAGGAAATCTATTTACTTTAACTTGGAATATTGACCGCCCATCCCTTCTTGCCCACTTACATATTCAAGCATTAGGTGAAGGAATAGCAGATGATTCTATTAACTTAATAATGGATTAGTCATTCCCTATTAAACTGCCCCTTTACAGCAAAAAGGAAAGGTACCAATCCTGCTTATATCAATTTCCTTGTTCATATTCCCTTCTGTTAATTAGTTATTATTCAATCACAATAGAACTATGAATGATTTTTTCTCTCAATGAGATTTGAAGAACTATTACTTGTAGCAATACATCAACTTGAATTTACTAGGTAAATCTAATTTGTAGGAGGGAATGGCGTGCCAATAAAAATCTTATTAATTATGATACTTTTCCTATTTCCGTTCATTACTGTGACTAAAGCAGAAGTGCCACCATTGAAGGCTGCGTTTGTTCGTGAACACCAGTTATGGATGAAAGAGGGAGATCGAGAAATACAGCTTACAAAAGATAAATATGTCTATCCACCCCAGTGGTCCTACGATGGTAGATTTATTGCATACATCGACGGTGATGAGCAGGGAGAAAAATCAAGCCTTTGGATTTATGACACAAAGAAAAAAGAGAACTTTAAACCGTATCCCCACATTGAGACTTCTTTATTTAGGTGGTCCCCTGTTGCAAATGAGTTAGCATTTTTATCTGGATGGGTTCTAAATGTTACTAAGACAAAGGATGGCAGGCCTTCTGGATTTGAAAATGTGTCGTTAGGTGTTAGTGGATTTGAATGGTATCCAAATGGAAAAGAGTTTATAGTGTCTGCTGGGTCGAATCGACTTCCCACTGGCTGGGAGCCGATTAAATTGTATCGAATCCCAAAGGATATGAATCTTAATGAAAACAAAGCGAAGCCATTGTACTCAATCCCAATCGATGAAAATAATCTATTTGCCGTTAATGTTGGTGATTTTAAATGGAGTCATGACGGAAAATGGGTTAGCTTTCTCGGTACCCCAACACCTTCTTGGGCAATGGACAGTAATCCTTTATGTGCCTTATCCTCAGATGGAAAAGTGTTCAAAGACATCGGCAGGATGTTAGGATTTAGTGACTGGTTTAAGTGGGCACCCCAAGCCAACCAATTAGCTTATATTTCAGGAGAAGGACGGTTTTTTGTTGAAAATAAGATGACTAAAATTGTTGAGCTAGAGGCATCCACCAAGCAGTTAGAATATACACCAAAAGGATACGTAGACCTAGATTTGGAGTGGCTGGCAGCTTCCAAAGTGATCGTCGCACGGTCAGAGGAAAATAAAAAGTGGAAAGAGGGGCCAGCTCCCACAATGTTCACCTCTCTTTATGAAATAGATTTAGCGACAGGTACTCAGAATCGGATCACATTCCCAAAAGAAAATGAGTTAGATGTAGACCCACAAGTCGTTGGATCTTATCTCACATGGGTACGCAGGCAAGACAAAACACATAAAGGTGATGTATGGATAAAGTATGATAAACAGAAAGAAGCGAGCATTTGGATAAAAGATGTAGATTTTTCACCTGTTTTATTTAAAAATCAGTAATTTATCATCAAAATAAAGTATAAATAACGCTTGGATTGTATTACCCAAGCGTTTTTTAATAGTCTGTTAAACTAAACTGCGTCGTTTATTCTTAAAGAAAACCCGCCATTTTGTTGGAAACATTGATCTTCCGCATAAGCACCGGTTACTTTTATAAAAAACAATTATTGACCTTGTTTATTTTTTTCGGAGTCATTATCAAAATCTATAAGCCATTGATTTTTTTCTAATATCAGATGACTAACTATCATAGCTAAAAAAAATGCAATCAAGGAATTATCTGAATCAAATACCTTATTTGCTATCCAATATAGTAAACTTGAGATTAAAATAAGTCCAAATATATAAGAAATTCATTGCTTCATATATCCTCCTTGTAGTAACCGCATTTTTTAATTATTTTACCAAATAATATACGGTTGTTCTTATTCAACTATACTGTCCCGTTTGTTTAAGTACAATGTTTCACAAACTTTCCTTTTTAATAAATAATTACATATATTTCTTCTGCTGTTCCCTAACATAAAAAATTGCTTTTTCAATTGTAAATATTTTTTCCTTAAGCCAATTCTCACCCATTTCTCTTACCATCGGGTGAACCATTCCGATTTTACTTACAATTGCAACATAATCGAGTAACACATATATAACGTCATCTTTTAACCCCAAAAGTTGCAAATCCCTAACAAGCTTTATATCATCTTCGGTAACAGTTCCATAGCGTTCCTTAATAAAATCGTAAGGTGTTGTAGATTTCGCCTCATTAATATACCATTCATCGGGTGTCATTCCAGTCTTAGCATTGAATTGTTGTTCGTTCCATTCCTCTATTGTTATTCCGTGTCTTTCCTTAAAACGTTCTTCTGGTGTCTTACCTTGTACTACTCTATTGTTTGTCTTACTGATACGTTTTTTGTCTTTCATCATCCTTTTCACCCTTAGAATTAGTTTTTAATATATGATAATTCGATACTGCTTTCATCGTTCCCTTCTTAAGTCTTATTGTGCTAAACTGCCCCGTTAGTTCAACAAGAAAAAATGACCGCCGCAGCGATCATTGTCGGAAAGGCATCCTTCACTCAAGCACCCTGAATAAAAATATTTATTTTTCCTTGGAAAAAATCTTCTGAAAAACCATAGAAACAATAATAAATAAAATAAAACTAAGAAATTAAAGTTGGAAATAATAAATGAATTCCACTTACATTCTCCTATTCCTTCTTATGCTAAAATCCATTGGTACAACAAGAAAAAAGATTGCCACAGCGATCTTTTCTTAATCTTATGCCGATAGTTGAAGAGAAATTGTAGTTTTTAATTATTTTCAACCTCACCATATGAAAGAACGTGTACTTCAAATCTAATATTTAAGTCAGCTAATGTTTGTATAATTTTGGGTTTCAATTCGAACCCTAATTGCCCTAAGTTAGAACGTAAACTGAATAATATGTAAACGTCATAAGTATTGGAAATGTCACGAACAAAGGATTTATAAGGAAGAAGAGTGTTTAACAATTCGTCTAAAGCTAAATCAAGCTCATTGTTCCCTTGAAACTTTATTTGGTAACTCCAATAGGTATCCTTCATTTTAATGTGTTCGGCGATTAATTCACCTTTTCTTCTAACCTTTGAAGGTTTAAGGCTTATATTTTTTAATATTTCGTGAGGGTCTAAATCTTCTCCACGAATAACGAAATTAAATGAGCCAGAGACAAAACTCTCTTCCATTTCTAAACACATCCCCAAGAAATCATAATTTTATTTTTGCTAACGAGTACCGAACTCCTTCTTAACACAGATAGGTAATGGTTTGATGTTATCGCTCCCCTTTTCCCGCCTCTTTCCAGTGATAACTACTTACTTGTTAGTGGTACAAGAATGGATTTTCTTATGGTTAATTTTCATATATCTTTATTTGCTAGTCATATTTAAGAATAGCCGAATGTTATTTGCCTACAATCCATCTAGGTGCCCACCAATTTGCAGGACCTAGTAGCTTCATCAAAGCAGGCACCACAATAATTCGTATCAGGGTAGCATCAATGAGAATAGCACAAAATAACCCTACACCGAGTGCCTTTGTAATTTCAATGTTAGTAAAAATAAACGAACCCACTACAACAAGTAAAATTAACGCAGCACTACTTATAAGCCCACCAGTTTTCTGTAGCCCCACGGCAGTACTTTTTTCATTATCTCCTGACCTATCATATTCTTCCTTTATTCTTGAAATTAAGAATACCTCATAATCCATTGAGATACCAAAAACAATACAAAAGATTGTAACAGGCATAATTATACTAACGTATCCAGTAGAAGTAATATGTAGGAAGCCCGCTAACCATCCGTACTGAAAAACGATGACTACAATCCCCAGGCTTGCCCCCAGACTTAAGACGTTCATAAGTAAGGCCTTAAGCGGTAAAAGAACTGACTTGAATGCGGAAAGCAATATGATATAAGTAACAGAGATAATAAATAATATTAACAAGGGTAAACCCGAATTAATTCGATCTAGCATGTCAACTCGGATAGCAGTTTCCCCGGTAACATTTGTTTTTAAGTCACTCATTGATATATTTCTAACCAGATGAACAAGTTTGGATGATTCAGTCGAATCTGGCTTAGACTGTGGTACGATAGTCAGCAATGCATAATTTCCTCGTAATAAATTCCTGTTAACCATTCGTTCATGTGTACCTTTTAAAGCTAATAGATGCGAGGTGTCTTCAGCTGAACGATTTCCAAGAAAATCTATATAGCTTTGAACCTCCAACACACCAGGTAACTGACGAATTTTATCCTCATATTTTTTTATCTCTCTTATGGAGGCCACTCTGGTGACATTTTCCTTTGCCTTCACAACAATATTAATGGGGCTAGATCTCCGTATATCATAATTTGCTTTCAATAATTCTGCACCTGTCCTTGATTCGTATGCGGGTGGGAGTACTTCCGCGGTGGGTACCCCCACTTTCATACGAACAATGGGCATCATAAGCGATAATAAAAAGGTAATGATCAAGATGGCTAGTATCGCTGGTCTTTTCATTACAAAATTGGCGATCCGCTCCCACATGATTGAGTTTTCCAATTTCTTTTGAGTACCAGGAAATACTTTTAAAGAATTGATACGATGCCCCAAAATACCCAATAATGCAGGTAAAAGCGTACATGACAGGAACATTGCTGAAAACACAACCAGGACACCACCGAGACATAATGAATAAATAATTGGCAGCTTAATAAACAACATCCCACACATACCAATTAAAACAGTAATTCCTGAAAAAAATACAGATTGTCCTGCTGTTTGAATGGCCATACCTACAGCTTCCTCAACGGATTTCTGGCTCTTTAATTCCTCTCGAAAACGGCTTACTAAAAAAAGTGCATAATCCACTCCTATCGCCATTCCTAGCATCATCACTATATTTGGAAGAAAATTTGAAAGGGAGTAATATCCAGTTAGAAAGTATGTAATCCCCATTGTTAGAGATACACTGATCATCCCAATCAACAGAGGTAGAATGGCAGCCCAAACAGTACCAAAAATAAATAAAAGTACAAATAAGGCAATGGGAAGTCCAATTTTTTCTGAATGTGCCATATCATGTTTGGTTGCTTGCTGTATTTCATGTAGTGTAGCTATTTCTCCATCAATATACGTATCCATTCCTTTGGGGCGGCCAATTAGCCTTTTCATTTCTGAAAAATGGTTAAGTGCCTCTCGGTTCTTTAGTTTTAATTGAACAACAACAGACTGAATACCCTTATCTTCCTTTATACGTGGTGTGTTGTTAATCTGGATTTTTCTAACATAGTCCTTCTTATATAGTTTATCTAATGATTGCAAAATGTCCTTCTTTGCTTGATCACTAGTTAAGTCTAAATGATTACTCTTATATACAATTGTTAATGCAGACGGGGACGCTTCAAATTCCTTTTTCATTAATGATATACCTATGTCCGACTCGCTACCCTGTGGATTTAATCCGCTATCCTTAAGCGTATTAGGAAGTTTTTGGGCAAATGAGGCTGAAAAAATGAATAATGATATCCAAAAAATTGCTACTGCCCAGCGTAATTTGTACATCTTTATTCCCCAAAGCCAAAATAGACCTTTATTTTCAATTTCTCTCACGTTTCCCTACCCCCCTTTTGTTCCTGTGAGAATAGGATTTGTCATTTCTCATGTTTTTATCAAGAAGAAGAAACGTAACATGTATGTGATTCATCTAAATAGATATAGGAATTATTTGCATTTCTAACGAGTGTGAAAAAGGGAAAATTAATAATGCACCAAATGTTAAGGAGGGTACCAATGGGCTATTTAAAAACCATGCTTGTTTGCTTGCTGACTTTCCAGCTCCTTTTAAATGTTCCTTCAGCTAAAGCTGCTCCGCCAGAAAATGAATTGAACCAATATTTAGCTGGAATAGGATGGACTAAACAGGAGTTACTGGACTATCTTTCCTACTATGAAATCCCTTTAGAAGATTTTAGTACAGTGGAAGAATTAAAAGACGTGCTCGGTACCCCTATCAACTCAAACAATTTGCAGGAGTTGTTAACCAAGTATGATCTAACACAGAAAGAATTTAACGACTTAATGGATCATTTTGGTGATAACTTGAATGATTATAAATTTATTGAGGATTTGGATGCATCAGTTGAATATTACGAAAACTATGATGAATATATGGCAGAAACCGAAAAAGCATTAGCGGATTTTGGCATTACTGAAGAAGAGACAGAAAGATTGTTTAACTATTTAGCTGAGGTGGAGGAAAAGAATAAAAATCAACTTGATCAAATAGCAACAAACGACACTCTTTGGGAAAAGTTCTCCAATGTGGAAGATCCTTCTCAATTAAGCGATGAAGATTTTGATGAAATGGTTAACATTTTGGAGCAAACCATTGGATTATATGAAATTAAAATGAACTTTAAGGTTAACGGTCAACCTGTAGCGTTAAAGGATTTGTTAAAAATGGAGTCACCTCCAAAGGGTAATCTTTCTGGCAGTATCTACAGCACATCAGGGGAGCTTTTGTTCGACTTTAATATACCTAAAGAGTATATGGAATCACTAGAGGCTGTATACGATGGGGAAGATTTGCTTCATATAGGTGAAATTTCAGATGATTATGTAGATCATATGCATGAAAAGAAATATGAACAGGGACGAAAAAATTTAAAATAATACGAAAGCCCTTCTCAATGGGGGAGGGCTTTTGTAAAAGCAAAATCATTCTAATTTAACTGTTAGCCCTCTTAATCATATACTTGTTTTCATAAGCTACATATTCAGACGTGTACTTCAATGTTTTGTTCATTCGTTACTTTGAGTATATTTGTCTATAGATGAAGCCGTGCGGTTTGCATTCAAAATGCATTCCATTATACAAAGAAGTGAACCCACATTATTTATGACATCCATGTAGGGTGTTTTTCAAAATAACCGGTCCTAACTTTTTTGTTTTTGAATTGGAAAGTCGTAATTCTACCCAGGTATTAACAGGAAGCGCCGCGGATATCTCATCAAATTTACCCACCCAAGGAGTACCACCAAACCAACTAGGAACATCCTCCTTCACTGAATACATCTTAAATCGCCAGCTGATTTCACCCATAATCTGTACGAATCCCTCATATTGATCATAGTCCCCAAAGGATGAGGGTGATGGTAGCCAATCAGCATAGATTCCCACACCCTTCCGTTCTCTAACCGGACTCGTCGGAGCGGTGCTATATGGCTTTTTAACTTTTGTAATTAAACCAGTCCCTTTTGCATTGGGAATATCCTTAACCGGTTTAAGAATCACACTACACGGATAGGATACTTCCTTTAAAGGCTGTGCATGAATTACATCTAGATTAAAAAAAAGGAAGACTAGGATTACCGAAGAGATTTTTATCATTTTTATAATGCCACCCCCAAGTTTGGAGATAGTATAACCAATCCATTCATTCAAAATTAGTTCATTTATCAACTGTTTTACATAATGATTATTAATGTTCAAAACAAAAAAGGTTACCGCATTGCAGCAACCATAATTTTAGCCCTCGCGTCTACATTGGATACGACTCTCTTGTCCTGATATACTTTTTTCTACTTTCACCTTATTTATTTTAACTCCATGTTCAGGAGTATCCGTTATAGTGATATGGATCCTATCATCAGGTCCATTATGATGAGTGGAAAAACTCAGTGCACTTGCATGGATGATATGTCTTCTCCCATCACCGTTTATCCTTTCGATTTTATCAATTTTTGGACATGAGATAAAATCAGAATAGGATTGGTCGAGGTAGTTAAAGTATCTGGTATATAAAGTTTCTTCAAGCAGCTCATCTTTGGGAGCGCCAACACTTTCATATTTCCATCCTACCAGGAGCCAATCGTAAAGCTCTAATGATCTCAATCGTATTTTATTATTGTTCCAAGAATATATAACTTCACCGTCTGCTAATGTGCACGTTTTTGTTTGACCCTTAGAAATACAATTATAAGCAGGTTCTATAACAACAACTTCTCCATTCTTCATTTTGATTTTCATTGAGGCCACTAATGGTGTTGTATCTAATCCTGACTCAGCTACTTCTTCAGACGGACTTGATTTGTTAATCCATTTAACAACCTTATTAATAACCACCTCTTCATACCCATCACTTTCTTTAAATGCACGGGATCCCCCGTATAACCGGTTTGCTTGAACATATAAAACCTCTTCTGTTTTTAGTAGTGGCTTCCTTGAAGGAATATTTGCCTTTACTATATTTATGGGGGAGAATAATCCAACAAACACAAGGACCAGCGAGACTAATTGTTTCACGATTTCATGCACCTCTGGTAGTCATAATTGTAGGTATTTTCCCCTTATAATAAGCTTAAATACACAAATCCCAGCAACAAAAAGGCAATGGAGTGAATTCCATTGCCTTTTCTTACACGGTAAAACTATTACGAATCGCGCATCCGAAGCTTTTCTAAACCCAGAGCCGTACTTATTAAAGTGACTGTTGCCCCTTAACTATAACCCTTTATTAATTTTTAACATTGAGTTAGCATTTACCTGAAATTCATATGGAACTTTAACTTCTTCCACAGAACAACCATTTTCAGTTAGATAACTTATTATTTTATCTAAATGTTCATATCGCTTTCCTTCCAAATCCACCAAAGGAAAAATGCGAATTTCATCTTTGGTAACTCTTAATAACTCGTCTAAAGTGTTTATATGAAATTCATAATCTAATCGGTCAGCGTACATAAAAAGAAAATGGGCAGAAAGAAGAACATCAAATTCTCCATCCTTAAAGGGTAATGACGGTAAAGTGACCGGAACGTACCTTTCACTTGATTGTCTCATATCCTTTGCACAATGATTTAAAGCACGTAGGCGATGTTTTCTAAGCCCCTCTATATCATTAAAATAATCCCAAATATAATTAGTTTTTGCTGTTTCCATATGTTCCATCGCATGTTCAACATCCTGTATTCCTTTATCATAAAGATCTTCATTAGAATGATAATATGCGATATCGGCAGCTGTTATATTTAACCCTGATGCATTGCCAACGGCAGTAAAAGAACAGGCCCCAGCCGGACAATCCAGTATCCTTTGCCCCTTCAGTTCTGCTTCCGAAAGTGAAAACATATCCAAATATTCTTCAAACGTTCTTCCAATGAAAATAATTCTCTCTAAATCTAACTTAGTGCTCTGCTCAGCTCTACTCATCTAAACTCACCTCTATAAAAGAATTAAATTCATATTATCATAGTGAGCTGGAAAACTTAACCTTTTTTAAGAGTTTTATATTATTAATTTTCCGTATTACAGAGAAATGAAAAAGATCATGAACTCTTTGCTGAACTTAAAAACCCGTTAGTTTCTTTAGTACAATATAAAAAAGGTACCACAACTTCTAACGGGTTCGATTTTGAAATACAAAAAACGTAATTCATTATGAACGAAGGTTCGAATGCTTACTATGTTAACATATACTTGATGGTTATTGTTTAAATGGTTCTGCTTTCTTAAAAGTAACAGATTCTGCTTTATACATTTTTCCATCCCAAGCATATTTAATTTTTAGGCTGCCTATACCTGCCTCAGGAATAGATACATATACAGTTGTATAGCCATAAAGAACACCGTTTTCAGGCTTATATTCCTCCATTGATCCTGCTCCAGGAGGGTCATCAGAAGATTGATAACCGAATTTTAAAAAGTCCACTGAGTATTTCCTTTTACCAATTAAAACAGTAATTTCATTGCCTTTTCGTTCCATTTTTACAAGTCTTTTGACTGCATCATTAATTGTTTCAACTGGCACTTCTTCGTATCTTCGACTAGGGTCATGTATTTGATTTAATACATGTATTTCTTTAGTAGATACTCCTGACCCTGAACCAGAAATTAAAGCGACTATAACATCTCTTAATCCATCGCCATTTATATCTTCATAAAATAATTCAGGGGCAAACTTGTCATTATACCAATTTGGAAAGTTGTATAATAATTCTCCGCCTACGCTATCAACTCCACCGCCAACTTGAACGGTAAAGTTCTTGGTAGCCATACTATCTACCTTATCAGCAATTAAAAAAATGTTTTCGTACCACACATCAGATGCAATGTGTGATGTTACAACCCTTTGAACGGCATATGCTTTTCTGGTATGACAAACTATAGTCATTATTAATAAAAATATAAAAAATTTCTTCATTGTTTTCACTCCTTTTATTTATAATTACCAAAAGGAATGAATAACTTTACTGGATGTTTATTTTGTTAATTAATTTTTCTTTTCATTAATTTTTGTCAAAGGTCCGTTAAAGAAGTATCATAATATACACGCAGGATTGAATTATGCAGTTATGCTATATAAAGAAGGAAATATGACTATTTGTGAAATAACAAAATGAATAGAGCTTACTCATATAGAACGCTTTCGGAAGGAAACAAATAATCTTTCCTAAATTTTTTAAACTATTCGTGATGGAAGTTAAAAATCATTAGAAATTAATTCGAAACTGGAAAGTTATGTTATTGAAGAGGCAGTATATTTATATAGCTGTCAACTAATAGATTAAATGCAATACATAACAAAATCTGCTTATAAACTAAAGTTGAGTTTAACTACAAAATCGGGGGTCTTTTAAAATGAAGCATATTTTAATAGTAGAAGATGATGGGGAAATTCAACAGTTTCTTAAGCATGCTTTAATAGAGTTAGACGCAGATATACGTCTATCATTCTCAGTCAATGCTACAGATGCCTTAGTTATTGCAAAAAAGGAACAAATTGATATATTCATGGTCGATATTCAGCTGCTGGATTATAAAGGTACAGATTTAGTTAAACAGCTTCGCTCCATAAAGACATATAAATATACACCTATCATTTTTGAAACCGCTGTTGTAACAGAAGAACTACGAGCATACAGAGAATTAAAATGTTATCACTATCTAATGAAGCCATATACAAAAGAGGAAGTGCAGATCATTATTACAGAGGTACTGGACTTCTTGCAGCAACCTAAAACAGATGAAAGAACAGTAAGGATTGAACAAAAAGGATTTATATTCGAATATCGATTGCGGGAGATTTTATATATTGAATCTTTCGGTAAAAAGATGGTTATTCATTTACTAACGCAACAAGGGGATCACCGACAAGAAAAGATTGCAGGCTATTCTTTAAAAGCAATGCTAGAATTATTGGACGATGAACTATTTGTACAATGTCACAAAAGCTATATACTCAATAAAACGCATGTTGAAGTGATTCAGAAAGCGGAAAATCTAATCAAACTTCGCCATTGCTTAGCCCCATTACCGATTGGACATAAATATCGAAGTCAAGTATTGGAGTATTAATAAATGGCACTATTATTATTTGAAACAGCACTAGATGTAGTTTCACTATATTTGATTATGTTTTTAGTAGGTCGTGAGAAGATTAGCCTTAAACGGGGAGCAATCCAATGGATTGGAGTCATCTTGATATTTTGCCTAGTGGATCACACACTACTTAGCTCAGAGAGTAGTTATGCTAATGCAGTAATTTATAGGGATTTTGAGATTTTACCTGTCCAAAGGATTTCAGGACTGATTGGACTGCTTTTTTTGACATTATTAATGAATAGCTTTGTTCTGAAGGCATCACACATTGAAATTATCTTTATTACTATGCTCGGGTTTATTATTTGGTTCTTAATACGACTATTTACTTTTGCAACGGGTGATTTACTCACAATTAGTCACATGGCCATTCGTCCATTAGCACTTATTCTAACAATATGTTGTTGTTGGTTCGTAGGAAAAAAATTCACAGCCTATATACGCAATGAATACAATCATTTTGTTAAATTAATGATTGTCAGTGTATTTACCTTTATCTTATATATTGTTCTGTCAGCAAGAAATAAAAATGTGTTTATGATTGAATCTACTTTTATAGCATTTGTTGTTTTAATAGTGATTGTAATGCTTGGTTTGCTCTTTTATGAACAAAAAAAGTCTCACGTAATGGAAAATCGAATGAAAGCAATCGAAAAATATATTCCAATTATTGATGAATTAGTGGCAGAAGTTAGATCTAGACAACATGAGTTTTCTAATAAATTGTTAGCTATTTCTAGTATTTTGCAATCAACTGAAAATATGGAGGATGCACAGCAGCAAGTTTCAAAATATGTAGAAAACGTAAAACAAACAAATGGACAACATGAGCTGTTGAATATGGATCATAAAGTGATTGCAGGTTTTCTCTATACGAAGATGAAACGAGCAGAGCAGTTAAATATGGAATTAAAGATTGAACGTTCAGTCTCGGTTTCAGCCTTCCCATGTGAAGATTATGATTTAATTGAAGTGCTTGGTATTCTAATCGATAATGCCATTGAAGCTTGTTTCGGAGGCGACACAATTTTTATCCGAATGATGCAATTAAATGAACGATACGAGATAACAGTAAGTAATCCAGCTGAATATATGACGAATGAACAATTTATGCAGTTGTTTACGCTCGGATATTCGACGAAATCCACTTATTTGAACAACAGAGGCTTTGGATTATATAATGTCCAACAAATTGCGAAGCAATATGGTGGGAAAGTTATCGCACGAAACGATCAAATGAACGGGCAAATGATTACGATTGGTATCCAGTTTTAAAAACATAAACAGAGGTTTTAGAGGAACAAAAAAGTATTCATTCCTCTAAAGCCTCTGTTTGTTTCTAGTCTATTGTTTTGGGTAATTGTGTTCGTTATAGTGTAACCAAGGAACGGAGGGTTATGGTGAGAAATTTAATTAAACTAGAATGTCTTAAATTAAGAATGTCTTTTTTACTAACAATCATAGGTGGGACTTTGTTATCAGCTATTTTATGTTGCACAATTTATAAAAATTATGCATTAGAGCACCAGCTAGAAGTATGGGAAGTGGGGTTTGAAATATTTAATTTTATATTTCCACTTATTGCAGTCATACCCACGTGTTGGCTCATGTATTTTGAACGTAAAAATGTCTTTTTAAAATACACCTTACCCAGAGCGAGTAAAAAACAATATTTGTTATCGAAGTGGTTTGTCATCAGTGGTAGTTCATTCTTAACTATGTTCATTATGTCGTTTGCAGGTGTTGTAACGGCTCTTTATGTAGTTAAACCGATTGATGTGATCTATACATGGATTTCTCCTGAAACCGGGGAGGCTGCGCCTAGGTTGTTACTAACTCATTTTGAAGGAGAAATTTTTACTAAAAGACCATTATTATACGGGTTCTTATTAAGTGTTTGGAAGGGGCTGATTTGTGTAATTGTAGCAAATATGGGATATGTGTTTAGTTTATTTAGCAAAAACCTATTTGTCATATTAACAGGCCCCTTTGTATATGTTATTTTGGAAAATTTCATTCTTTCAATTTTACATCTCGAACGTTTACGATTAGCTACAGCTTTTGAACCTACAAGTGTCGCTGTCGAAGCTATTAACCTTTCTTCTTTTATAGTTGGTCCCATGTTAGCCATTATTTTTATGATTCTTTATGTCGTGTTTATGAAATTTAAAGTTAAAGAATCTATTTACACGATATAGGGGGAGAAGTATGATTTCTTTCTTAAAGTACAATATTTGAAAGCATATTGCTGCTCCTCTATTTTTACTTGCGGCTATCTACATTTTACTTTCTACCGTATCTAGAGAAAATACTAGGGATACTTATGAAGTGTTTATATTACGAATGTCAACGGAACATTACTTAATCATTTACTGTATGATACCGATTTTCTTATTTTCGATTTTTAGTAATCTAGATGAAGATACGCCATTTTTAATATCTCGATGCAAAAATTTCACACGTTACTTTTATACAAAATGGCTAGCCATCTTTATTTATGCGATTCTATTTGTTTTATTACATATGGTCATTGTAGCCATAATGGGAATTGGCTTACCACTGGAGAATGTCTATCCCATGAACAATTCATCCGAAAATGAATTGTTTCACTATTTCATAGGTATTTTTTCGACTCCTTTATTGGCTGCGATTAGTAGTAGTGTATATATGATCACAGGCTTAGCTTTTGTTGGTGTGTCTATTTTAACTATTTTTCATTTCTTCGGTAGACGAGTGTTATTGGTTATGATCCTACTAGCCTATGTGATTATGGTTATGGTTCTGAAAATTCCTGAGTTAAGTGCTTTACATTTAATAACATTAAGTCGTTTGATTATACTTCACCATAATTTTACGATAAGAAATGGCCTTTTATGGACTGTTTCATGTATGTTGTTGCTTCTTGTGTTCCAGATCATCTGCATTCGATATGCTTGGTATCGTAAGTTTTCACTTTCTTGGAATGTAAGGGGAAAGGGATTGTTTTTTTATTATGCACGAGCATTTTGGGGACGTAAAATAATTTTATGGGTATTTGGAATGTTGGGAATCTTAACTTTTTGGAAATCGATGAATGGAACGGAAGAGTCATTGCAAGATTATATGCTTCGTTTTTTCTATGGTTATGAAATAGGTGAATTTGATTTGTTAACCTTTTTACAGCAACTCATTTATTATGGCACGCCGCTATATTTATTTGCATTATTTATAGAAACTTGGTGTTCAGATGATAGCTTGCCTGTATATATACGAATCAAGCAAAAAAGGAAATGGTTGTTTGCGATTGTTTCAAATGGACTAATCTTCCATTTCCTATATATAATTCTAACATTTGCCTTGCTTTTTATATGTGGCCTTTTAGCAAATAAAACTTGGTTATCACATACCATTCAAGTTTCAGAAATTATTCAAATAAATTTTTGGCCTCTTTTTATTTGCTTGAAAATATTGGAGTTTAGCGTATTGTTCTTTATGTTTTTCTACTTATTTATTTTGCTAAGAAATGTTTTGACAGCGTATCTCATGGTCATGGCCATACACGCACTCAATTTAGTACCAGTTGGATTACTTTTATATAATCCTGCAGGTCTAGCAACGGTTGCAAGACTAAAAATACTTGAAGGCTCGATAGGCATACCATTAAGTAAGGCATTTACAGTATTCGTAATAGTATTAGTTCTATTACTTAGCTTAATCGCTTGTTCATATAAACGTTTCTTTACTAGGAGGTTCCTTTCGTGACAAATGTAATTGAAGTAAATAATGTGTCAAAGACATTTTCGGGACAAACCATTTTGAAAAGAATTCAGCTCAATATTAAAAAAGGGAAAACAGTTGGTATTGTCGGTGGTAATGGTAGTGGAAAGTCTGTATTATTTAAAACCATTTGCGGATTTATTCGTCCAGACGAAGGGGTAGTAAAAATTCGTGGAGAGATGTTAGGAGCAGGTATTGATTTTCCAGAGAATGTGGGGATCTTTATTAATTCACCCGGATATATTGAGATTTATAGTGGATTTAAAAATCTCCAATTATTAGCTGCGATTAATAATAAAATAACAGATACGCAAATTAAACACACCATGAATCTTGTTGGATTAAATCCAGATAACAAAACGAAGGTGAAAGATTATTCGCTCGGAATGAAGCAAAAGCTGGGGATTGCTCAAGCAATAATGGAAAACCAAGATATCCTAATTCTTGATGAACCATTTAATGCATTAGATTATAAAACATATCATGATATCAAGAAGATTATCAGATCACTCAAAGCTACTGAACGAACAATTTTACTAACAAGTCATCATTTTGAAGATATAGAAGAGCTTTGCGATGAGGTGTATATCATTAATGAAGGTGAACTGAAGCATTTAACAGAAGAATTAAAGTCTATTTATTTTAAACGCTCGAAATAATGTGACTTTAAAAAGTAACTAAAGCCTAATTTCTCGATTATAACACCTTGAAATTAGGCTTTTAGATTTTTTTGTTGTAAATCTCATTTTCCTTAACGTACCCCATGTGTTGAAAAACGACACAACAGGTGGCAATGAAACCAAGGTACCCCGTTTTTAACAAAAAACAAATACTTTAGGAACATATTGAAAAGGTGAGAAGGCATTTAGTTTGCTAGTACCAGGTTTAATAACTACAATGGCAGCTCGTTATCAATAGTCTACTAAGGATTTATATCCCAAGGTGATATAAATAATAATGACCTTTAGATAAACACTCTGCAAATGCAATAATTTTATTAAATTGCTTAATTACTTCATCTCGGTTGATGACAATCTTGTCATAACCTCCATCCAGTTCATTGTCTCCATCCACATAATTGCCTGTAAGGAAAAGGGTATCAGGTGCATTATTGAATAAGTCCCTCCAAGAAGTAATAATACTCTTTAACCTAATTGAAGATTCATTATCAAATAACGTGACACCGTAATAGTTAATTCCTTGACCGATTGGATTTCCTAGCTTAGCTGGATTTTTACTCGGTATCCATTCTAATGTGTCAGATATGTATTGGATGATATCATCATAAATCACAACTTTGTCAATGATGCTGTTATCTTTGTCTTTATTGCTCCAAAAACCCTTTAAATCAGTTGAGATTGGAATTAGATAAAATTCATGTTCTAAGCTCATAAATATCTCCTTACACCTATTCCAAAGGCTTATAGTGATACCACCCTTGTTTAACAAAGCGTTTTGTTAGTAATAAGATAAGAAACAGGATATTAGAGATAAAGTCCTCCTCTAAGGAAAAGTCAGAATTCTAAACCAGAATATAATCTAGCAGATGTAGAAGGAGAAAAACGAACCTTATATTTGGCACCTAGTTCTTTCTTAACTTTTTCTGTAAGCTGTTCACCTAGTTTATTATGCTTGTTCTCCAATTCAATACCGTTGGATCTCAATGTATCTTTATTCCAATCAATCCATTCGCCATACATCATGGCCCATCTCATAACTTCTTCTTTTAAATCATCTGAAATCGGAACTTCCTCAATATCGAAGTTACACCCACATATATTACACCAAATAGGATCTGCCCCCACATCACCTTCAACTTTTAAATCATCAGTCTCCTTGTGTTTACAAAAACATTGCATAGATCATATCACTCCTTTAGTTCAGGGGTATTTAGGTGAAACTCATTAATTTAGTGGATGGTCTCTAATAACACTTCTTCAATTTGTTTCTCCTTATAAAAATAAGGATTCACTATTATATTACTTTCTTTTAGAAAATTTTATCAAAAAAGCATCTTCTATCCTTTATCATCAATTACAAATACTTGATTATTGTAAAGCCAGAAATGAAATAATCCCTACAATGACTTGCTAATAATAATGTTCAGCTCCCAGAAGGAACGCAAAAAATCAGAGATCACAGTAGCAATTCTATCTTATTTCAATCGATCCATGATAATTTCTTTATGTTCTTTTATCTTATATATTAATTATAAGCGTTTTCGTTAAGGAGTGCATAAATAATATGAAAAGTTACCTGTTGGTGTTTCTATTTTGAAATTAGTGAAAAATATAAGCACCTTTAACAGGTGCTTGATGTTCGTACTATTTAATCATAGATATACCACATTACTTTTTGATGAAAATTGTCTCTTGTACCAATATACAAAAAAGTGTTCCACTATAATTACCAATCTATCGATTTCTAATGGCAAGTAAAACTACTAGACAAATTTATTAAACTTTAATACTTATAGAATTTATTATCGAACAACTAACGCACGCTTTCCCATATCTGTATAAATCTTGTTAAAACGAGTTTTGTTGATTGGATAGTTTTTGTTTCCATTTAAAGGATCATTTATGTAAAAATTCATTGGGCTCACTCCAGTTACAACAATGCAGTGCAAGGGCTGAGGCCACCAGTATTTTTGATTGTTTTGATATTTATAATGGTTTAGGTCCGTTACATCCCCATATCCGATTGTATACCATACTAGCACAGGGTTGCCTTTTCTTATTTCATTTTCAAGGATATTGATACTAGCTCCAGTTAGGTCTGTGCTGCCAGGACGATAAACCTTTACCAACTCTTGAAGCTTCACTGGGTTGATCGTGTAACCTGAACGGTTATATGGGCTTCCAACATACCCCTTGTTTGGGTCAAGAGTAGTGGTATAAGGCATCTTTTTAGCTAACGTTATCTTATCTATATTAACCCCTTTGTATTGAAGGGCCATATCTAAACTCGTAACTTCGCACCCAGCTGGCAGCTCTGGATTTTGCAGAACTAATGGAACATTCATTGTAAATGAATTTGAATCATTTACTAGTTCTACATATTTTCCATTAATATATCCTTGTTGTCCACTATAATTAATTTGGTACCAACCATTAGAGAGTTTGGAATGTACAGTTAAAAATGATCCCTTTTTTAGTACACCAAGAATTGGATATGTCACAGAAGCCCCACTACGAACATTCAAGTCGGAGGTTGTAACATATTGATCACTTACTGGGGTTGGAGAATTCGAGACTTTTACATATTGACCGCTTACAAACCCTTTTTTGCCATTATAAATTACATTATACCAACCTGCTGCATTTCCTATAATGTTGAGGTTTGATCCCTTCTTAACTGTTCCAATTATTGCATATTTAGTAGATGGCCCACTGCGAATATTTAGGTTTTCAGTAGCGGAATAATTTAGTGATTCGGCACTTACAAAATTAGGTTGAAACAATTCAATATGCGTACCATTAAAACAAAAAGCTGTAGTCAAAATAGTTGTAGCTAAACCTGTCAGTAGTGGTTTTTTAATAAATCTTCCTTTAGTTATCTTACCTTTCATTTCTTTCCCCCTGTGTTTTCTATGAATATTAGTCTATTTTTCTACTATTTCCTTGTAACTAAATAGTTTTCAAAGAAGGATAAGTATTATCTGATTTTCCCTATGCCATCAGTGTTTCTTTCTATTTTTTTACATTTATTTACCTGAAATTACATCTATTACAAGTAGTTTATAAAATAAAGAAGTTTTTGTCGACTATTAAATTACTAAGGGCCGGATTACAAGTTAAAAATAACATCATCAATATCTGAACTTCTACCCATACCGTAAGAACTGTACAACTTCTATCAAAACAGTACACAGAAAGGAGTACCATATAGCTTGTTTATTGCTCTTTGCCCATTCGAAATAAAGCAGGGCAAATGGGGTAAGCATAAAAGCATTTCCGACAATTTGGAATAATGGAGAAGGATTATTATGAAGAACTTCAATAATGCCTTTAATAGGTATTAAATTCACAGAATGAACTACGAAATACTAAATTATAACAATGATTCTAAGACTTGGTAGCCTTTATAAGAATTAAGTTAAACAAACCTGCCCGAACCCGTCTAGGGTTGACTCAAAGCATTAGATGTAGCTTAATTTAAAACCTTCACTCCGACTACACTATCGAATGCCACCCGTTCAAATTCTCCAGGCTTCACCTCTATCCGCAGCTCATGAGTTATCGGATCAACGTAATGAACACGCCCATTAATGTCGTGTGTAAAACCATCATCCCATACAGCCAGTTTTACCGCATGGTTGTATTCTGTCGCGTAAGCTATTCGTAGGTCAAACTCTTCTTTCTGATTTTCGTCTAAAATTGGCTTAGAAGTCCGTGCTTGATCCTTGAACATTTCTCTGGTCATTTCAAATGCCAACGGAATAAAGGAAGCGGACTGCCATTTCATTTTCCCACGGTCACGAATTGTCATTAATGAATCATCTCCTTTAATATCATTATATGCGAACTAATGTTCTGTATGTAAATAAAAAAATAAGACCAACATTTTTTAGTGGTCTTTAGTATTCTTATTCAACTAACGCACCCGTTAGCTTAAGAAGATTTCCCCTTTTACCCAAGATACATAATTTTATTTTTCTCTTTTTTCGCCCTAATAACTATCTTTGCTGTTAAATGTTCGGGTTGGTCATACGCTGACTGAATCTCAGCAAAAAGTTCGTTAATAATCTCTTCAAGATTCCCCAATGATAGTGTCTTTGGAAGACTTTTTGTTCTTGCAATTTCATAATTTTTATATGAACTATCGTAACCGTTTATTGTCTCTTCGCCGACAGCATTTATTTCAAATTCCACTTTTATTTGACCTTCCTAACTCCATACCTCCTAATATACTGCAACTGACAATCCTTATCTTTCCATCATTCTTCTTTAACTATTATGCCCGTTAGTGGAACAAGAAAAGCTGCCAAAATGACAGCTCCAATCTTCAACTCTTGCACCCGTTAGCTTAATAAACTCCGTATTTCCACAAAACTACACCATTGCTTGATAGAGCCTCTATTTTAAGGGGATCTGGGTCTCCAGGTTCAGGCTCTTCTAACATATCAAAGGTTGCAAACCATACTCTTAAACCTTGTTCGATTTCAATAATTTTTGCCTTTTTTTCCACAGTCTTTTGTTTGATAACTACCTTTTGTATATTATCATCTGAAATAATTCCAGCAAATGTAACAATGGGAACTTCTGGGGCATTAATCATTGTCAAATCAATTCCTTCTTTAGGGTTAAGTTCCGCATTACCGCTATGAAGCCAAATTTTCAAATCATTTGAGAAAAAGGAATGACGAAAACCAGTCTTATCTAGATAAAAATAAATTGTACCTTTTACAATTTTTTCTTTATGGAGCAAAACAGTTGATTTTGGATATGGCACATTGTTAGTGAACTTTTTTGAAGTATTTTTTTCTTCTGTATAAGTACAACCAACTACTATTAAACATAAAAGAAGTATTAATAACTTTTTCAAATCGTCACCCTTTCATTAAGTTCCCTTAACAAAAGATACTACGAAAACCCTTATTTATTCGCTCAAAACCAAACAAGTTTAGTTTTTCCTTGTTCCACTAACCTGCCCGTTAGTGCAACAAGAAAAGCTGCCAAAATGACAGCTCTGTTCTTAAAATCTCGCACCCGTTAGTTTAAGTACATTTCTTCACAAACTATTCATAATAGTAGGAGTTAGTCCATCCATATTCTTTACCATTATCAGCACACCATTTAAGAAGACCTTTTTTACCCTTGCTATTAAAAGCAATCCAGTCACGTAACAGATTTTTGTAATAATTTACACTTTCACTTACATATTTTTTACTTTCAACATTGATGATTTCTGTAGAGAGGTTTTCGATTTTCAAAACTGAGTCCTGATCCTCAGAAATATCACCAAGGTAGGCATCTTCAGAAATGTGATGAAAAGAAAATTCAAGGGAATCAAGATAATAGTTAATGATTGCCATTAATACTCTTTGTTCACTCTTCCCACCAACCCTTAGTGCCGTTTCAAGGTGCTTCAAATGGTTTTCGGATTTTAAGAATAAGCCATACCATCTAACTGGTTGTGGGTCTTTTGGTTCTTCAATCATCCAATCCTCAAGAATCGGTTTTAATATGTTTTCCTCAAGTGGATGAACTAGTACATAATGTATATCTTCTGATTCCTCGAACCATTTAAAAAGCCAATAAGCAAATTCCTTTTTCTTTTTAACTTGCCAACCCTTTACCTCTTTGATAAAAAGGTTTAGCGAACTAAAGGCATCTTTCCTAAGTCCCTTTTCTTTGAAGAGGCAAAACTCTTTAAAAAACGGATAACTATCCAAATTTTTATCTTGGATTAAATTCGTAAGTATATTAGTCAAATCCTCTACACCTTCTCTCCTTTAACAAACTTTTGCCCTAATATGAATCAGCACCTTCATATCTTTCAAACTTGCATAAATACTCTCCCAATGCAATGTTCTTTGCTTCAACTAAACTCCCTCGTTATTCGAATAGAAAAAGAGCGTGCTGCCGCACCCCACTGATTAATTAAAGCACCCGTTAGTGGAATATGAAAAGTATTATTTTTCTTGATTTGAAGCAATACTTATTGGTAGGGAAAATCATCTAAACAAATTAGATTGTTTATTAATTCATTCAATATAGTTTACGTTATTATCTTGGCACCATTTAATCGCAATTTCTTTAAAACACTCGTCACGATAGGAATACCATTGATCCTCGATTTCAAAATCTATTATTTGGTCTTTAAATCTTCTAAAGGCACCTTTTCCCTTAATTGATCTTAATAATATATCCTGCTTTCTCTGATCACTGATAGTTAGGCAAAAGTCTTCCATAATTTCATATTCATTGACTTCATATTTTGTTGGTAACTCTATGTAATTCTCGAAATTTTCGACAACATCATTTGCAACCATTAAATTTTCTTGTTGCCACTCAGGTAAATGATCGAATGGTTCTTCATTTTCAGCAGCTCTCAAGTCCTCCGATGTTACTAACACTATTTCACCAGTAGTAATATTTAGTAATGAACGTGACTCTTCAAACTGTATTTCCATTTCTTCAATTATATCTTTAAGCTTTACTTGAATGCTCATAATATAGCCCACCTTCCATTTTTTCTAGTGATACCATAAGTTAATCAACAATAAGATGTAAGAGTGCCTCACAGAATAGTTTAGCTGGAAATTGCTGCTTATCAACAGTCAAAATTGCATTTGTTTAACCACGTTAAAATTTGATGTTATATTTAATCTTTCTCGTTATCGGATTTCTCTAGCTAAGGTCATCCTTTTTTATAGCTTTCTCAGCTTCAATTTCCTCACTTAACTCTGGGAACTGTTTCTTAAAAGATTTTACTATCTTTGTGGTTTTACTGAATACATATTTTTTTACCTCGCCATAAGGAATCCATATCTCTCTATATTGAATCTGTGCATATAGGGATGAAGTAACTATATCGCGTTGATTAGGAGGTAGTTTCTTTGTTGTACGTCTTTCGTTCATCTTTTTGTGGTAGAGCTTATAAAGTTCTGTTGCAATCCATTCTTTTTGGCTATTTTTCAATTGTGAAAACCGTTTGTTTGTTTGAAGAATCTTTCCGTTTACTTTGATATGATTTTTCATTAAGAACCGTCCTAAAATCATTATTAATAATTTTAAATCTAAGATATTGTAATTGTCTCACAATCACTTTTGACTTTCGAATACTTTAAAATGGTATCTATAAAAATAAAAAGACCAATATCTTATGGTATATCTTATTGAAGTATTGCTGGTTAGTTTAAGAAGAAAAGTCCCTGAATTGGCATCCGGAATAGAAGTAACTACCCATTTAGTTAAAAATGAAATTTAACTTTGTAAAATTTAACATTTCTTTTCCCATTGCTTTAGTAATTCAATAATTTCTGTTTGGATATGATCATCCCAACCTTGTTTTGCTCTTTCTAAACAACCATCGCTCTTTGCTCCGTTTTCTAACAAATATGAAGCAATGTCAATAAAGCCAAAATAACACGCAATTAACAACGGTGTCGTGTCTAAACGGTCACATTGGTTCAAATCAGCACCTTGATGAACCAATTGTTTTATAAATTCAAAATTATTGCTATGAACTGCCCAGTATAAAAGACTTTGACTATGAAATTCCTCATTTACATCGTGTGTCTTTAAAAATTTAGTTAGACCTTCACTATCTTTTCTATGTAATAAATCGGAATAATTCATTAGTAACCAGCCTCTTTTCTTAATTATTGCAGCCCCTTTAAACTAAATCCTACCATAAACTTCACCTTTCTTATTATATTAACCTGCTTCGTTAGTTTAACAAGAAAAAGCTGCCTCAATGACAGCTATGATCTTAAACTCAAGCCCCGTTACCTTAAGTACATTACTTCACAATCAGCTAAAATCTCACTGATTGTTTTGCTTTATTCGTTTAAATAACCAACTAAATAACTTTATTACTTCAACAAGCACGATACCAAACAATATCGCCTTTAAGAAAAATAGGTTATCTGAAGTAAGGGTCAATTTTCCGGTTCTTAAATAGTGGGTCAAATAACCCAATACAGCACCATATATAAGCCATAAAATGTGTTTAAATCTTTCCAAGAGATATGTTTTCATTTGTTTCTCCTAGCTGCTTCTACAGCACAATTGATTTTAAGTTTTATAACAATTAAATAATAATTGATTTTTTGGATAATTATAATGGGAATTCAACCCTATGTAGTTAAATCCTTTTCACTAAACTGCCCCTTTAGTGGAACAAACAAAAAAAGCTTCCATATCAGCTACCATTGTTCAACCAACGCAACCATTAGCTCGATAAGAAAACTTATTATAAGGGGTTACGTTTAGGGAGAGAAAAAACGAATTAATAGATAAATAAGTTGAACAAATAGCCTACTAAATCACACGTAAAAAAAGGGGGTGTTATTCGCCGCCATCATCTCCCCCATCATCATTGTCCTCGTTATCAATACCATCGATGATTCCATCATTATCATTATCATTGAAAAAGTCCTTAATGGTATCTAAAAAGCTTTTTTTCTCACTTTCATTTTCATTAGAATGATAACTACTCATAAAATTTTGTAGTGTGATTACTTGAACAGACTGTTGTTTATTTCTCGAAACAAAGTAAAGAAAAATAATAACTATAATAATTATTAGGAGTAATATTAGAGCCAGTATCACAAATTTATTCAAATTAGCAACAACCCCTTACTTGTCCTATATTAATGAGTATGATATTTTCGTGCTTTGATTACAAATTTTTACAGGCTTAAAAAAAAACGCTGTTGCGTTTAACAACAGCGTTTACCTGCTACCTTAGATATAGAATATCTTCAATCTTAAATTCCTAATCCGTTATACCAAACTGTTGACCAGAAAAATCCTTCTTCAACTAAACTGCTTCTTTAGTTCAACAAGAAAGACCTGCCTTAATGACAGCTCTGATCGTAAACTCAAGCACCCGTTAGCTGAATAAGACGATATTCTACTTTTATGGAACCTCATTTTATCAATGTATCGTTAATTTGAGTGATTACTGTACCTTTAGGTAAATTTGAACATAATCTTTTTACTGTTGAATACTTGTCCTGATTAGAAAACAAATAAAATCCATTTCCATCGTGGAAAATAGTAATAAATGTTGTATTTTCATCTATTTTAAAAATTGGTATTGAACGTTCTCTTTTTTTACCCCATTCAATTACAGTATTCAATTGAAAAGATAAATTTTCAGAGTAAGAAATTGTGTAAAATTCATTTAGGCTTGCTGCAAGCCAAAAGGTTTCTTCTAGAACATAAATTAGTGAACGAGAATCCGTTATTTGTACAGTAAAATATGGAGGATGGTACTTTACTTTTTTAAAAGAAGTCCAATAAGTTTGAACTTCATCTAAAAACCTTATCTTATAATTGATTTCCAAATTATCAAATGCAGTTTGTATTTCTTCATAATCATCAACACAAACAAACGTAAGATATAAGGGATATACATCTTGTGTAATTAAAAATTGCTGTAAGAAATTTAAATTGTGTTTAACATAGTCTTCTTCGGTACCTTCCCCAATGAAAAATACAGATTTAATTTTCCCGTCCATCTTTATATGATGACCGTTTGCATTTAAAAAATCTTCAGTAATTTTTTCTTCCTGTATCCATATTTCTGCCATTTGAATTCTCCCATAAAATAGTGATTTTATATCGTTATTATCTCGTTCTTTCATAAAAAGTAACAGTTCTTGTTCAACTAATCTTCATCGTTAGTACAACAAGCAAAAAGATCGCCGCAGCGACCTCCATCTTTTACTCTTGGACCCGTTAGTTTAATAAGCCAGTTCAATTTTTATTTCTTAAAGAGCCTCCCAATAATGTTTATTGTTTAAGTTTTTAACACACCATTGATAATGACCATCTTCGCAATTATGAGAATAAAAATTGGCAGAAATAAAGCTATATATTAGAACATAGAAAAATAATCTTTTTCTAACATCTTCACCTAATGTTGAAATAATTATGTTTAGGTATCTCTCATATATATTTGCATTTAACTCATTATACATATCAAAACATACCCAACCTATTGCAATATCAAATAAGTTGTCACCGTACATAGTCATCAATCCAAAATCGATTAATCCTGTAACCATCCCACTCTTATTAATTATTAAATTCCCAGGATAAAAATCTCCGTGAATTAAAGAATATTCACCTTCATATCCCAATGACAAAATTTCTACTAATTGATTAACTTTTGCATCGTAATTCACGACATCTCTTTTGAAATAAGACTCCAATTCCTTTTGTTTTCTAAAAATTATTTCTTTCAATAAATCAAACCAATTATTTATTTTTAGTAAAGAAATCTGATTATCATTGAATAGAGTGAAACCTTCCAGATTAGATTTTACTTTTACAGATTTCAATTCAATATTTGCATTAAGATAGGTTTCCATCATTTTATTTTGTTCGTTATAATTCATCTCTGAGAGCATACTTTGCATATTACTACCCTCAATTCGTTTTTCAATAGTTACTAAAATTCCGTATTCCTCAAAGGTATCGTAAATATAAGGAATCTCATAGCTCAAAGAACTTGAATCAATCTTAGAGTAGAAACCCTTTAGGATTTTTTGCTTATTAGAATCGGACATATCATTATACAATTTCAATACTTTATTATTGTCAAAAACATAAACCTCAGCTTCCATTCCCGAACCTAAAAAATCTGTTTTAGAAACATTAAATTTATCCAATATTATAGATTTAGCATTAATTTTTGTCATCTAACACCTCTAAATTTTCTTATTTGCTTATTGTACTAAACTGCATCGTTAGCTAAAGATGAAAAGGCTGCCGCAGCAACCGATCTTTCTTGAATTCAAGTATCAATTAGTTTAATAGACTTAAAATTATTATTAATATCAAAAATACAGAAAAGAATGCAATCATAAAGTATCCAATATATTTTAATGGTTTTGGCAACTTACTAAATTTAGTATTAGCCAGGATTCGTTGCATTTCCTTCTATCTTGTTAAAGTGGTCTATTACATCATTAAATGGTTTATTTTCCTCTTTCATACTACCGCCACTTTACTAAATTTTAACATATTTATTCCTTTATCCTTGAACTTTTCGTGAATTCTTATTGAACTAACCCGTTAACTATTAACAAAAAAGGATCACCACAGCAATCCCAATCTTCAACTCTTGACCCGTAAGCTAAATAAGAAAAGCCGCCAAAATGACAGCTCCAAGCTTTAACTCTTGCACCCGTTAGCGTAAGTACAATCCTTCACAAACTAACTTTGAAATAAAAAAGAGGTGCAGAAGCTACCCCCGTTGTTAATCTATGTTTGTGTCATCTAATCGAATTTCAGCTACTTTTCCGTCTTCTATCAGCCAGAATTCAAGTGTTGCACGAAGTTTATGGTCAACGTAGCCAACGATGTCCACACCTTGTTCTGACCTTGTATAGTATTTTGAACCATACGAATCAATAACATCTTTTTTCGTACTACCAATCAAGATTCCTTTTGCTGTTTTAAGACTGGTTTTCGTCTTTACACATTCTTCGACTTCCCCAATTATTAAACGAACAATATCGCCTTTTTCTTTTCCTTTGATGATAGAAGCCGTTTCTAATCCACCTTCCCAATGATAATAATCGTATAAATTGTTATCTTCCTTGCTAAGAGGTGCTCCATAATGCTTTACAAAAGATGGATTATGAATATTATCGTGTAGTCGTACCTTTCCAAAAGATTCATCCGAAATGTCGGTTGAATCGGTATGTTTAAAGTAATAGCTACGTCCCTCAGTAAAGTGAGAAATTGTTCGAAAGCCGATAATCGCTATTAAGATAATTAATGCAAGTAATACAATATATTTTATTCGCATTTTTCCTCCTAATTTATCTATGTATTATTGAACTTTTTTTACTTAGTTAGGGAGTTTTAAGAGATTATTTGCAAATCAAATAAGATTCTTATGTGTTCTCCCTTTTTTTTATTTGAACAGTTATATTTTACATAGAAATTCTATGTATGTAAATCCAAATTTTAAACAAATCTTGTTTAACTCCCCCCAGTTAGCACAATAAGAAAAGCTGCCAAAATGACAGCACCGATCTTTAACTATTGCACCCTTTAGTTGAATAAGGATATTTCTTTTGAGTTAGATAAATGTAACCAAATCTGGATTTAAAGCTATAAAATGCGGCATCCAACAGTCTGAATTTTCAGTGCCAATTTCGTGGTTTTTGGTACAAACTCTATTAACACCATCTAAGCCATCATAACCACAACATCCATTTAATCTGCTACCATCAGGATGATAATTCGAATTTACTAAATCCTTAATATTAATAATAATGTAGCCTTTTGTTTTTATATCTTCCTGTCCACTATCCACCATAAAAAAGCCCTCAGGAATATAATCTTCACCATCATTTTCATTTAGTAAATTTATGTCTTTCAATTCAGTTACCTGTTTCGAAATTTCTATTTTACAGTTTTGACAAATTAATTTCATATTAAGGACACTCCATCTATACCAATATTAATTTCAAATATAGCACATTTTATAACATTCTTTGTTAAACTAACCTGCTAGTTAGTGCAATTAGAAAAGGGATCGCCGTAGCCATCCCAATCTTAAACTGTTGCTTTCCATTAGATGAAGAAGATTAAACTAAATTTATGATTTAATGAATTACAAACTTCCATAATTTGAACTATCAATGAGTGCTTTATTTTGCTGTGGAAGAGACAGGAGTTTGTTGTTTTTCCCATTCAGTTGGTCCTTCACTTGGAGGCAGATATTTTCTCCAAGATTCTCCACTTTGTTTATCAAACAAAATGATGTTGTTTTGGCTTGATATTATTTCATATCTATATTGGTCATTCTGATTAACTATTTCTTTTTGTTTTGATTTTAACGATTGTGAAATAATCCAAGAACTTAAAACAATACATAGACCCAAAAAGATAACGGAAAACGACATTATGTTTTTATTCATATGTACCCCCTTATTTTTCCATTCATTGTGCTAATTCCACATCATCAACAATAATTCCTTCTTTCACTAACCTGCCCCGTTACTTGAAGAAGAAAAAAGCATTACCGTTGTTTCAGTAATGCACCCGTTAGTTTAAGTGTAATGCTTCACAATATGTATACTGCCTGTCTATCCTTTAAAATAAAGTAATACAATTAGAGAAATGATAAGAAAAATTAAAAAAATAGGACCGACACCCGAAGTATAAACTATGTAAATTCTAACGTGAAGAACAACATTTATTATGACTATTATTAGTAAGCAAAGGAGTAATAAAATTATTATATTTACATTTTTATTCCTATACAAAAAATCAACCCCAATCATTGTTTCAAGGGAGTTAAACTCTGCAATTGCTAATAAAATAGTTCGGTAATTATAAATATGTTGTTAATAGTATATTTATATCAACAAAATACAGATGTTGTTCCAATCACTTGACTGTTATTTGAAAATAAAAAAGGCGATTCTTGGAAAATAAAGAATCGCACTAACATAAGAATTACCTTATTACTAATTTTCAAATTGCATACCTGATAAAACTTGTCCTGCTTTATCATTAATCTCTACAAAATAAGAGAAACTAACCACATCTTGTTTATGTAATTGAATAAGTTTCTCCCATATCTGGTCAGCTAATTTTGCTGCATTATCCACATTTGAACTATCTATTGTTGTTGCTATCAAAACTTTATTCTTCTTGGATTTTATTTCTCTAATTTCCTTGTAATCCTTTAACTCATCCTTCATTACATTAATTAATTGGGTTAAATTCTTGCTTTCCTTTGTACCATTGGATATTTCTCCTGCTTGAGGTATATCTTTTGTAATATTGACTACTATTAGACAAACCGTAATTACACTAATAAAAACGACAATCCTTACTAAAAACTTTTTACTAATTTTGGACACCCCCTCATAATTGAAAGAATGCCAAATGATATTTATTATTCCATTAACATCGGTAAAGGTATAAATATCTTTCTTCAACTAACCTGCCCCGTTAGTTGAAGAAGATAATATTAAAAGGACCATTTAGATCCCTGAATAATTTTGTTTAACAAACCAGTTCGATTAACGATAAATTCCATTTGGATGAAAATGCTTCCTCCAATTTTTAACCTTTTTAAACTTCTTATCATCTGTAACAAAAGATTTTACCTCAATCCCAAAAAGATGCTTATGATATGCCTTAAACTGTTCGCAACCTCTTAAAAGTTCAATTGCTGCATCTTTACCCATTTTATTTGTAGCTCCAACAACAATAAAAGGAACATCTTCTTCATAATGTAGGAGGACTTTTCCACCAAAATAAATGTCATACAGTTCAGGCAATTCTTTTTTCATTGCTACTTCCATTAATACAAGTCGGCTCATTAGATCAACTCCTTTTCTTTTTATTATGAGGCAAATATAATGGTATAAATGGAAAAATTGTGAAATAAAATCGAAATTTGTAGAATAGGAGAGCGGAATAAATTATTTTACTTTATTTATATTTTTTTAAAGGTTTAAAGTTAAATATATAATATTTATACCACTAATAGGGTCGGGCCTCTTAATGTTCGATTTTTTTAATGTTAGTAATTATGGTAAATTTTTCATCCAGCAAATAGAATAGTAAGTGAATGTAGATGTTTTGGGGGTGTCTGTATGGATTTAAATCAACTATTAAGTAAAGTTTATGATACTTTACCTGAACCACTGCAAGAACCAACACAAGCTTTAAGTGAGATTGTCGGAGGAGCAACTCCTTACATAAGTTCAGTAATGAATTATTTGAAGTTTCGAAAAATAAATAAAGAATTGGCAAATCATAACGACCAAATAATAACTGTCGTAGAGAAGCTTGAAGAAAGTAAAAATGAGTTGTTCTTAAAGCAAGAAGTATTTCCTATTATTCTTAATAGGATAATTAATGATGGACAACCTGAAAAGATTAAGATTATGTTGAATGGCTTCGAATATATAATCGACAACGATGTTTTGGATTTAGATAAGATTTTTCATTTTTATGATGTAATGGCAGAAATGAGATTAAGCGAGATTTTTCATCTTACTGAGCAGTACGTTGCACCTATGGAAGCACGTAAAAAACATCCACACAAATTGATGAAGATTCAATTAAAAGTTGATTTCACTGAAGAAGATAGAGATCGGCGAGATATGGAACGCTATATGAATAACAAGTTATTTAGACTTGGAATTCTTGAGTATGCGAAAGAACCAGTAAGGGAACCATATCCTGACCTTTATACAGAAGACAGAGAGTATAGACAACAAATTTATGATGACAAATACGCAACAAATGTAGACAGATACAAATTAAGTAATTTTGGCTTAAAGTTTATCAAGTTTTTCTACGAAGAAGATACAGAAGTATCGAAATAAAGTCGAGCAGATTATTGCTCGATTTTTTTATTATAAAATCAATATTTTATTCCAGAACAAAAAAGGACCCATCAAGGTCCCAAACATTCTTGTTTAACAAAAGCACCCGTTAGTTGAACAAGAACCTCATTCTGAAGGTTGGTAAATAACTAAATCGACACTTTCCTTACAGTCTGAATTACGAATATTATCAAAGTGGTCGTGATAATTTGGGTCTTCCGTGTCGTATTCAGCTAAAGCAATTAAATATCTGCCTAATTCCTTTATAGCTTCACGATTGCCTCTTAAATGTATTTCATACTTGCCGTTACTAACAAATTCATCAGCTTCAAAATCAAATGATTCACCATTAGTTACATCTATGATTAAACCCTCTATATTTGGGTCAACAATTCCCCCCTCATAGATTCCACTGGCTTTATCTGCTTTATTTTGAAAGTATTCAAGTGTTAAAGTTACTTCCTTCTGAACCTTTTTCATTATCCATCACCCTTTAGTAATGCTTTGTTATTTGATTAAATTATAACATCTTTATTCAACTATCCTGCTTACTTTAGTTTAACAATGAAACCGGCTGTATAACAGCCGGATCTTAAACTCAAGCACCCGATAGCTTAAGTACAACGTTTCACAATCTCATTTTTACCAAAGCTTATCAATAAGTTGTGATTCATTTACTTCAAGGATTTCGATGTTATTGCAATAAAAATCAATATCCCTATTTTCAAACCCCCGAACCTGGAATTTAATATTCTCCCAACTCTTATCACGAAAATCCACAACTTCCAACCCTGATAATTGGATTACTGTTCCGCCAGCAATCATCTCAAAGTTTTCCACCCTGTTAAAACGAATTTTCACCTCAAATCTCTGAGCTTCTTTAGTATCATAGATAAAAGTCATATCTACATTTGTCCGATTTCTTTCGTCAAACAAGGCTATGTTATCAAACTCTACGAAGTATCTAATATCTGTGATGTATTCTATATCAAGAAATGAAAATTCGGGAGAAATATCCGTCAATAAATTCATATTTTCAATTTTTAGCAAAGTAATTCCCCCATTTATTTTAATATTGATGTCCTTAACATTTTTCAAAAGGTCGAAGAAATGAATGTAAAAGCTGCCATAATATAACCCAAAAATTATCAGTTGTATTCAATCAAAATACCTCTAACTTTGCTCAATACTTTTATGAATTCGTTGTTCTTCCTTATATCTCCTTCTTGTGCTAAACTGCCCGTTACTTGAAGAAGAAAAAAGCATTACCGTTGTTTCAGTAATGCACCCGTTAGTTGAACAAGGAAAATTTTTTTGCATTGTAAGAAATGTTTCCTTTAATACATCATAATTTAATCAATCGTTTCTCTTGTTGTGACTGGTTTAATATTATAAAATCTCATATGGGTAAGGTTTCCCTTGTAAGCAAAAACTCCATTTTGTATTAAGCAACGAATTCGCCATTCTATAGAAATATCCGTAACTTTCTGTTTTTGGCGACCAATAAATTCACCTACCAACCTTGCAACAGGAAAGAATCCACCAAATTTACTATACATCTTCTCCTTGCAAATTTTATTAGCAAGATTTAGTAACTCTTCATCAAAATATGTTTCAGAAACAGTCTCCACTTGACGATTCTTACGAATTCGAAGAAGCCCATTATCTTCGAGAAGTTGTGTCCAATTTTTCAAGTATCCTTCTCTAACTCGTGAAGAAAGTGACTTAGCATCTTCCATAAGTGGGAACAATTTTTCTGGGATAGTCTCCCCAGCAGAAAGTGGTTTGAATCTCCCATATCTCTTATAGTAAGCAGATGAAACCATAACGATTGACACTGGAATGGTTTTAGGAATATTAGCTAATAAAAACATTAACCCTGTATATTCCGTTGGACTGTCTCCTACCCAAAACAATAATGTTTCTTCACAAGTTAGTGAATTAACCCAATCCAACAAATTGTTATATGTAGACCTAAGATAGGTAGTTGCATAGGATTTATCCTCTTCATTTAAAACTTGTTCCCACCATTTAATTCGTTCTTCATAGTCAATTTTTAACAACAAATTGCCAAGGGGTCCCCACATCAGGTCATCACCTATTACGACAATACTTTCATCTAATTTGTGAATCTTTAAAGCTTCCTTAAGGACGGAACCAGATGAATGTCCAAATAATATGTGTGTTTTCAATGTAGTTAGCCTCCTATAAAAGCTTTCATTAAGATTGTTCGATACAATGATTTTCCCCAATATATTTTCTTTGTCAACTATATTACATCGTTAGCCCGGACAAATTAATAGGATTGCCGTAGCAATCCCAAACTTCATCAACTCTTGCACCCGTTAGTTCAACAAAGACTAGTTGAATTCTTCATCATTAATTATTCTATATAACTTAACGGATTCTTCGGAGATAGATATAAAGTGGTTATTCTCACGGTTACTTAAGCCTCTTACCATTCCATCAATTTTTCCTAGCAATTGCGGTTGTTTCTTTCCAATTTCCCAATAAAACAACTCATCGTTAGAATCATACCTATCAAAAAAATAAGCATACTTTCCTCTAACACATATAGCATTTGAACCGTATAATTTTTCTGGAACTTTATGAAAATTTATTATTTTTGATTCAGGATAAATTTGTAACAAAGGAAATTCGGTGTAGGGGAATAGCCATATGGAGGACCCCTTCCCTTTACAAATAGCATAACAATCTGCTATTAATGGTCTATCCATTAAGTCGGAATGATACCTAAAAATGACTTTACCAGTAAAATCGAATAATACTAAACCTTCTGTTGATATTCCATTTCCAAAAACACCTTCATCAAAATAACTTATCCAAATGCCCTCTTTACCAACTTCAATATCCTCAATTCCATCTCCACCGTTAAATGAACCGAGTATTGTTCCAGTCAAGTTCAAGATAAAAACATTATCTATTCTCGTTTCATTTCTTAGATTGGCAATAAGGAGTTTATCTTTGTCAATCCATCTTACAATTGGATAATGTAATTTAAGAGGGGGAGTGAGAAAATTATCATCATTTAAAATTATCATAAACTGTCGTTTTTCTTTTAAAATAACTATTAATCCAAAATCGTCTTTCCAATCTGCATCAATGATTTCATAAGAATCGAGTTTAGAGGCTACTTTTGAAAACACAACATCATCAAGTATATTTTTATACAAATGAACCCCTCCACGTCACAAAATGAATTTTAAATGTCATTGTTATCTTAACACATTCTTCTTCCACTAACCTGCCCCGTTAGTTGAACAAGCACCTTATTAAATATTGATATGCAATGTTCCATCTGATTTAACTGTAACCAATGGATATTCAGGAGTGTTTTCTCCAGTAAGAATACTTTCTTTACCTAGAATCTTTGATAGGTTTCTCATAAATTTAAATACCGAAATAGCTTCAGTTACACTTTTAACTTCTTTTGGTTCTATGTCAAATTCTATTTCATCTTCTGAAAAGAAATGGCAATTAATCAAAACACCATTAATGTTAATAGACATTAAAAAACGGTGGAGAGATTACGGAAATGATTAGCAAAAAGTGGAAAGTAATGTATGTTGATTTAGAAATCAAAGATGACTTAGGAAATAAATACTCAGGTCAGGGGAATGGAGGCTTTGGCACAGATGCCTTCTATCAAACAAGTAAAACATTCGGAAAATTAGATCCGAATGCATCGAAGCTCATTATTACGCCTCATATCATCTTACAGGATAAGAAACTAGGTAAAGGCAATGATGAATTTGTGGCAAAGGATATCATTATTAATATACAAAAGTAAATAATTTCCCACGATGGCTACCTTAATAAATTAAGGTAGCTATATTTTTATCCTAAAATACTTGTTTGACTGAGCCATATTGATAGCAATTAACTAATTTAACTAAACAAAAAGATCACCTTGCCCCTGCTCGGTGGTGGTCTATTTTTTAATTTTAATCAGTTGAGTTAGCGATCTTAACTAAGATTTCTGGTGTAACTTTGTTTGATACCTTTTTGTCAATTCCGAGCATATATTGCCAATTATCTTTTTCAAAAACAAGAAAATTCATAATTGGGGCATCATCCATATAAATGGCTTTTTGACCACTTTCAAGTGTATAGACTTTTTGATTGCCTCTATCCTTAAAATTTATTTTATTTTTTAAGGGTCGAATATCAACTTTATAATTATTTTCTCGTGACTTTTCATTCACAAAACGGATTGATAAAAAATCATTTGTGTCGTAATCCTTATCTTCATAAAATCTTCCGAATTGATGAGTGAAAGGAATAGAAGGCTTGATTTTTGGCAATTTTACATCTTGTTCAAAGTGATTTTCAAATTCCTTAACGGCTTCTTCCACAGATTTATATCCAACTTGGGTGAACATTTCCTCAATGGAAGGAGGAGTATCGTTTGGACTTGCAAAGGCTATCTCATTAGTTTGTACAAAATAAGCAATACAGAGTATTAAACAAATAAAGTTAATTCTTTTATTCAATGTTCCACGCACCCTCTTTATCCTTTTAATAAGTACTCTTCCCCATTTATGAAAGATTATTTATCTTGACATATGTAACTAGTCGAGTAGAAGGGAGACTTTCTACCTTGCGGTAGATTGTACTCCACCCCCCTCACAGAACCGTGCTTGCACTATTAATGCACACGGCTCCTCCTAGTTACCATTCACAAAATGTATCTATTCTCTTAGATTGAGATTTTACTAATTCTGCTATCCTTAGTAGTTTTGTTTCTATTTATCCTCCCTCTGAGTGTAGTAAATGTTTCCCTAGTAAGGGCGATAACTGGTAGCTAGCCTTTCCTCCATCGGCATTACCCAACTTCATTGGTACTACGCTGCTATCCGACTCCCTACACAGCATTTGGTCTCCTTGCTTTTTATCGCTTGTACACCATACTCTTCTAACAAGAAAAGACCGGTAGGGTCTCCCGAGTTGCCGTATCATATCGATGTGTAACGTGCCAAGGTCTCTGACTCCAGAGAGGTTTTATCCATCTTGCCCTTAACGAAGGATAAAATGTAGCTTTCTGCTGCAGGTAAAGCATCAGCCCTCTCGATTTACTAACATTATGGAGCTCAATCCCTTCAACCATTTGGCTTTCGAACTGTCTACGCTTAAAGACTAAAGTTACCTTTAGCCCTCCAAGACTCGCTACGAGCGAATGGCTAGTTCTTACTCGACGGGAATCCCACCCGTTATATGATACGACCTAGGCTCGGCCGCACACCTGCCCCGTTAGTACAACAGGCAAAAAGATCTCCTTAGTGATCCTCATCTTTAATTACTGCTCACTCTAATTGAAATACAGTAATTTTCCCCCTTTAATCAATAAAAATATGTTAAAAGACATACATCATATAAACCAGAAGAAGAATAATAGAAACTTTTTTATATTTTTTTTATATTAATGGAATATTTGATTATTATTTTCGAAGGGGTGATGAAATGAGATCTTTAATAATAAGTAAACAAGATTTTTTAAATGAAGTACTTATTGAAGATGTTTATATTTTAAAATGGAAGATTCCAAACACTGTACTCTATAAAAAAAGGCTTTATGGAGTAGCAAGAAAGGATATCGAAATTGACACAATTTATATGAATTTTAGTATACGGGGTGCGGCCTTTTCATTTTATACACACAGCTATGTATTCCAAAAATTTGCCCATTCCGAACCGGCATTGATGATGGGATATATAAATTTTAAAAACACTGAAAGGCTACTTTCCAACGATGATTTAGAAAATGTAAAAAAATGTCCTCTTACTGGTCAAGACTATATCCCGTTAAAAAACGTTAAAAAAATACCATTAAATACTTTTACTGATTTCCCATCAAAAATCCCTTATAAAAAAAATCGTTCTAATGCTTTTGTTGAAGAGTTAGACAATTTGGATGGAAAATACCTAGATGAAGAATTTTTCTTTTCTTTATTAATTTCTCGTGGATTTGATATAGATGATGTTCGTTGGATATATTGCACTGATTAACGCAATCGATTTTATATTCGATTGCGTTCTTTATTTTTAGGCCCATTTTGTTGATTTTATACGATTAAGGAAAAGCCCCCATTAAGTTTAATAAGAAACCTGCCCAGATAAATAAAATCCTTGTACCCTTATTAATTCCAACCCTCAAGGTACTGTATTGCCGGAAGACTATTGCAATCTCTTACTAAAAGCAATCAACCAATACTTAAATGACAATATACGAATTAATAGCAACTATTACCTTATATTGATACAATAAGAAGTCAGTTAAATATAAAGAAGGGTAATTATGAAAAAACAAAACCATTTATACTGGGGAAACATCCCTAATAAACCAGGTGCTAATCGACCTTATTTAGTTCTATCAACAGATGAAGCTAACACCCTCAATGTGGTTGTGGCACCTATTAGATCCGATCAATCAAAATACATAACTAACATTCCCTTAAGCAAAGATAACTATCCATTTAATAAAGACAGTTCAATTGATTTAAGTCAAATATTCACTATGGAGAGCAAGTATCTAGAAAAAGAGATTTGTATATTAAATGATCAAGACTGCAAGCACCTTAAACGAGTATTAAGGGAGTTACTTTCTCTTTGATTTACTCTATACTTGTCATCTAAAAGAATTATCCATTCGTACTACAAAAAAGAGCCGGTACCGGCTCTTTATAACTTTTTCAATCCCTACTATGAAAAAAGGAGATCAAAATAGCAATTTGACAAAAGCAAATTCCTCAATCACTTTTTCTTCAATTCAAGCACCTAGTTAGTTGAACAAGGTTATAATTTTATTTTTATTAATCTTGTAACATTTTACAATTACTAAATCATCAAAATTTAGTTCTTTAAAATGAATAAAACAATACTTCTATGAAGATGAACGATGCAATTAAAGTTAACCATCCAATTTTATTTGTTACTGGCTTCTGGAGGAATTGGATTTTTGACAAAATAAACGAAACTCCAAAAAATAATATAATAGAATACAACGTTTTCAGCCAAAACGATTCATCAAGTTTTCGAAGGAAAATTAATATTAACACAAAAGAAATACCTCTAGCTACATTTTCCCATTTTTTCAAGTTAAGTAAACCGCCTTTATTTTTAGAATGTATTTATACTCTATAATAATCGATTTAACCCACCAAAAATATTGGGAATTACCCCCTCTTTTGAGCTAACCTGACCTTTACCCAAATAAGAAAAATGCTTTACTCCTTATTAAAGTAAAGCACCCTTTAGTTGAATAAGATATTAATCATTTATAATATACTTTTCCCATTTGACACTCCGAATTTCTTCATCTGTTGGTATAGTTACTCGATTATCGTTAATTTCCGTTCGTGCTTTCTGTGATTTTACTTCTGTTGGGTTATTCCATTCATTTTCACATTCATCACACATCACAAATAGTTCATTAGTTTCAACATCTTTTACTATTTCCACCCATCCCTGAGAACAAATCGGACACCAAGCAACTTTATTTTTATAATTTTCCATTTTTAAATCACCCTTTAAACATACTACTTATATCGTAATCCTTATTCAACCTGCCCCGTTCGAACAAGAAAAAAGCGATGCCTTCTTAAAGCATCACACACCGTTTGTTTGTTAATAGCGAACATAATAATCTTACAAATTTGTGTACTTGTATTGTGGTTCATCATTCCTATTAATACATATCTCATTTTCATCTAAACCGTTACATACTGCAAAATATCCTTCTTCAAGGTGAAAACCCATTCCAGTTAATTGTGCTATCCATTCAATAATTTCAACTTTAACTATTCGTTTTTTAATACATTTATTAAGTTCCTTAAGCTTATTCTTTTCCCATCTAATTATATAATCGGTACCATAGTAATCAATCTCTTCAGATAAATCAATTTGGTCAAATGTAATAGCATATTCATCAGTTTTATAAGCACATAATTCCAATTGACAATCTTCAAACCTTATTATGACGGGTAAATTATTAAACCACTCATCTTCATTTTGTTCCCAGGCAACCCAAATTTCCTCTATTTGCTTCCCTTTAAGACCCTGTAACCTTGTTTTATGGTCATTTATTATTTGAGAAATATCAGTATAAAATTTAGGATTGTAATTTTTTATTCCTAGCATATATATCATCTCTTTTTCGAGTTACATTTGTAAATATTTTACCATTTCTTGTTCAACTAACCTACCACTTAAGTTAAATGAAAATAATGAAAAAAGGACTGCCGAAAACAGCCCAATTGTTGTGAAACTAAAGCACCCTTTGGTTTAAGTACAATACTTCACAATCTTGTTAAGAAATAAAGAACTCAAGCAACTAATTAACAATGTCAGTACCCTTTTGTATCCGTTTTTTCTTTATTTGTAATGGAATATCCTTTGACAGTTCACTGACGAATTCAAAATGTTTCAATCGAGAAAAATTTGATCCTAATTTTCCCCTAAAATAAAAATTGCTCTTACACTGTCATCAAACGTATTAACCACCAACACAATTTGTTTCGCGAAAGAATAAAAAGAACGGATAGCGATGGAATCCTTTAAATTCTCATCTAATTTCCATCCCACAGGTGTTATTACAAAAGGTTTATTATGCTTGAAATTATTATTCTTCATAAATTGATGAATCCCATCATTCTCTTTTAAAGACAATGGAGTAACATCTTCCTTTTTGATTGAAAAATATTGAATACGTCCAATGGAATCGAGAGGTTGATTATTCCTATATAAATCTGTTACAACAGGATAAAACTTTTGGGAAATCAAACCCTTTGCAAGCTCTTTTGATTCGTCTTTTAGCTCTGACAACTGAATTTCCTTGAATTTATCCTCAATATAAAGTTCTTTTACAACCTTATAATGAGGAACCATTTCCATCATTATTATTTCTAACACCCACGGGGTTACATCTTGAAAAACAAGAGCAGAATGGTGATCCTCGTAAATAACATCAGGTGCAGCGTAAAGGAAACATATTTCACTCATTTCATTTAGGCTATCAGCTGATTTTATAGTTTTAAATTCAAGTCCGTTAATTTGAAACTCACCATCATCGTCACTGTCTTCAAAAAGACTGTCAAATTGTTCCTCATTAAGTTCTTCTATCCATTTAAAAGTGTATTCCTTTGGTTCGGTAACAAAGTCCTGTTCAAGTGGAGCGTATAATGTCCAACCAATTTGTCGTCTCCTTTTATACTTACGTAATAAAAAAAACCCTAACCCCCCTGATAAGACTATCAATAATGTTTTCAGTATATTCCTCATAAGATACCTCTATATTTTATTATATTCATTACTAGCATTGTTCCACTTCTGTTTAATTTCAATCGAAATATGCACAATTATTTTATTATTTTAACAACCTTAAATATGTATTTCCTTCTTACACTAACCTGCCCGTTAGCTGAATAACAAAAAGCCACCAAGAATTTCTGGCAGCTGCTTCAACTATTGCACCCGTTACTTTAAGTGCATTTCTTCACAATAATTAAGTTCAAACCTTTTCAATTCCCATTCCTGAGACAACAAAATGAGGACTATCATCTTTTCGGTTAAAGAACCTCCAGTGTTCGCCTTGATCATCATCCTCCGAACTATCTGGAAATGCTTCTAGTGTGTAACCACCTGATAAAAAGACCTTTAATCCACCAATCTCATCAGATTCAATATTCTTTACCTGTAATCGTCCTTTGTCCTTTATAAAAGCTTTAATTCGTTCATCAAATCTATTCTTACCTTGCATATTCCAATCGAAGTCCTCAATGTCTCCATCCCATTCCGAGCTTGGAGAATAGAAATCCCGTGAGGCTACAACAATTTTGTTGTTTAAGGTAATTCTCCACGAGCATTGAATATGAAGAGCGTATTCTGCTGATTCTTGGGTCTTCCCTCTCCTAATGATTTGAATTATATCCCCAAAACCCAGCCAAATAGGTTAGAAGCTCTACCTGCATCCTGTAATTTTAATCCCACCAATTTGCCTAATTCAGAAACAATGACTTCTTTCATACACATCTCCCTGCTTGGATAATTCTTTAAGGAAAGCACCCCGTTAGTTAAAGAAGAACTACATTTATTTTTCAGCTTGAAGATTCCATAAAGAAATAGATTCCAGAGTCTTTATCGACTTCAGGTTCTACTGTTTGTCCACTTTTCGTTTCAATTAAAATCTTTTGATTTGTTGTGGTGCCACTATACACGGTGAATTTTTTCTTAGATCGTGTTTCGAACTCCATACTTACTTCAGAAGAAGGGTTGTCAATCAGCCAAGATAACTGAATTCCATCCCAAGCGTACTGTTTATCTTTCTTGATTAAGTTGGCTATGCTAACCGCAATCCCCTCTTTTTCCTCTTCCTTGAAAAAAACAAATATTTCGTGGTTCTGTTCGGTTTTACCCAATATATTCTCTTTATTAATTCCTTCTTCTTTAATGCCATAATCAATAGCTTCTTCTTCGGTTTTGAACCATTTCATATTTTTCAATTCATCATTATCTGACGAAGAACAGCCTGAAATAGTAAATAAAATGAGTAATACAGCTAAAATTGACTTCAAGGTTACCTCACCTTTAACTTTTAATTTCTTTTGAATATTTATATTTTACAAAATCCTTCGGTTTATTTATATGGAAGTATAATCCTTCTTCTTCCACTAAACTGCCCGTTAGTTCAACAAGAAAAGGGCTGCCGCAGCAAACCCTATTCTTAAACTCTTGCACCCGATAGTTCAATAAGAAAATAATTAACCAATCCGTAAAATAGTATTAAACATTGTAGGCTTGTTTTTTTCAAAGGCTTGGATTAGTTGCTTACCGAATAAAGTCATCGTCTCCTCCCAAGGATGACCTAACAAGCCCCAGTTAAATTCCTTTTGCATAAAGAAGTAATAATCTCCATTAGGGAGAATAGGGATTATCCACTCATTTAATTCGTCTCTTGGAAAGTCTAAAAAGGGATTAACCCAGTAACAAGAATGTTGCCAATCTAAAGCATAAAAATATTCTTTATCATTTGTTATTTCTTGAAAGGCAAACAATGATTTCTCTTCAAGGTCTTTATAAATCTCTTCATATTCCTCTAAATCTCCTGACCAATTTCGATAAGTTGATATATCATATGTAATGAATGGGCTTGGCACAACAAATGACGGAAATTTAGAAATGCTTGGTTTGAATTGAAATTCTTTTATTACCTTTTTCCTTACAGCATCCTCTTCTGATTCAGACAGTTCAATCTATTATTAATATTAATCCCTCCCAAAAACACCCTTTCTTTATAAGGATAATTATACCATTCCCTATTTAACTAAACTGCCTCGTTAGCACAAGAAGCGACTGCTCTTGTTGAACAATCGCACCCGTTAGTGAAATAAGTTAGTTTCTTATAACTGCAAACTCATAGTAATTGTCCTAATGCTAAATCCCAATTTTTCATACAGTTTAATTGCTTGATTCTCTGCAAATGCACTTAGACGGATTTCTGAATATCCATCTTGTTTTAGATGGTCAATACCTGCTCTCATTAACAGTTTGGAAATTCCATTCCCTCTAAATTCTTCTATAACAAATAGTTCGTAAATAAATCCATTCATCATATCAGTAAATTGGTCTTTGCTAGTCCCTATAAGAATCCAGCCCATTAATTTTTCGTTTTCTGTTGCTATTAAATAATAACTTCCCTTTTCCAAAAGTGGTTTTACAAGTTGGTCAATTTTTTCTTTCGTAGGTTCTACTTCACCTAATGTGCCCTCAAAAACAGCTTGTGGCGAAAGAGATAATACCTTTTTTAGTTCAAAATCATTAGGTTTTCTAATATCCATTAATTGAATCAGTCCTTTAATTTCCTTTTATTCAGTTTAGCATAATATCCCAATAATTCTCCTCTAAAGGCTATTATTAACTTGAATTCTTCTTGTGCTAACCTGCTCCGTTACTTCAATAAGAAAACAGGGCATCCTTGTTAAAGGAAAGCACCCGTTACTTGAATAAGACTTTTGTTTAGTCCTTATCTTCCTTTTCCCTTTTTAGCCTTACTATTACATCTGGTTCAGGAATCTTATTGAACATCTTTATTAGTTCATCTACACACATATCACTTGTAAATCCACCATTGCCATTCTTCACGATGTCTAAATAACTAACAGTCGTCATTAAAACTGTTTTAGCAGATGACTCATCCATAGCGATGATTTTTTCTCTTATTTTCATTAAATCTATCATAATTTTATCTCCCTATTTTGACTGATTGTATATTAAAATTCGCTTTTAAGAAAAAAGTTTCTTTCTTCAAGTAACCTGCCTGTTAGTGCATTAAAAAAGGATTGCCGCAGCCACCCCAATCTTTAACTCTTGCCCATTTAGGAAGAATATACACATCTAATTCTTCCTGCCATTCTCCAGCCTTATTCTCAACATCTAATAAGGTACTTCCAATCCCAATCTCACCAAGGAATATACCCTCAAATGGTTCCTGTACTCTAATTTGAAATACTTCTTCCTGCTTATCATCAAGCCAAAACCAAATACAATCGGTTTTCACTACAAAACAACGACTCCTTTTTTCAATCTCAAATTTATCATTCAAGGCTGTCTTCAATTGTTTGAAAGTCCATCCCAAATGAAACGTCCCGATATTTTTGTTTTTGATAATTTAGTTTTGAGCCACTTTTACAAGATTTGATCGCATAAAAAATGAGCCACCTGATTTCCAATTCTATTAACCTCTCATATGATAGGAAGTGACCAAACTTACTTCTTTGAGAGGACGAACAGGATGATCGATGTGGCTCAATTTCATAATATCAAATTCTTAAAAGAGGTTGAAGGTTTATCGCAAAGGCAAATCGCGACAAAACTTGGAATTTCCCGAAACACAGTAAGTAAATATCTCAAAGAGAATACCGCACCAACTACAGTCTTACGAAAAAAAGTTTACGGAACTAAGGAATATTCTCCGGAAACAAAACGCGTCATTCCAATAATTGATCAGTGGATTGAAGATGATCAAAAGACTTGGAAAAAGCAAAAACATACAGCAATTAAGATTTATAAGAGATTAGTAGATGAATATGATTTCAAAGGATCGGCGTCTAACATCCGAAAGATCGTTGCCAAACGTAGGAAAGAAATTCAGGAAGTATTTATCCCACTTGATTTTCAACTCGGCCACCAATTCCAATTCGACTGGGGAGAGGCGGATATTATTCTACAGGGTCGAACCCAACGCATTTACCTCTTCTGCGTTCAGCTTTCCGCAAGTCGTATGAGGTATGTGAGAGCTTATCTTCATGCAAAACAGGAAGCATTCCTGGATGGTTTCGTCCATGCGTTTGAGTTCTTAGGAGGAGTTCCAACAGAAGGACTACTTGATAATTTAAAAACAGCTGTACTAAAAATCCTTCAGGGTAGAGATCGGCTTGAACAAGAAGCCTTTATTGCACTTCAGGCTCATTATGTGTTTAAAGCTGAATTCTGTAATCCAGCAAGCGGTAATGAGAAAGGGCGTATAGAAGGAACGGTCGGCTATGTAAGAAGGAATGCCTTGGTCCCATATCCAGAAGTTCAATCTCTTAATGAGCTAAATGACTTTCTCTTGAATTGGTGCTTAAAAGAAGCTGGCAGGACTCACGTCCCGAATAAATCTGAAACGGTACTAGAAATGTGGGAGAAGGAAAAGGAATATCTTCATCCCCTTCCTTCAAACAGGTTTGAAGCCTGTAAACTCTTATCCTGCAAGGTTAATAAGACTTCCCTCATAACGGTAGAAACGAACCGTTATTCTGTTCCATGTAGTTTTGCGGGCCAAGCTGTATGGGCAAAAATTTTTGTGGATCGAGTAATCGTAGTGGCTCAAAACCAAGTGATCGCTGAACATCCTCGTTCCTATGAAAGTAATCAAATGATTACTGTTCTTGATCATTATTTAGAGGTATTGCTTAAAAAACCACGGGCAATTAGAGACGCTCACGCATTCCAATCCAATGAAATCCCTGATGTTTTTAAACGATTCCATTTGAAGATGCGCGAGCAGGAAGGATCTGCAGGGGATCGAAAGTTCATTCGTCTTCTCCTCCTACATAGAGATATTGGAATGGACAAATTAACAAGAGCTCTTTTGGAAGCTGAGAAAACGCGAGTTTTCCGTTATGAGAAGGTCCATGAGATTATACAAGAGCTTACCAACCAACACATATCAATCGGTAATCTTCCACCGGATAAAACCCCTGTCAATCTACTCGATTACAAAGTGAACAAATCTAATATCGAACAGTACGCTCAATTGACAGGAGGAAGTAGGAAATGACAACTGAATTACTATTAGATCACCTTACTAAACAATTACGGCTACCCACCATCGCTGCACAATATCGTTCTCTTGCCAGGGAGGCGGAGGATCGTAATCTTAGTTATGAAGAATTTCTTTTGGCATTATTAGAGGCAGAATCCGAATCTAGGGATGAAAATCAAAGACAACGAAGACTTAAACAAGCTGCTTTTCCTGTTCAGAAAACCCTAGATAGCTATGATTTTAGTTTAATGCCAAGTTTGAACAAGAATCGTTTTCTAACTCTCGCAAAGGGAGACTTTGTAGAAAAGAAGGAAAATTTGATTTTCTTAGGAAACAGTGGGACTGGAAAGTCTCACTTAGCTACAGGACTTGGCATTGAAATGATTAAGAATGGCTATAAGGTCAAGTTTATCTCGGCTGCAGAATTGGTTGAAGAACTTCTACTGGCTAATGAGGAACACAAACTTGGTGCATTGGAGAAGAGGTGGCTCAAATTCGATGTGATCATTATAGATGAACTTGGGTATGTACCATTTACAAAGATAGGATCTGAACTATTGTTCCAGTTTTTTGCAGGTCGCTATGAAAGGGCTAGTGTTATGATAACTACCAATCTCGAATTTGCGGAATGGACTTCTATCTTTGGTGATGAGAAAATGACAGCTGCTCTTTTAGATCGACTTACACATAAGGCTCATATCCTCCTACTTAATGGAGAATCTTATCGCTTTAGGCAAAGTATGAAACAAAAAGAGGAGAATGACCAGTAGAAAGGGCGCACGAGGAGTTTAGTTTATCTTGCCCCTCGGGGCAAGATAAACTAAACTCCCAATTCTCCCCCAAATATGGTAATAAAACAGAATGAAGTGGCTCACTTTTGATGTGATCGCTCTGGCTCAAATTAATATTGACAAATACAATTTTTCCCAGGTATTATTTCACCATTTTTTAATTTATCCATTTTCATATAAACCCCTTATGAACAATACTGCTTAATTAGATTTTTCCTTATTATATTCGAACATCTTCTTCAACTTCCTGCAACGTTAGTACAATAAGAAAAGCTGCCTCAATGACAGCTCGGTTCTTAAACTCTAGCACCCGTTAGTTGAAGAAGATATTTTTTTTAATAAATACTAATACCATTTATAGGGGCTGTGATTTGATCCCATTCTTCATCAATATCATCATCCCGTAGTTCGAAACATATTCCTTTATAATCGTGAAGAATATAAACATCTAAATCTTCTTTCCAGCCTCCAATATTATTCTTAACATCTAATAGCGTACTTCCAATGCCGATTTTACCGAGAAATTTACCTTCAAACGGTTCATTTACTCTAATTTGAAATACTTTTTCCTGCTCATCATCAAGCCAAAACCAAATACAATGGGTTTTCACTACAAAGCTTGTGCTCCGTTTCTCTATATCAAATTTATGATCCAAGGCTGTCTTCAATTGGTTAAAACTCCATCCTAAATAAAACATCCCGATATTTTTCCCAGGTATTATTTCACCATTTTTTAATTTATCCATCTACACATCGACCCTTTATAAATAAATGTACCTAATCATACTATAGAATATTTTATTGGAACTCCTCCTTCAACTAACCTGCTACCGTTAGTGGAGCCCAAGAAAAGCTGCCAAAATGACAGCTCTGATCTTAAACTCTTGCACCCGTTAGCTTAAGAACTTTCTCTTTTAGTTTTGCTTCTTAATTGTTTTATCAGTTCAATTACCACAAAAACAAATATAATTGCCCCAAATGTACCGTATACATATCTGTGGTCTGTAAAATTCAATATTGAAACAATCAAAGATAAAATTGCTGAAATCATTAACCTTATTTGCCCCATACTATTACCTCTTTTGTACTCCATTTATATTAAGGTTCCCAACCTCTTCAACAATTCTGCACCTTTAGTTGAATAAACAGTTTATAAAATCAGAACTCCGATAATCACAAAAGCAAGACCAACAATAATGACAAATCCTTTTACAATCCACCAAGGAAAGAAAGTCACCAAACTAAATAGAATTTCAAATATTGAAGACTCCGCAGAACCGTCCCCAGCCCCCAAAAAATCAAACTTTTCTTTAAAACTCTCTCTTTTTAATTTGAAAATGGAGTTAAATATAACGACAATTCCCCAAAAAATACATAATACTGAAAAGAATAAATTCATATCCCTTCACTCCATTTAATTAATAAGCAATGCATTAGTATTCTATGGATGATAATAGTATTCCTTCTTCCACTAACCTGCTCGGTGGAACAAACAAAAGCCGCCGAAGCAGCTGCTGGTGTTCTAAAACTATTGCACCCGTTAGTTGAAGAAAGAGAACCTCATTTTCATTATACCGACACCCAAAATGACATCAATATTGGCAGTCAATTTAGTACTCTTCCTGAATTGTACAATACTTATTGTCCATCATAAAAAATGTTGTCAATTGTAATATCAAAACCCATAAAAAAGGTCTAAGATCCTAGGTAAATATGGAAAATGACGTGTGCCAATTCACACGTCATTTCTTATGTCATTTATAAAGAAAGCACCCAAAAAACGGAACCCTTTAAATGTAACCAGCTTCAGGCTTTTATTTAGCTTTAATGGCTACTTTATCCAACTTGGTAACTTTATTTCAGCAAAGCACACTTCTAAAATCCTTTAAACATAGCATTCAGGATAGCAATAATAAAAATGATAAAAACAATAAATGCCGCCTCTTTTAGACTGCCATTTTTCTCTTCTTCATTCTCTTGTTTTATTTTTCTATACAATCTTTGTACTTTTTTTAGTTTTTGATCTTTATCTTCTAATTTCATATCGGACTCCTTAAAATAAAAATGAATAACCGAAAGAATTAATCATTTTTATTTTACCATAAAAAACCAATATCCTCATTCGATTATTCTGACCGTCAGCACAATAAGAAAAAAGCCACCAATATAGCAGCTGGATCTTCAACTCAAGCCCACTTTAGTTGAACAACCAAAACGGATTCATAAAGGACTAAACTCTCTTTTTTGTATAATAAGCGAGTACAAAAGGAATTAGGGGAAAAAGAACCAGCAGTCTAAACCAATTCTCTGCACCACTGAAATAAAGTGACGGTAAAATAAGTAAAATTCCACTGCATATTAAAACTTTCCAAGATCTTTTCCATAAACCCAATATTAATAATAAGAATGAAGCAATAATTAAAAACCAAAAAATGAAGCCCACCCAATTGAAACTCATTTATACTCCCCCTCTATATTTCTAATAAATTATATTATGGAAGAAAATACAAATTCCTTCTTCGACTAAACTGCCCCTTTAGTTGAACAAGAAAAAAGCCTTACTCCTTATTGAAGTAAAGCACCCGTTACTTTAGGAAGATTGAAGCAATAATAACTCCAATTATGAGTACAAGAATAAGTATTCCCGTACCTTTCCAACCTAAGCTGCCTACTAAATCCACAAGACTGCCACTGTTTGCTCTATTAAAAGCATCGTTCAGACTACCTGTCGGATTTCTTTTTAATTCTTCTTGTCTTAATCTCTCTCTTTTTCGTTCAGGAGTTTCTTTGTTTTCTTGCACTTAAACACCCCCTATAAATTAAACAACCATTCTTTATAGATTTTACCACAAATAACCATTATCTTTGTTGAACTATCCTGCTTCGTTAGCACAATAAGAAAAGCCGCCAAAATGACAGCTGGATCTTCAACTCTTGCACCCGATAGTTTAAGTGCAATATTTCACAATCTTTTTTTGGTATAAGTATTAGAACTTCATTCTCACACTAACCTGACAGTATATTTATGTATTCTGGTTGGATTATAGAAGTTCCCATAGAAAAATTTAGAGATTGTTTGCATCCATAAAAAATAATGAAGCAAATTCCAATTTTTTATTAAATTGACTTAGAAAATTATGTCTTAGTGATTTTACTAATCAAAGTAAGCTGAATTAGTGCATTATAATGGATTCGAAGAAATAAAAATTATTTAACTCTGGAAACATAAAACTCTAAACTAAAATCCTAAATGAAATATTGCCACTGTTTTTCATTTAGGATTGTGTTTTAAATCAATTCTAAATCATACTTTAGTGCTCTTGATTTGAACGCATTAATTCCACCTTCCATAATGGAACAAATGGATTCTTTAATAACAGGTTTATCTATGCTACCATAATTTTGGGGGTTAAATGTAAGTTTCTCAGAATCCATTACATTAACCAAATCAGAGTCAGCATTAACTGGTATATTTGCATTATGTGTTACTATAATTATTTGTCTATTATTTTTTGATTTAATAATTCTATCTACAATTAGTGAATATATTAGCGAGTTATCTAAATCATCTTCAGGTTGATCCAAGATTAATGGACTATCCCCTGTACTTAAAATTAATGTTAAAATTGCAGATGTTTTCTGACCAGCTGAAGCGTTACTTAATGGTTTGAAATTCGCAGTTTCACTTGCTTTGTATAACATCACAACTTCATCTTCAGGTAATAAAATATCCAAAGATTCTATTTTATGTTTTTCTAAGTTTTCTATAACCTTTACAAACCTTCCTGTTAATCGTAATGAATTCTCTCCATTATTACTTAAGTTCTTAAATATGTTTACTAATTCTTTTAGTTTTTGGAGCGTATTTCCCTCTTTGATAAATTCTATAATTGTTTCAAAATCACTATCAAATCCTGTTGGTTTTAATAAATGTTCTCGGAGAAATTGTTCATAATGTTTAAAGTCTCTATAAGGCTTTACATCACCTTTTAACAAATGATTATCTTTTAAAACATAATTTATAAAATTGTGTCTTAAATTGCGTATATCTCTTCTAGTTTCAAGTATAGCCTGAATATTTTCTTGATTTTCTGTTTTTAAATTAACTAGACTGATTTCTACTTCTGTTAATTCTTCTAATATATTTTTTATTTTTTGAATTTCTTCTGTTATATGTTTTCTCTGTGTTAAAAGTTGATTTATATCACCCTGTTCACGCTGTTTTAATTCTAATTTGTCCTTATGTCCTAAGAAATTCCGTGACCATTTAGAGGTATTTAGAGTATGTTCTAATGTCTCTTTAAAGTCTTCTAAAGACTTAATTTCACGTAACAGAAGGTCATTGTGACTTGTTAGAAAACCTTCTATATCAGAATTAATAATATTAATTTCTTCTTCATATTCAGATCTAAATTTTTCTTTATTTAAAGCGTCAATCTTTGAGTTTAAAACATTGTGTAAGGCTTCAATTTTAATATTAATTGATTCTAGTAATGAGCTAAATATATCATTTTCTTCTATAAATTTTTTGTCATTATCCAATATTTCAATGACTTCTGGAACATTAATTTTTTCATTTTCTATTCCTAATTCTTTTAGTCTAACATCTAGACTAGATTTTTTTGATAAACTTCTTTCATATTCAACAATATTGAGTAAGTTGTTATTATAGTTGTTCATTAAATTTTTTAATGTTTGTTTTTTATCTTCTAACTCTGGAATACTTGAATCAATAAAATTTCTTAATGCATCAGATCTTCTGGATATATCATAGATTTGTTTTTGAGAAAATATATTTATGTTAAATCGATCTAAAAATTCAGTTATTTCATCCGATGGTATTTCAGATGTTTCTCCGTTAGAATACTCTACGGTTAATCCATACTTCGGTACTCCACTGTTGATTTCGAAAATTAAAATATATTTTGATTGATCAACTACAATTTCCATCCTTGTTTTTGTTTTATCAGTGAAAACACCTAAATCACCTGAATTTTTACAACAAAATTCATTATGATCCCTCAATATATCTTCGTGTTTTTTTAGATCACCTACCATATTTAGTGTATTTCTCATTAGTCTTAAAATCCCTGATTTACCAGTACCTCTACCGCCTATAATAGTTGTTAACTGCGGGTTAAAATTAATTACATTCGTATTCCCTACGTTATAAATTGTATCTGATATTTCTAATTCCTTAATATATGTATTAGAATGGAATTTTGTTTCTACACTATAAATAAAATCATTAATAATACGTACATCGGGCATTAAAAGAGCTTGCTTTAAGCTTTCAATAGTAATTTCCTCATCCATTTTAATCCAAGTAAACCGACTACCAATACCATATAGTCCGTGTTTTGGATCCTTATCAGCTGCTGGATTATCGGAAAAGGTTAACTTGGCAATAGGTTTATCTTTATAGAATTGAGCAGTTTTAACCCAGGGTTTCCAAACATCTATCCCAACTTGATTATATAAATTATCAAATAAATTTTGTAATTCTTCCTCTGAAGGAAGTGAACTTTGATATAAAAAATCGTGTACAACCTGGACTCCGAAGATATTCTTATCTAGACACACTACTTCTTTATTTTCGTGAGATAAAGGGGATAACCCGGCAAACTGATCGATATGAGCAGCGATGGCTAATCCTCCTCGTTCATTAGCTCTCTCGGCTACTTCAAAAATACTAAGATTCGTACTAGTTGATTCTTTTGCTCTATCTTCTTCAAAGATGCTAATATAGGTTAAAAACTCATTCACGTAAGAACTATTTTTTGAAGGATCAAATAAAATTAATACGTGTTGTTTTGAGTCTCCACAAGTTACTTCAACACCTGGAAATACAACTATTTTCCCTTCAGCTGCAATCTTAATTTCATCAATTCCATCTCCAGTATTATGGTCTGTGACAGCAACACAATGGAGTCCCTGATCTAGACATTTTTGAACCCATTGTTCTGCTGTTACAGTTTTTTCACGAAAGCACTCGCTAGCTGTTGTATGCAAATGCAAATCGCATTTATACCATTTCAAACCTCTGAATTCTTCCACATAATCACCCTCCAATAAAATAATTATACCAAAAATTACCTCGACTATAGATATCTACCTTTTAAAATTTGATATCATACAGCCTCTAATAAACAATTTTTAATATATTTATATATAAATCAAAAAAACAGCGTTGATTTTTTCTCTGTAATAGTAGGTAGAATCATTAGAAAAAGGTTGTATTTCCTCCTACAACTAACCTGCTTTGCTAGTGAAACAACAAAAAGCTGTCGTAATGACAGCTTTGTTCTTCAAATCTAACCAGTTAGTTCAATAACTCTCTCCTAGTGATGATGATATGAGAAAATTACTCGTTTTGCTCTATTGTAGTTAATTAGTGGTAAAATATAGAATATTAGATTTGAAAAATAAGGAGTGTTTGGAGAGATGGGACCAAATTCGTTTGGTTTAAGTATGGTAGATGATTTTACTATTATTCTTAAACAACAACAATTAGAAGAACTACAAAGATTATCAGAAGCTATGAACGCTATTCCTCCATTCCATATTTATATGATAGTAAGGAGACCTCGAATTCTTTTTGATTCAGTAGTTCTTGATAATAAATACATAAGTGGTAAATATAAAATTCAAAATGAAGACAACTTTAAAATCATAGACTTTAAATATGAACACAAATTTAAGGAAAAAAGTTTAAGCGTAGTATGTAAATACCCATATGAACTACTTTTTGTGGTTAATGATAAAGGTGAAAAAATATTTGGTGGTTACGCATCTTTAATTTTGCAAGAATTAACCAAAGATACAGGGCTTTACCAAGATGAGTCTGAGATATTATATATTGGAAAATCATTTGGAGAAGATGGGGAAAGGGAGGCATATGGACGAATTAAAAGTCATTCCACATTACAAAGAATATACTTCGAAAATACCCCAGATAAGGAAATTTGGATTACTCTTTGGAGCTTTACTAGAAATGATTTAATGTTCTTATCTCCTGATGCTGAAAATAGTGAATCCGAGAAATTGTTTAGGATATATATGGACTATATCCATAACAGATATGATAATATTTCCGAAGAACAAGAGATTAGTTTCACTGAGGCCGCACTAATTAGATATTTTCAGCCAAAATATAACGATAAATTTAAATATAATTTCCCATCTAAGACACACAGTACCTATTCTCAATGCTATACTCTCGGCTTAGATTACGTATCTATAGAGTTTGATACAACTCGCTTTAATATGAAATTATGGTCAGAAGCTCGCCCAAATAAACAATTCAAACATAATATTATTTTTGACTTAAATAATGATCTAGCCATAAAGAAATTTTTTGGGATAAATTAAAAAGTCATATGCTGACTTTTTTAAATACAATATAAAAGAGTCAAAAATAACAAAGTAATAAAGACTTGCTTATTTTTGGCTATTCAATCCTATGCGAAGCTTAAATTTAATAAAAAAGACCTGATAAACCTACATTTTTACAGTAAATGAAAAGAATCCATTATAAAAAGTTTGATAAAAATGGATTCTTTCTTTGTAATTTAGAATTCACTTTTCATAAAAAAAGTTTGATAATTTTATCCCTTCGTTCTTTAATAATAGCACCCGTTAGTTTAAGTGCATTGGTTCACAAACTCAGAATTTCTTCTATATAATCGACATTTTAATACTACCTTAATTATTGGGGAAAATATCTTTGAGGTGATTAGAGTGATTAAAAAGGTTTTAATAATTTTTTGTATTTTTATACTATACACAACCAATGCTATGGCTCAAACTAATCATCAAATACAAATTATCGATATAAAAAAAGGTAAAGTTATAAAAAATGTTCAAAAAACCCCCGATTTACAACAAGAAGTAGAGAAATTTCTTGAAGGAATATCAGGGGTTTACGTGAAATTGAACCCATATCCTAATAATGGGTTTGTGATAAAAATCCCTTTAGAACCTAATGTTACGGTTAAAAATCAATGGTTCAATGACCTAGTAGATGAAGTAATGATTATTTTTCCTGTTCAGGAAAAGCCATATTTATTAGTTTTTGACAATGAGAACCAACCACGTTTCTATAAATTTCAAGGCAATACAAAAAAATTCTTGGGATTATTGAATTTTAAGCCATAAACCTCAGAAATGAGGTTTATTTTATGTAATAATTAAACTGAATCGTTAGAGCTCGATAAGAAAAAGGCTGCCGTAGCAACCTAACCTTTTTTGGCTCAAGCACCCGTTACTTTAAGTAGATTTATTCACAATCTTAGCTTTTAATGTTACTTTCACTTTCTTCTTATACAGAAATCTACACCTTTAGTTTAAAAAAGAAACAGCTGCCTTTTACGGCAGCAAAATTTGAATTTTCATTTTAATTATTTTATTGGAATTGCTTCTTTAATTAGCTCGTTGTCATTAGAATCATACGCCATCAGGAAGTATTCCCCCCTGTTTAAAGTAAATCCATTAAACCGTGCATAGGACAAATCCCCTGGCTTATTTGAATTAAAAGCCGAGCTAAACTCCCCCATTACACCCTCTTGAGATTGGATTTTGAAGCGTATATCTTCACTATTGCTTTGGGATAAATCATAATAAACGGTTGTTGACATTGGTGTTGTGACTACTTTTTGGAGAGTAACGATTTCCCCATTATTCAGCGTTATTTGCTTATTCAAATCGAACACTTTTTTCTCTTTCATTAACCTTGATTGGCTTACTTCAACTTTAAAGGTCCAAGGTTGTTCAATGTCTTTAAAATCCCATCTATCATAACTAATTTCAATTTCAACTTGCTCTGTTTTGATTGCCTGGCTTAACTCTATATCGTTAAATATGGTGAACATCCTATTGTTTAATTCAATCGTTTCTCCCCCTGTTGTAACTGTAAAATCTTGCCCATTTATTTTTACTTTGGGTGTGATAGCCGTTTGGTAATCTATATGTACATTCCCAGCTGGCTCGAAAGTGGAACTTACATATATTCGCTGATCGTCTAGAATCACTTCATTTAATGTTAATTTGCCAAGCCCATTTTCCGCCGTACTTCCTATAGCTGTTTTATATGAGGAGTAATCAAGATTCTCATTAGTATTTATATATTTTTCTATCCTTTCTCCAATAAAAGGCATATCTGCAACAGTTTCTTTATCAATTGTTAATAAAGCACTTAGCATAACAGCAGCCACACCAACGCTTATCGTTAACCATTTTTTTCGAGATCCTGTTAAAGAAATGTCTTTTTTAACTTTCTTCAAAATTCTTTTCTTTTCTAATTTTGAAAGTTCAATTTCTTCAAATTCATTTAAATCGACCTTTATGTCATTTAGCTCGTTATAAATAGTCAAATTTTTACACCTCATTTCTTATTAATAGACTTCTTAACTTTTTCCTCCCCCTGGAGAGCTTATTATGCACCCAGGATTCTCTTGCATTAAACTCCGTTGCAATCTCCCTTGAAGGAACCCCTTCCAAATAATATTTTTCGAATATGGACCGTTCTACATCTGGGAGTTCATCTAACAAACTCTCCATATCAACCTTGTTTCTATCCGAAACGATTTGTCCCAAATTTTTCTCCGTTAATTCAGCTTTGCTTAAATATTGCTTTTCCTGTTCTGATTTCCTTAGATAATCAATTGCTTTGTACTTAGCAATAGCTGCAATCCAATTCTTAAATTCGTTTCTTGAAGGGTCGAATGAATCGATATGGTACCAGATCGAAACCAGAACGTCTGCCATACACTCCTCTGTGTCTTGACAATTTGCCTGAAGATATTTTTGAATTATTGCATTTAGCAATCCGCCATACTTATCAAGTATTTTAGAGATGCTTTTTTCATTTTTTAACTTTATTTGTTCAACCAGACTTAGTTCTTCAACACTCAACTTTACCCCCCTTTATTTATTTTTTGTATTCATAAATTAATACGTAATTAGATTTAAAATCCTATCACTGATAAAAAAATAAACCGATAGAAATATCTATCGGCAAATCATAAATAGAAAAACACCTATAATACAAGTTCGACTTTTTCAAAAAAACACCTTCTTCTTCAACTAACCTGCCCCGTTAGCTTAAATACATTATTTCACAAACTCATAATAAACTGCTATATAATCGACATTTTAATACTGCCTTAATTATTGGGGAAAATACCTTTGAGGTGATTAGAGTGATTAAAAAGGTTTTAATAAGTTTTTGTATTTTTATACTATATACAACCAATGCTATGGCTCAAACAAATCATCAAATAAAAATAATCGATATAAAAAAAGGTAAAGTTATAAAAAATGTTCAAAAAACCCCCGATTTACAACAAGAAGTAGAGAAATTTCTTGAAGGAATATCAGGGGTTTACGTGAAATTTTACCCCATATCCTAATAATGGGTTTGTGATAAAAATCCCTTTAGAACCTAATGTTACGGTTAAAAATCAATGGTTCTTTGACTTTGTAGATGAAGTAATGATTATTTTTCCTGTTCAAGAAAATCCATATTTATTGGTTTTTGACAATGAGAACCGACCATATTTCTTTAAATTTCAAGGCAATATTAACAAATTGTAAGCGTCAAGTACATTTGAACAATTTTGCTTATTAATTTTGAACACTTTCTTCTTTAAAAATTGTCTCGCGATGTTTCATTCTATAACTTGAATCATTAAAGTGAACGATTTCTGCTCGATGTATAAGACGATCCAAGATAGCTGTCGCAACACCTACGTCACCCAAGAGCTCGGTCCATTCTTTTGGGGAACGGTTGGAAGTCAATATAATCGATGAGTTGTTGTACAAGTCATTTATCAATTGGAAAAATAGATTCGCTTCCCTTGGATCCATCGCTGCGTACATCAAATCATCAATAATGACTAATTGTGATTCTTTTATTCTCTTAATCCTAGTTTGGGACTTCCTCGTTATGTCCATAGTTTTCAAGGTATGAACCAAGTCACCCATCGTGATAAAGGAGACCCTGTAGCCTCGTTTAATGGCTTCTAATCCTAATCCAACCGCCATGTGTGTTTTCCCCACACCTGGCGGTCCCAATAGAATAAGATTAAATAATTGCTCAATCCATGCTAATTCTTTTAATTGATTAAACTGCTTTAAGCTTAAGGATTCTTGTTCTTCTAAATTAAATTGCTCCAACGGAGTGATACATGGAAATGCTGCGAGTTTCAAGCGTTTTTCCATGTTTTTCTCATCTCTCATTTTTCGTTCGTATTCTACTATATTGTTCAGAAAAGCTATATAACTAAGCTGCTCCTCTTCAGCTTCTTCCAGAAGAGTAGGGAGCTTCTTTGATGTTTCCATCAACCGAAGTGAAATGAGTGAGTCCTGAAGATTTTTTATTTGCTTCATTTTGTGCTCTCCATGATTGTGTAATAATGTTCTAATGGACGCTGATTTGCCTCAGTATTTGTTAGTGTTAACTCAGCGATGTCGTTATGATCTTTATCAGCCTGTTGATCGCTGACGTTTACACTGTTCACTTGTCGTTGTCGTTTAAAGAGGGCTACTACATCATGAAAGTCATTCGCACTAAACAGTTGCCTCTCCAAACAGAGTGATAACGCATCATCTATTAATTCTAATGTACTAAGTTCGATACACTTTTTTATTAAGCTTAGCTGGTCCCGAATATAACGTGGATACCTATTCCGTAACTCATTTAGGTAATCGATAGCTTGTGATTTATTTGTAAAATGCTCACTAGTGACTTCGATAAGCTCCTTTATTCCTTTTGATCTATCCCTTTTATGGGAAGTATTTTGAATGAGTTTTCCTTTATCAGGGTTAATGTAATGTGTTGCCAGTAATTCCCCTGAATCCTGGACGTAGATTACTATCTTATTATCATCGGTCACATAATAATGTACTTCTGGATACTTTTGAAATGTTCCTAACGGAACAGAGTATCTGTTCGAGAGATACAGGATTGTATTGTCCTTTCGGACACTTCTTGCTATACTAGTTTTGTGAATATCATTTACAGAGTTGACCTGTCGCATGTGTTGCTTTTCGAGGAGAAACACATCGGCGGGTCTTCTTTTTGTGCCGTTATGAATTTTGCCATTACCTGTTCTTTTTAACCATTTCTGAGACTGCTCGTTCCAGGAATCAATGTTATAAAAAATTCTATTATTAATGAAGTTATTCTTGATAAACTTAACCGCATTTTCTACTTTTCCTTTACTCTCTGGATCAGCCTTTCTGCAGAGTTTAACTTCAAATTTAACTTCATTTACAAATTGTTGAAATTCTTCAGTGAGTAAAATATCCCCCTCATTCTCAGATACAACAATTAGTCGATCCTGATCATACAAAATCTCTTTTGAAACACCCCCAAACTCCTTAAATGCATTCCTATGAGCCGAAATTACATCCTTTGTTGTGAAAGGCCGATTTTGATATTCAACATATTTGTATCTAGAATGGGCTAACACAAATACAATAAAAACTAATTTTACTGGTTTACCAAATTGATTCCTTACCGTTTTAAATCCAAAGTCTGCTTGCATTTGTTCACCCATTGGAGGGTCAGGGACTGCCTGATAATCCCTAGTGCTTGATTCTTTTGGAATTTGATAATCCTCTCGAAGACACCTTACATAGCTTCTTACTGTACTTTCTCCAACGTTGAATTCAGGATATTTTTCTTTAAGCCAGTCTTGTACTTGAGCTGCAGTTAAATCTGGATATTCTCTTAGCCAAAAAAGGATCAATTCCTTATGAATATCTAACTTTTTACTTCTAGTCATTGTTGATGCTGTCCATTCTGCCATTTCCTCTGGTGATTTACGGATATACTTATAAACAGTATTTCTTGATATATCTAGTTTCCTAGCGATAGTAGAAATACTGTATTTTTGATTTAGCATTCCTCTTATTTCTATATACATTTCAAACTTATCCACCTTTTCAATTCCTCCGCCTAATCATAGAAGTATAAAAATCTATCATAAGGTGGAGAACGATTTTAGTAAATAAGTGTTCAATATTATTCATCGCAAACTGTTCACTTTAGTCTAGCAGTTACACAAATTCTTGGGATTATTGAATTTTAAGCCATAAACTTCAGAAATGAGGTTTATTTTATGCATCTTATTAAACTGAATCGTTAGAGCTCAATAAGAAAAAGGCTGCCGTAGCAACCTAACCTTTTTTCACTCAAGCACCTAGTTAGTTCAAGAGGTTGTGATTTTATTTGATTAATGACCAATAGACTGTAAAAACAACAAAAAAAATCATTAAAGACAATGATTGCCAAAAATTCAAAATATAAATCCGATTTTCCCTATTATTTCGATATTGCTTTATTCCCTGCCATATTTCCGTAGGGATAATGAGTCCTGCAAAACCATTAAGCTGATTTAAAATTCCTTTTAAAACCAATATTGATATCAAACCAAACCAACAAAAACCAAAGATAATGACATATTTATTTTTAGACAATCGCCATCTTCTTGTGTCTTCACCAGTGATATGATACTTCTTTTTTAATACCGCACTTCCGCCACTATATAAAACGAAAAAGCCCAACAGCATCAAAAAAACTACCATAAAATCATCCTTTCTTCGAGGTAATTCTAACAGAAAAAAATCCTTTTTCTAGTGGTCGATTTTTCCTTACTCTTCTTCCACTAAACTGCCCAGTTAGTGAAAAAGCGTTCCTGCTTTTTGCAGAAACGCACTGTTAGCTAAATACCTTTTACTTTTTCCTACTAATTAAATAGAGAGTATATCCTATGAGTATTGATGCTATTGCCCCAATTAAAACTTTTATACCTGAGACTCTAGCTATGAATGTATCCTCGCTTGTTTGTTCAATATTTAGGACTGTCAACCACTTTTCTCCAGTAGAAACATAAATTCCCCAAAGAAGCCAAGCTAAAAAGAGAAACAAGGAAAATAAAGATATAGCTATTTTTCTATTCAATATTGATTCCCCCTTAAAATTATATATTCGATTTTTGTAAGGGTAATCCCTGTTTCTTCTTAAATTAACCTGTTTCGTTAGTGTAATAAGAAAAGGCTACCAAGAATGGTAGCAGGATCTTCAACTCTTGCACCCTTTACTTTAAGTACAATTATTCACAAACTTTAAATTTACGACACGTTAGCACAGGCGATTGTTCTTTATGAACAGTCGCCCTTGTAGCTCGTTTTATTTACTGTCTTGTTTCGAAATAATTTTAGTATCTGTTATGAACTTTGAATATGGAAGGTAATGAATCACAAACCATTCATCAGATTTTGAGTTTGGAATGCTTAATGGCAATTTAAGTTCTACATTCTGAATTTCAACGTGTAGATAACGCCCAGCTTTGTAAGGGCTTCTGTACTCAAATTCAGTCGGTACACCTTCAACAACTTCATAATTATTTGTTAAATAAGCAGGAATATCTAACCAATGAGGATAAACAAACATTAAAACTATAGTGGCAATTGTATAAAGAATACGTTCTGCTAATTTTATGTTGGTGTTAAATAGGATGATGCCACAAGAAAAAGCAAGGAGTAGTGTGCTTATAGCGATAATCCAAAAAATTTCCTTTATCTCAAATTTGTATTGCAATATCAAACCAACAGAACCGATAGCAAGGGAAACATACCAAATACGTCTAATAAGTTTACTAAATGGTTTTAAGGGTAACTTTTCTTGCTTTTCGGATTGATTGTTCATTACTTTTATCCTTTCTTTTTTCCTTACCTTCCCATAACTTTTATGTATTTATTCTTTGCTCAACTAATCTGCATCGTTAGCTGAATAAGGTCTTATATTTTTCTAACTTGAATTACCAATCTATATCCATATAAATTTTTGAAAGAAGTTTTCCCTCTATCGTTCCATTTTCAAAAAGAGATTCAGAGGTATCAAACTCTTGAGTAAATGAATCTTTAACTCGTGTAAGATAGTATCGATCTGGATTTTGACTTATCCAATATTCATCATTTTTATAATTAAAACTAAATTCTTCTCCAATTGCTACACGTTCTTTGAGTTCAATAAACTCATTTAAAGACATCCTTTAAACCTACCTTGTTAGGTTTTATTTAAAATATAACTCTTATTTCACTAATCTGCCCCGTTAGTTGAAGAACAAAAAGAGCTGCAATAGCAGCCCCATTTTAGTTAATTTTTTTATTATCCTTGCTCTTTATAATAATCTCATATGGATCATTCTTCAAAATCGACGAAATTTCCTTCGAATTTAAAAACTCTACTATCATCTGATCAAGTTTATTTCCAAGTTCCTTTGACTTTGAATCAGTACTTTGGACAGAGGTTTGAATAATGAAGGTTAAAGGTTTACTTTTATACCCTACTTCTGTAACTTTGAACTCTTTTTTGGACATCAACCCCTCGGCAAGGGGACTAATTATTTGGGATCCTTTGTCCGGTTTACTAACTATTACGGTACTATTGGTTACATTAATTTTGTATCCCTTATAATGATTTGCTCGAACGATTTCGAGTGCTGCTTTCTCCACTTCGTCCTTAACAGAATTGTAGTAATCCTTTGATGCACCGATATTAATAAAAATCGTAGGTTCCGTTGGATCCGTTTGAATATGATCAAATTTAATATGCAACTGCTTTAGCTTATTGGAGACCTCTTGATTTAGGAGTGCGATTTCTTTCTTTTCTTCTTCGCTTGGAACATATTCCTCCTTCGGTTTAAATTTACTGACTCTAATCGAATACGCATCATAGCCTCTTGATTTTAAGATGCGTCTTACACTCCTTTCGACATCAGGTTTTGCTTGCTTAAACTCTTCGTCTGACAAATCCAAACTTACTGAAACAAATTTCTTCGGACTGTAACTGATTCCCGCCGAAATATTCTTGTAACCTTTACTTTCTAATTCCTCAGTAATTACCTCACCAACTGATTTCGAATGGAAAATTAAATTTAAATACGGGATTTTAGATGCAATTGCTTCCATCGTGGGTGAAATAAAAGCTGACCCGATAAACAATCCACAAAATAGTACCGCTACCCCACTAAATAAGGTTATTATTTTTCCAATGCTCCAACTTTTCTTATCCCTATTGATTTCCCGTTCAGTCCTCGCTTGTTCAATTCCTAATAGAACCCTCTCTCGCAGCTCCTGGGGTAACTCGATTTGATTGAGTTCTTTCTTAATGTTATTGTCCATAAAGGTCTTCCCTCCTGGTCCGCTTTCGAAGCTTTTCCAATGCACGATACAAAACTGACTTGACCGTACTGACAGGTTTATTGATAAATTCTGATATTTCCTGAAAGGTATAGCCTTGATAAAACTTTAATAACACAATGGTCTTTTCATCTTCATCTAATAATTCAAGTAAATCTTGTAATGATAAGGACAAAGGAATGTCTCCCATTCTAGTGGAGAGAAGTTCGGTATCTGTCGTCTGCAAATGGACCACTTTCTTCTTCTTTCGTAATAAATCCACCGCACAGTTTATGGTAATTTTGATGAGCCACGTTTTAAAATACTGGACTTGCTTCAATGTTCCGAACTTCAAAAAAGCTCGATACGCTGTTTCCTGCACGACATCCAGTGCGTCGTCTTTGTTTTTTACATACACATAGGCAATGCGGTAAATATCTTGTTCGTATTGCTGAAACAGTTCTAAAAATACTTGTTCGTTTCTTTTTTGTTTTTTACGTTTAAAGTCAATGATGTTCATCACCTTCTTTTTTCCTTTTATCTATTAGACAAAAAAACATTCATTTTAGACGAAGAAAGATTAATTTATTTCGCACAATTGTCCAATTAAACTATGAAGTACTCCTTTTGTACCAAAAGGACAGGGACTTCTCTAACATAAAAAAGCCGATTTCTTATGGGAATAAAAGGAATCGACTTTTTTTATTTATCATTTTTCAAGAATAGCACCCGTTAGTTCGAGTATAATAATTCAGGAAATTTGAAAAATGGTTCAATTTTCTATTCTATATGCATTATTATTTCAAGACCCGTTGGATTTCCTTTAAAAGGAGTTTCCTTTTCTCTAAATATAAAATTCAGACCAGAAATATCATCAGGTAACGGAGGAGAAACAACGAAGTTATAATTTATGTGTCCTTCCGTACCTCCTCCGCTAGTTTCTCTACAATCATATTCCTCACCAACCCATAATTCCTAAAAACTATTAAATCTATCTTCCTCTTCGGATTCCCAATCAATATTAAAATTAACAACACTGGCATTTGCATATTGTCGAATAAATGTAATTGAATATATACATTGTTCCTTTTCCACTGACTTTAAGACTGGTATATACTTTTGAAAATTGGTTGGTTCCACCTGTGGTCGAAAATGGTCATCATTTTTTAGAACACCAAATATCGACCTTAATAAGTCTTCATAAAGGTCATAGTTTTCTGCCCATTTTGAAATATCTTCAAGTGGTGGAAAACCTGGGTTATTATTTGACGTAACTTTTCTTTGTTTTAATAAAGAACATAATTGCTCATCAATTGGGTATAACCGTTCATCATAATGCTCGTTCGGTCGCTCAAATGGTATTTGTTTCATTACATTCCCACCTTAAGTAATATTAGCCTGTCTTAATATTAACATATTTTGGAACAAGAGTTGTCCATCCCTGTTGATCCGTTACTTAAAGAAGAAAAAAGAATTACCGTTGTTACAGTAATGCACCCGTTACTTTAAGAGCAAATTTTCACAAACTTTATCCATCCACTCTCATAGTTATTCAAATATCCAGTTATAGATTGGGTCACCTATCCAGTGAAAGAATACGTAAGCTCCAATTACTTCAAAAATAATAATAAATATTAAGATTGATATAACCCCAACTGAAACTAATTTATCTTTTAATGTATATTCGGATTCTTGTAACAATTTTTCTTTCACTTTATTTTTGATAGGGGAAAATTCCCCGTGTAATTCCAGTCTTTTTAAAATTTCATTATCACCTTTATACTTTAGGGTTCTAGCAATTCTATTCGGGTCATTTCCCATAGATTTTTCAAACTCATTACACGCTTTTACCATTTCTGGAGTTTTGTTTTCTTCTAAATACCAGAATCGACCAGCCATTGAAGGATATTTTAATTCAAAATAAATGTCTCCTAATCTTTTACGGAGTTCTAATTCATCAGGATAGGTTGAAATTAACCCGTGTAGTCTATCCCTCGCTTTCCCTAAATCATTATTCTTAATGTCTTCTTCTATTTTTTTTAGCGTCTTTATAGGTATCTTTTCTATAAAAAACACCTCATTTATCTTTATTCTTATACATCTTTATTTCTGGATAGTTCATATTAATTCCTTCTTTAACTAAACTCCTTGTAAGCACAACAAGAAAAGAAAGACCGCCGCAGCGGTCCCATCCATCTTAAACTCTTGTCCCCGTTAGATACGGTTCTTCTCAATGGTAATCTCTAAATCATCTTCACCTTCATCTTCTTCGTATGTATAAAAAATTGCAGAAATACCTTCCTTCAATGCTTCATCAAAGCATTCGAGTAATTCCTTATCTTCTTCGGTATCTCCTAAGTACATATCTCGACTCGCTATGAATTGGTCCTCAATACTTATTACTTCCCAACCTTGATTGACGACGTAGTTTTTGGCTGTATTCAAAGCTAATTTAATATTTTTTGATTTAACCAAACAGTTTACAAAAGCACCGACACATTCTTCACTCTCTGGATTATCAATAAGCGGTATTGCCTCTAACTGAATTAAATAAATAGTCATAATGTCCTCCAAGGGTTATTCAATTGTTATTCCTATAGCGAACTTTATTCTAAATTCAACAAAAATCATAACAATCCTTCTTTAACTAAACTGCCCGATAGTTCAACAAGAAAAAATGACCACCGCAGCGATCATCATCCTTAAAGTACCCGTTAGTTGAATAAGGATCTATTGCTTTCGCTTACGAATTAATCTATAAACGATATATATAAAACCGAAAATTAGAAATGATTATGCTATAACAATAGACTCTTCGACTTCTTTAAAGTCCCTTATCCTGAGTAATCATTAAAAGCACGATACCTGCAATAATCATTACAATGCCGATAATATATCTACCCATTTTATCACTCCTAACAAATAGGGTTTATTTAATAAATCTTTCTTATGCTAACCTGAGATTTAGTTGAATAAGAAATAGCTGCCCAAGGTGGCAGCTACGGTGATTAGGCGAAGGATTTGTTTTTAGTTGGAACCAGTTTTAAAAACTTCCGATAACAGACAATCGTTAATACAAACGGTAATAAACTCCATAGATAAAAATATGTTCCAAACTGATTCCAAGTTTCTGTTGTCGAAATATTTTCGGAAATCTTTATTCCTAAGAAGTTTAATTGCATAGTCCCATCAATGTGACTATTTACTAACCCATTGCCTTCCCCAGCCATCAAAATAAATAACAAGCCAAAGCATCCAGCAAGCCCTAAAAATAACCATCCTAATCTGTTTTGGTACAAAAAGGTTCCTCCTCCTCAACATCGTATTAATATGAATAATTCTACAAATATTGGAAAAATCCTTCTTGAGCTAACCTGCCCGTTAGTGGAACAAGAAGGCTTTACTTCTTCTTGAAGTAAAGCACCCGTTAGTTGAACAAGAACATCTTATTTTTCTTTCACGTTCACAATCACATTTCCAAACAGTTTTTCACCGAAATAAGCCTCTAATCGCCATAATCCTGGGCTTGGTAGCATCATCGACGAAGGAAGATGATGATCTGCTCCATTATTAGGAGCTAGGTTTTGTCCTTGTACTTGATATACCGTTATTTTGTTGCCTGTTTCTTTACTGACGCCGATGACTTTAAAGGGTTTTGTCAATGTTTTTTCATCGCCCCAAAAGTGCCACATATACTTCTGTGGTTGATCAGCAATAAACGGTCCGTACTCTCCAAATCCTAATTTCCCATTATCTCCAATACGAAAAACTATATCATCTTTTTGTCCATCATCAGTAACAATAGATTCTCTAACAAATCTCGCACTTTCTTCCCATTTTACTTCTTTTTCTTCTTTAGCTGTTTGTTTTGTATTTGAGCAACCAATTACCAAAACACTTAACATTAAAATCCAAATAGTTTTTTTCACTACTTATTCCCCCAATCATCTATTTTCCTTTACATAACTTTACCATATTTTCACTATTCCTTGTTCAACTAATCTGCCAGTTAGTTTAGGTGAAGCATTTCACAATCTCTACTCTATAATTCAACATAAATATACAGGTATTATAGGGGAGTTATTGGCATGATTTAAGATGTTCTATAGAAGTTAATCATAACTTTTATTTATAATCATCAATAATTTATAAATTAATAGCGAATATGATGTTGTCATTATAACTACAAATAACATATTTTATAATATATTATTTATTATATATGTTGAAACATATGATATTATATTAAATACCTTTTAAAATAAATTAACTTTAAGAAAAGTCTTTTTTATTTATGAAAATTGGTGTGTTCTCTATTTTAAGTAAAGAATGATAATAAACTTTTTCCTATATCCTTTTACTAAATCTCTATGTGTAGCAAGCTCCTTTCTCCCATCATATATCTACCAAATAATTATTAATCCCAGTAACCGGCGTTTGCTTATTAAATCAATTAAAAAACTATTTAAGTGCGTCTGAAATTTACCAATTCTATGTTAGGAATAATCTAACCTAGTTACTCCAAACTAATAGTGTAAATAAATTACACCTAGGAGATGATACACATGGCACGAAGCAACAATAACAATCAGCTTTTAGTTTCAGGAGTAGAGCAAGCACTTGAACAAATGAAGTATGAAATTGCACAAGAATTTGGTGTACAGCTCGGGGCCGATACATCTTCAAGAGCCAACGGTTCTGTCGGTGGTGAAATAACAAAACGCTTAGTAAGAATGGCTGAACAACAATTCGGTGGAACTTTCCGTTAATACAAAATGCTCAGTAAAATTAAAGGCTAGTGATGATAAGGAATTACGACACCTCTTATATAGTGGTGTCCTTATTTGGTTTTAAGAACTATTAATATTGTTCTCTTTTTGAAATGTTAGATTATGGGGATCACTGAACTTTTGGTTGATCTACAATAGGAACAGGTTTATTTTTTGAATTTTCTAATATGTTTTACACAGCGAAATTAGATGAACTACTATACATAAAACGAAAAATAAATTTGTTAGAATGTAAATCTCCAACACACTAAAAAATGGTAACTTTTCTTTTTCTATTCGTAATATATTTTCACTTTTCCAATCAGAATCTCCCTACCCCTAGCCGTAATTTTTTGATTTAAATTAAATATATCTTATTGGAACTAAGATAATAGATAGAACGGATATTCTATGTTATTATTAAGTAAAGATAATTAGGTATTATCTTTACTTTACATAATATAATTATTATTTAACACTAATCCTTAGGAGGTCAATTATGAATTACTTGACTCTTCTTCAAAATATGAATGGTGAACAGTACTTAACCCATTTACAGGAAAATCTAAAAGCTCGTCATCTACTTGATGATAATCGTAACCTCACTCTTGAAAATAGTACGGAACAGGATTTTCTTGAATTGTTTTTTCTAGAGAAACTCTTCCCACAAGATAAGCGGCTTTCGGCACATACGGTTAAAGCCTATCGTTCAGATGCCAAAACGCTGCTCACATTTTTAACAGATCATTCCCTTTCCTTTCGGGATATTGGATTCCCGGAAGTAAAGGCTTATAACCAATTTATTAATGAAAAGTATGCAGCTAAATCTGCTATACGAAAATTGGAGTTTTTCAGAAGGTTATTGGATTTTGGTTATGAAACACAATTTTATAAAGCCTACCTTTCCACTTGGATCTCGAAGCCGGTGTCTAAAAAAGGACACTATATAATAGAAGAAACTCGTCAAAAAGAAGCACAAACTCGTGTACAAATCCGAGAATTGGATCAAAGAGAAGCTGAATTTCTTATTTCGTTCTTTCCTAAAATAGTCAAGGCAACAAGAAATCGAGAACAATTGGAGAAGAGGAATTTGCTGATTGGCTACCTACTCTATACCACGGGGCTTCGTGCAAGTGAGCTTTTAAGCTTGAATTGGGGAAGTTTTCGATATAACCGAAAAGGATTTTTATTTGTAGATGTGATTGGAAAAGGGAATAAACCTCGATCGATCCCTTTAAGAGAGGAAACTAAAGAAATTTTATTTAATTATCGAAAAAGTATGGGCGAAACTGTTGAAATAAATATGCAGGATCCCAGCCCGCTCTTTTTCGCCTTATACAATAAAAATGAGCCCTTAATTAATAAAAAACGGTTAACCTACCCTGCCCTGTATAAAATTGTTAAGGAAGCTGTACAACTTGCTGGAAAAAATTTAAGCGTAACGCCTCACTGGTTCCGTCATACATTTGTCACTCTTCTACTTGAGAACGACGTTCCTCTTGCGGTAGTTAAGGATTGGGCTGGCCATTCGGATATTTCTACAACCAATATATATTTAGAACGTATCAATCAAGATGACTCATATCTTCATTTAAATAAAGTTAACTTGTTTTAGAGACATCAGTTGTTCAGTAACCTTCGATTAGAGAAAGAGTCCTTTTAAAACTTGTTTTTTAGGAAAGCTGAAAAAAGAATTATGATTGGCCATTTTTTTCAGCTTTTATTTATCTATATCTTGCATTTGATCAAGGTGGTATGTGATTCCTTAACGGCCAATTGCCATCAATTTTCATAATATTAGGGTACGTTCGTACCCTTTTTATTAGCGGAAAAAACCTTTGATGAACTTCTTTTTAATAAGTGAATGGGGATGAAAAAATGCCTTATGGATTTATTAGACATATTGAAGATAAAGGATACAGTTTAGAGACAGTAAAAAGTTATGATAAGGTAGTTAACCAATTTTTTAAGTTTATAAATAAATCGTACCCTTTTAATAAGGAGCCTTTTCAAATTTCTCCTACTGATATTAAAAGTTACTTAGAAGAACAATTAGAACGCGATAAGAGTATTTCTACTGTTAACAAAGAGCTGGCGATCATAAAGACATTTTTCCATTTCCTTTGGGAGATTAATAAAGTACCCATTGATCCAGCTGTGAAAATGAAACGTTTGAAAGTTGAAAAGGAGCTTAAAGTAATTGTTACTTATGATGAAATACTTTCAATCTTGGAAAATGTGTTGTTGAACCAGGAGTATTCTAAATTGAGAAAAATCGTATTCCTTTTAGCTATAAAGGGATTAAAGACAGCAGATTTTCGTTTTAAAAAAGAAGATATTTTTGATGATTTCCACAATAATAACATTGTCATACAACTTAAGAATCGTTCAATTTCTTTAAGAGGTACTGAAGCCACATGCTTTCGAGAGTACTATGTGGAAACAAGGTATAATGAAAGTGATTTTGTCTTTACCACTAGACCACATGGAGAACGTTCTGGGGGACCTATTCAGGTTATGTCTATTCTTAACCATTTAAGAGCAATATCTTCAGATTATCTAGGGGAAAACGATCCAGCATTGACTCTGATATCTATACGTAGAGCAATGGCCTTACATCTGTATATAAAAAAATATTCCCTACAAGACATAGCAAAAGAACTTGGAATCGAGGAAAATTCAGCATCTAATTACTTAAAATACATTTTACTTGGAAATATAACCCCAAAATCTTAATTCGAACAAAGTGATTTAAAGAATTAATTTAAATTGTGGTTAGACCGTTATTTAATTTTTTGATGATAAATATTTTATATGCGTCTTGTTTCCTTATTTTGGTGTGTTGGAGTTTTGCATTCTAGCGCATTTATCTTTTCTTTTATGTACAATCTTACATGTAATTTCGTTGTAGGTTAATTGTTTGAGAATTCAAGAATAAAGATTATATAAACAAATATTTGTCTCTTCTATTAAAAAGATCATTTATTGTTAAAGATACACTATCGGCTTACCTTTTATTTCTGAGTTTTAATATTCATATTAATTTGATGTATATTTAAAAGTAATGATACAATATACAATATAATCGAAAATAATAACAATTTTATAATATATGAAGTTAATAACATATATGTCGAAATATATATTATTAATTTTGTGAGAAAACTAATATTCCTATCGTCCCTTAGCTTGAATAAATCAAAAAAGTATAGAAAAGTATTTACGAGACTTTTTTGATCTATTATGAATGAGTAAAATTTTTTATAGACACACACAGTTTTGAAGACTGTTTTAGGTATATCAGAAAATTCTGTATACTTGTGAAGCCTTGCTATGTATGGGCTTAACCCCGATTTGTCCTAACAATTGATTCAAAAAAACTCACTGTATCCACACAGTCTCTTGGGATCCATGCGCTACAGTTTAAAGTAATTTTACCGAAACAAAAATCGTTTGTGTAGTGAACAAAAAAAAGAAATGATAAGCATACCCGCTTTTCATTTTTTTAAATAATCATCCCTAATAAGAAAATTATGCTTAATTAGCTGTCCTAATTGATTACAGCCATAAGAATGTACCACCTCTGTCATGTTTTTTACCAGAGATTGCCACGGTATTTACCACTTGTTGCCAACGTGTTTACCAATGGGGGAATTTCAAGAAACTGCATTTAAAACATTAAGGATTTAGAAAGATAAAAAAGCCTAATTCCTCCGTATTTTTAGCGAGAAATTAGGCTTATGATCTTCAACAAACGCACCCTTTAGTTTAAGTGTATTTGTTCACAAACTCCCTTTAAAAGTTTCATTTATTACAGGAATGCTGTCACTATAGAGATATAAGAAAGGAAAGCCCCGCTATTCTTTATACTTTGATGCAATTGGTGGAAAAGACACCAATCATAGAAGAAATAAAAATATTTAGTTTAGTGAAATTTGTGGATTGATTCATCATATAAAATAAGAACTTCTCAAATATAAATAAAATTGAGAGGTTCTTATTTTTTTGATTATTATTTCAATATTAATTTTTCAACTCTAATTACCATTTGAAAAAATAATTAAATGATATTTTTTTGAAAGAATTCTGTAATTTCCTCAAATGGTATAATATCAGTCTTGTCATACAAATCTGTATGAGAAGCATTCGGAATCACCGTAAGTTTTTTATTATCACCTGTTAATTTTTTAAATGCGTCTTGACTAAAGTATAAAGAATGAGCTTTTTCACCATGTATCATGAAAACCGCATTACGAATTTCGTTACTGTATTGTAAAATCGGCATATTCATAAATGATAAAGAGGAAGTAGTGTTCCATCCATCATTAGAATTTAATGAGCGCTCATGATACCCACGGTTTGTTTTATAGTAATCATGATAATCTTTTACGAAGTATGGCGCATCTTCTGGAAGAGGGTCTACTACTCCACCCGCTCTTGCGTAATCTCCATTTTTATAATCCACAATTCTTTGTGCATTCAAGCTTTTTCGCGCTTCATATCGCGCATCCTCGTCCATTGCATTAAAATATCCTTCCGCATTCACACGAGACATATCATACATAGTAGATGCCACTGTTGCCTTGATTCTTGTATCAATAGCCGCAGCATTTAAAGCCATTCCACCCCAACCACAGATGCCAATAATGCCTATTTTGTCAGGATTAACATTCTCTTGAACGGATAAGAAGTCTACAGCGGCTTGAAAATCCTCTGTATTAATGTCTGGTGATGCAACATAGCGTGGTGTTCCTCCACTTTCGCCTGTAAAAGAGGGGTCAAAAGCAATTGTTAAAAATCCTTTCTCAGCCATCGTTTGAGCATATAAACCCGATGATTGTTCCTTAACTGCTCCAAATGGTCCACAGACAGCGATTGCTGGAAGTTTTCCTTCAACATGTTTCGGTTCATATAAATCAGCTACCAATGTGATTCCATAACGATTATGGAAAGTTACTTTACGATGATTGACTTTTTCACTTTTTGAGAAAACTTTATCCCATTTTTGTGTAATAGTTAAATCTTCTTTCATTTTTTTATTATTCTCCTTTTAGCTATTTGATGTGAATACACTATTAGGATAATCCCTAAACCTAGCTTTAGGTCAAGTGTGATTCTAAGAAAAATTTAATGATATGCAAAAAATAACGTACTAATCAGAAATTGTTAAAAGCCGTAGGCTATTCAACACATAATGAATCGATTAGTCTACGACTTAATTATTTCATTTTTTAAAGAGTTAGTCCTGGGTTAGACATATTCTCTCTAACGATTTTTTCGGTTCCGTCCGCTACGGCTTTAGTATAGTATTCAACCTTGAAATTAATGTAATTCAATGTACTTTCTAATTCTTTGATTTGAGATTCGAGTGCCACTTTACGGTCCAAAAACATTTCTAGACGAACTTTCAATGATTCATCTCCTTCTTGGCACCAATCAATAAATGTTTTAATGTCCTTTATAGACATTCCGGATTTTTTCAGGCATTCGATTGTAATAAGTCCTGAAATAGCTTCATCGTCGAAAATTCGATTACCACTTTCATTCTTTCCTAGATTAGGAATTAAACCCTCCTTATCGTAATATCTAAGGGTTGAGATATTCATATTGAATTTCTTAGCTACTTCTCCTATTGTATACTGCATTCTGTCCTCTCCTTTTTTCGAGCTAGAACCGACCTCAATCTAAAGTTCAGTTTATGTCTATCATATCATTTATTCAATTAATATTTTTTCGAGTTCTTTTCCCCAATAGGAGTTGCATCCAACGGTTCTAATCAAACAGTCTTGAAGACAAGGGTAATTAATTAGGTTTAATGACAACCGATTGACTAGATAAAAATAATTAAGCTGATTTTTCTAACTTTGTGAAGGAATATACTTAAACTAAACTGCCACGTTAGTGCAACAAGAAAAAGGACCCCGCACCCATTCCAATCTTAAACTGTTTCTTCCCATTAGATGAAGAAGATTAAACTATATTCATCATCTAATGAATCACAAACTTCCATTATTTGAACTTTGTAAGGGGTGCTTTATTTTACTGTGGAAGAGACAGGAGTTTGTTGTTTTTCCCATTCAGTTGGTCCTTCACTTGGTGGTAGATATTTTCTCCAAGATTCTCCACTTTGTTTATCAAACAAAATGATGTTGTTTTGGCTTGATATTAACTCATATCTAAATTGGTTATTCTGATTTTAAAGATTGTGAAATAATCCAAGCACTTAAAACAATACATATACCCAAAAAGATAACAGAAAGCGACATTACGTTTTTATTCATATTTACCCCCTTATTTTTCCAATACATCTAACACCCGTTAGCTTAAGTATATTTCTTCACAATCTCGCTTATTTCTTTTTTCGTTTCTCCTAATCCGTAGTCATCTGTAATGTAGTTTTTTGTCCACCCCAGTTTCCCGGAAGGGTCTACTGCAATGGCATAACCTTTCGCATCTTTATTTGCAACGTAATCAGTTCTGGGAATCGCATTAAAGTTATCTTGTTTTAAATCTAATTGATGTCCGAAAGTGAAGTGTTCTTCCATGGTAATCCTGCCACACATCCATGCTCTACATCCATAACGTCCATGAATTTTTTCGTATTCGTCGGTAAAATAAGCAGCTCGTTCCTCTTTCAAATAATCTCCAATGATTTTCCCATCCAATGAAGTTAGCATGTGGCAGATTATATATGGTCTATCCAATGTTATTACCCCTTTAAACTGTAAAATACTACCTCAAAGTTGCATCAGTGGGGCAGATTAATCCATTATTTTAACCTACTTTTAATCGATATTTTCAATTGTAACTTTGAAATTACCTTTCATACTTGCAAGTTTTTCAATACCGGATTCAATCTTCCCTAATTTAATCAGTCCATTTGCAAAACCAAAATCCCTATAAAATATAGCTAAATTTCCCCAAGGAGCATAATACGTAATATCTCCAATAGAAGCTTTGGTACCATCTGGGGAACCGGTAGTAGACAATCTTTTAGGAAGATTGCTAATCTTTTCCGTTCCTGCATAGTCTTCAAGTGTTAACCTAAGAGGAAGAAGTGCTATAAAATCACTTGCTGCTTTACTGTCATTCAAAATAGCAGTATATACGTCTTCACCAACAGTTAATTTTATTTTCATTTATTTCACGCCTTCTTTTATTTATTTTACCGATTTTGTTGGACGAATTAGGATTTCACTTATAGCAACAGATTCCGGGGTGCTAATTGCATAAGCAACTGCGTCGGCAATGTCACTTGACTTTAATCCCAAACCTTCTATTTTAGCATTATTCTTTACCCGTTCACGGTTTTCAGGCTCGTTAATCGTCGTATAAAGTTCTGTATCTACTAATCCTGGAGAGATAATGGTGCTTCGAATATTGTTTTCACGCTCTTCTTGGCGTAATCCCTCCATGATAGCCCGAACAGCAAATTTTGTGCCACAGTATACAGCAGAACCAGGATAAACAACATGACCTGCAATAGAGTCAGTCGCAATGATATGACCGGATTGCTGTTTTTTCATGATCGGCAAAACGGCAGCAATACCATTTAACACACCCATAATATTAATGTCTAACATTTGTTTCCATTCATCAAATCGTGTTTCGGAAAGTGGAGCAGTTGGCATAACTCCAGCGTTGTTGTAAAGTACATCCACACGACCATATTTTTCGATTGCTAAATCTACAACAGCTTGAACTTCCTCTTTGTTTGTTACATCTGCAACAGCGTATGTTACCTCAGTATTTGGTAATGATTCAACAAGTGATTTTAAGCGGTCTTCACGGCGAGCTGCAATGACTAATTTCGCTCCTTCTTGTGCAAGTTTTTTGGTAGTCGCTTCACCAATCCCACTTGATGCACCCATAATAATGACAACTTTTCCTTCAATTTTCGACATGGAAATTACCTCCATAAATTTTTATATGAATTATTATTTTCTTGATGGATTACTTAAATGTTGAAATGCTTCAATTCCTTTTTTTAAACGCTGTAATCCATCTTCAAGCCTCACCTTAGGACAAGCATAGTTTAGTCTAATGAAGTCATTACCGTTACCGCCAAAAATGGCACCTTCTGAAACGTACAATCCTGTTTCTTTCCTAATAAATTCACATAAATATTTGGTATCATTCGTTACCGCGCTACAATCAATCCAAGCCAAATAGGTTGCTTCTGAATGAATGGATTTAAGATCCGGAAGCTGGCTTGCGATAAAGTGTTCAATCAATTGTTTATTTCCCATTAGATAATCCAACAATGCTTCAAGCCAAGGTTCGCCTTCTGTAAACGCTGAGATTGCAGCTTCAATCGCAAAAACATTTGGTTCAGCCACTTCATCGGTGTTGATTCCACGATTCACCAGCTTCCTTAGCTCTGGATTTGGCACGATAATACTCGATGTTTGAATCCCAGCAAGATTGAATGTTTTCGTCGGTGCTACGCAGGTAATGCTATTTTGAGCAATCTCTTCTGAAACAGAAGCAAATGGAATATATCGATATCCTGGATGCGCTAAATCACAATGAATTTCATCAGAAAGGATAAGAACATTATGTTTGATACAAAGGTTTCCTATTTTTTTAAGAGTTTCTTTATCCCATACTTTACCGATTGGGTTATGAGGGTTACAGAAGATCATGAGCGATGTGTCAGGATTGGATAGTTTTTCTTCTAAGTCACCAAAATCAATCGAATATTGATTGTCTTTATAAATTAATTCGCTTGTAAGAACTTTTCGTTGATTGTTGACGATTGAGTTGTAAAAGATATTGTAAACAGGTGAGAGCACCAACACATTGTCTCCAATGTTGGTCATTTTGCGAACAATGGAAGAAATGGCTGGCACTACACCGGTACAAAACATAATCCATTCTTTTTCAACTTGAAATTGATGTCTATTTTCCCACCACTGAGCAACTGTATGATAATAGGCATCTGGCACGCTTGTATAACCAAAAATATGGTGGTTTAATCTCTTTTGCATTGCCTTAAAAATGGCTGGGGATGTTTCAAAGTCCATATCTGCAACCCACATTGGGAGCTCTTTGTATCCAACATCCCACTTATAAGAGTTTGTGTTAAAACGATTCGTCATTTTATCAAAATTAAAGGTCACAGGGTTCACCTGCTTTATCTAGTTCATACTGGGTATTGGATGAGATGATTTCCTTGTCATCAAATATTAATTCACTAATGTCCTTAGCCTTGATTTTTCCGGCAATTGGATTCTTCACACTGTTAATCACTGTTGTTGCTTCCACGTCTACTGTTGAATATTCAAATGCTAAATCTGTATTGATGATTTTCCCATTTTCAATCACCAAATGTTCCATGTAGCACATGCCTTGGTTGCTTTCAATGGTACAGTTTATAAACGTGATATTTTTTGAATTCCAACCTAGATATTCACCGATAATTAAAGAGTCGTAAACAGTGACATTTTCACAATTCCAAAAAGCGTCTTTTGAAAGTAACTTTGCATTTCGAATTTCAATGTTTTTAGCCCCGTCAAAAGCGTAGTTCCCTACCAATCTGAAATTATCGATTTTAATATTTCCACTATTCATTCCAAAGTAATCGCCTCTTGCGGTCACGTTTGTTAAGTACACATCTTTACAGTTCCAAAAGGACTCTTGCGCATTTGGCATATCAACATTGGTCAGATGTATATCGCTTGCACGTCGAAATGTTTTAGGTGCTTCTATGATACTGTCACTGATTGAAATATGATGAGTATACCAAATTCCCGAACGTGCCATTTCAAGAAAACTGCTATTCTTTACGTTGATATTTTGGCAATACCATAAAGGATATTTCCACTTGAAAATACTATTATCAATGAAAATATCGTTACTTTCTTTTAGCGGTGATTCGCCATCTGCAAAAACCGAATCTTTAATCATAAGATCTCGACTTTTAAAAAGAGAGCGTTCTCCGGTTAGTAATTGTTGATTAATTGCTTCCATGGTTTCTCCTCCAATTTCATTAATAGCTATATCCGGGTTTTTTATACAACGTTTTCTCTTTACCTAAAATTTCAGGCTGATATACTTCTTTTTGCCATTTCTCACTCGGAACTTCTTCAAATGATACAGAAATACTAGACTCTCCAGCATTTACTGTTTCCATAACAGCTTGCACAATCTTATCTGTAAGTTCTTTCTTTTGTTCCTCGGTTCTGCCTGGTATAAGTTTTACAATAATGTGGGGCATAGTGTATCCTCCTCTCAAACTAAAAACTTCTTTGTTGGACTTTGCTCATTTTTGCCTTTTTAAGAACAACTCCAAAAACAATGAGGGAAATCAAAAAAATGATAATTGAACTTGAAAGGAACAAAGACTGAACAGTATGAACGTGGAATAACTTTGAAAAAACTGTCCCTTCATAAGGGGATAGGGTAGCACCAATGTTATAAGCAACTAACACCATTGTTGTTCCAAGCTTTGCCACTTTTTTGCTTTGTTGCGTAAAGGTATGAAACAAATATGGCATCATACAACGCAAAGAAAAGCCAATAGCCATTGAACAAAATGTCGTGAGTATGATATTTTCTGAAATAGTCGTAATATAGATAGAAATTCCGAGAAATAAAAGTGCAACTGGCATGATATAATCCTTCAGTAGTTGAAAAATTCGACCAAATGAAAAACCTGCAATAAATGCTCCTAAACCAATGAAGGCGAGATTGTTGCTGCCAATCGTTGCATTGCCAATGTGTTTTTCTAAAAGCAGTGGGGTAACCTGAATATTGTAATTAATAAAAATGGTTACAATCACAAAAAGCAAAATGCCATAACCAAAGACCGAGCGATAGGATCCTGCGTCGTTGTGACTGTCCGATACGGTTCTGTTTGGCTCTGCTTTTCTTTTTGCCATTTTCTTCTTGTCATTCGGAACAAAGAAGAGGAATCCCAGAAAAATTGGAAGCGCCAGAGCATAAATAAGAAACGAAGTATACCAGTTGATTTTCAACAACTGCCCTACAATAAACGTCAAACAAATGGCACCTAATCCTTCAAAGGCACTTTCTAACCCAATTACGGCTGCTTTCCTGCGGGGATCATCCTGAAATATATCACTAATCATTTGAATGATTAAACGGTTGAATAAACCGATTCCTAAACCAAAGAAACACGCGAAAGAAATAAAAACGAAAAGATATCATGTTTTAGTACGGGAAAAACCCCAGCAAGAAAAACAAGCGTTAAACCAATCAATATCGTCCTTTTCTTACCAATCCATAGTTCCAAACGGTTCGCAACTAAGATACCTAGAATGACAAACAGTGAAGGAATGGTTGTTAACAGCCCTACATGCGTTGGATTTACTGTCGGAAATTCCTTTTCGATTGCTGGTATGTTTGCGGCAATCAATGGACCGGATGAGATC